>JBKTBE010000039.1:0-20667 GCA_046883645.1 Collinsella sp. | reverse complement strand
ACCTTGACCTTGAGCTTTTGATCCTTGATGTCCTTGTTGATCTTCTTGGTGGTCGCCTGGTCGATACCTTCGACGATATGGCCGAGCACGCGCACGGTGCCGCCCGATGCCGCCTGCGGAGCATCCCACGAGACAGCCTTGAGGTCGATGCCGCGCTTGATGAGCTTGGAGCTCAGCACGTCAACAATCTGTTTGGAGACAAAGTCGGCCGGGGCGTTGATCGTAAAGAGCTTGTCGCCCTTCGAAAGCTCGATCGTGGCGCCGGAATCCTTAAGGTCATAGCGCTGGAAAATCTCGCGCGTGGTCTGCTGGAAGGCGTTGTCGACCTCTTGCATGTTGACCTCGGACACGACGTCGAAGCTGGAATCTTTAGCCATGATGTTTCCTTTCGCGTACGAGCGGCCTAGTAGCTATCGTACGAATTGTCGGTAGAATCGGTGGGTGTCTGACCGTCAGTTGCGGTATCGGCGCCATCCGTGGACTGGGCATCGGTACCGTCGGTGGTATCGGTACCATCGGTGGTGTCGGTACCATCAGAACTTTCACCATTCTCGGAATCAGTCGTCTCCTTCTTGGGAACGGTGATCGTCACACGCGCCACGCCCGAGGTCTTGGTATCGTAACGAACCTTTTCACCGTTCTTGGTAACGGTGACATCGGAAGGCTTGGACGTGGTGATCTCGATCGAGGACTCGGGCGTGTACTCCTGCTCAAAGGGACCGGTTGCCTGGGCGCCGAAGACCGATTTACCGTCGACCTTGACCTCGATCCAGGCGGTCTTGCCCTTGGCAACGGAGACCTTGACCTTGATGACCTCGTCCTCTTTCTTTTTCGCGTTCGCCTTGGCGGCATCGGAATCGGCAGAATCCGTCGCCTCGTCAACAGATTCGGTCTTCTTGGAAGACTTCTTGGTCGTCGTCTTGGTGGCCGCGGGCGTCTCAGGCGTCGACTCGGGTGCAGAAGAGCCGCAGCCACGCAGGAGGACCACGATGAGCAAAATCAGCAGCAGCGCAACGGCACCGATGCCTACGTAAACGATACGCGGATCGAGCCCGTTGTTCTGGGAGACGCGCCCGCCGCTGCGTGCGCGACTGGAGCCGCCACGCCCATTCCCCTGCGGCATACGGCCGCGACCGCTATCGGGACGACCACGATAGCCGCCTTGGCTCTGCGAGCCGCGCTGGCCAGAACGCGGCGCAAGTTCACCGCGGCCTTGATAGCCACGCTGGCCCGAACGCGGAGCCGAAGAGCGCTGGCCATACGGCTGTGATTGAGAGCGAAGACGCGGCGTCAGCTGCGTGGTATCGGCATCCGCATAGCCACCGCGAGAGCGTCCCGTAGAGGCACCACGGTAACCGCGATCGGAATAGCCGCCGTCGCCGTAGCCGGCACGAGGGTCACGCGCCACGCCTCGGGCAGCGGGAAGTGCACGGTCCTCGGGCATCGGCGTACTGCGGAACCGGTCACGCTGTGAGCGAATCTCCTCGCCCGAACCCGTCTCGGTAATATAACCGGCCTGCTGAGGACGCTGTCCATAGCGGGTCGAACGACCGCCCTGAACCATCAGAAAGCGCCCGTTATCGACCGAGGAACGCGAATTGACGTAGCCGGCGGCGTCCTGAAAACGACCGCCCTGCTGCGACGTCTCGCGTTCGTATGCCATCAGATCGTCAAAGTAGGCATTGACGACCTCGCGCGGATTGAGGCCCAAAAAGCGAGCATAGCTCGAAATCATGCCCTGCGCATAGCCGCGCGGCGGCATCGAAGCAAAGTTACCGGTCTCGAAAAACTCGATGATCTGCGGCCTGATTTTGATGGTGTTGGCGACTTGCTGAATGGAAAGGCCCATTCGGCGACGCTGCTCAAGCAGCATGTCACCAAAGCGTGCAGCCATCAGAATCCTCCAAACTCACGATCTTCACGTGCCATCTCGGCGTCGACAGACTCCAGCGCGGCAAGCCCCTCCTCGTCCAACAGGACCTCGCGCGGCTTGGAACCGTCGGGCGGGCCGACGACACCCTTTTCTTCCAGCATATCCATAATACGCCCGGCACGCGCATAGCCAACCTTCAGACGACGTTGCAGGCCAGATGTGGAGCCAAGCTGCGATTCCACCACAATATGGGCGGCTTCCCAAATGAGCGGATCATCGTCTTGCGGCTCGGCGACTCCGGTACGGACAATGCCGCCGCCACCCGCCATGGACATGGAAGCGGGCGCCACGGCAGACAGGATCTCCTCGTGGTAATCGGGCTCGCTCTGCGACTTGACGAACTCGACAATCTCGTTGATTTCGTCGTCCGAGACAAAGCAGCCTTGGATACGGCGAGGCTTGCCCCAGTCGACCTTGGAGAACAGCATGTCGCCCAAACCGGTGAGCTTTTCGGCACCCATCTGGTCGATGATGACGCGCGAGTCGATGCCCGTGGCGACGTTAAAGGCGATGCGGTTGGTAATGTTGGCCTTGATGAGGCCCGTCACCACGTTGGAACTGGGGCGCTGCGTGGCCACGATAAGGTGGATACCGGCGGCACGGCCCAGCTGGGCGATACGCACAATCGACGCCTCGACATCCTTACCGGCGACCATCATCAGGTCCGAAAGCTCGTCAATGATGATGACCAGGTAGGGCATCTTTTGCGGCGGGTTGTCGTAATGCTCAAACTCGCCGGCGGCCTGCTTTTCGTTGTAGGTCGAGATCTTACGCACGTTAAGGCGCTCGAAGACCTTCAGGCGACGCTCCATCTCGGACACGGCCCATTGCAGAGCGCTCGCGGCCTGCTTGGGCTCGGTCACCACGGGGACATAGAGATGCGGGAGACCGTTATAGCCCGCAAGCTCGACGCGCTTGGGGTCGACCATGATCAGGCGAACATCCTCGGGAAGGGCGCGCATGAGCAGGGTCGTGATGATGGAATTGATCATCACCGACTTACCGGAACCTGTGGTACCGGCAATAAGCAGGTGGGGCATCTTGGCGAGGTCGGCGACAACCGGCGTGCCCTCGGCATCGCGGCCGATGGCCAACTCGAGCGGACCGCCCTTCACATAGGGCAGCACGTCGCCCAAATTGACGTTTTGGCGCTTGCGATTGGGAATCTCGATGCCCACGAGCGAGGTGCCGGGGATCGGGGCAAAGATACGCACCGACTGGGCAGCGAGCGAAAGCGCGATATCGTCCTCGAGGCTCGAGATCTTACTCACGCGCTCGCCCTCGCCGGGCTGAAGCTTAAAGGTCGTAACCGTGGGGCCGGCGATCCAGCCGACCACGCGGGCACTGCGGCCAAACTCAAGCAAGGTGGATTGCAGTGACTCGGCAGTCTGTTCCAGCTCCTTGTCAGATGACGCGGAGGACGCCGACTGCGGGTTGGCGTGCAGGATCTCGAGCGGCGGAAGCTTGAGGCCGTCCTCTTCTTCGCCCTCGTTATCTGCGGCGCCGCCGTCCGCTCCCCCATCGCTAGCCGCAGCCGATTCGACAGCACTCGAGGCAGACGCATCGGCAACCTTGGGATGCTTCAAGAAGTCGGGAATCTGAGGTGCTGCCGAGACGGGATTCACGGCAAACGGCGGCTCGGACTCGTCGATCTTATCGGGGTCGTCTTCCATCGAAAGCTGGCCAGTTACCTGGTCGCGCTTGGCATGGCGACGCGGCAGCAAAGTTGTCTTTGCGGTCTCAATCGGAGCCTCGTCGTCCTCGTCATCGCCCTCAGTGAGCTCAATCTCGCTATCGGACCAAGACGGGTCGGGCTCGCTTGTATTGAGCTTAGGCGCAGCCTTGCCCTTCTTGGCATGGCGGCGCGGCAGCAGCGTCGTCTTAGCGCGCTCAGCCTCAACCGACTCGAACACGTCGACAAACGGATTCTCGTCCTCGTCGTCATTGTCCAAAACCGGGTCCACATCGTTGCCCATAACCGTGGTCACGGCAGCATCGGAGCCCTTTTGACGAAGAATGCTCAGGTGCGGACGGGCAACGCCGGGCACCGACAGGGCTTCATCGTCACCCCACGGGCTCGCGTTGACGTCGGCACGACGGCGCTCGGCAAAATCGGCCGCACGGTCGCGAGCAGAGCGCAGCACGCCACCCACCGAAAAGCCGATGATGACAAAACCAACGACGGCCAGACCCAACAGGACCACCATCGCGATAGGCTTACCCAGGGCATTCTGCAGCGCACTCGCAATAAACGCACCGATGTAGCCACCCGAGGCGGATAGATTTTGCGGCGTGAACATAAGGTCACACGAGTCGCTCGTACCCGGCACCATCAGCGAAAGAATGGAGACAACGGTGATAAAGACCACGGCTCCGCCCGCGACCGAGCGAATGTTGAGCGGCGAGTCCTCGCCTAAAAAGAGCGTGGCGGCAAACAGCAAAATGACGATCGGTAGCACGTAGGCGCCCAGACCAAAGCCCAGGTGGTAGAAACCGGCAACCGCAGCCGTAACGGGTGCGGTCGCCGGCGAAATCACGGCAATGAAGGACGCAATCGCCAAAACGGCAATGACCACGCCGGCGATATCGCGGTTGGCCGAAGGCTCGACCAGGGGCTCAAAATCGTCGAACTCGGCCTCGTGGCCCTTATTGGCACGAAGATGGGAACCGGCACCCTTAGCAGATGCCGGTTGGTTGTTGGCTTTATTGCCTTTGGCGTTTTGTGAAGATCCGCGCGCCAAACTAAACCTCCATGACGACCGGGATGATCATCGGACGAGTGCGCGTACGGCTCCAGATAAAGTTAGAAAGCGAGTCGCGCACGGCCTTGCGAATGGCATCGGAACCGCTGCTCGTAAAGCTGAACTTGCCCTTCTCGATAGTCTTCATGATGGACGCCGAGGCGTCGTCGGAGAACTGATCGTCGATGGCAAAGGAGACGCCACGGCCCGAGAACTCGATGGCCTCGATCTTCTTGTGCTTGAGCGAAACGATAGCGACAGCCGTGACCATACCGTCGTTGGCAAGCTTCTGACGATCGCGCAGAACGATGGGGTCGGTATCGCCGATACGCAGGCCGTCGACGTAGACGACGCCGGACTCGACGGGCGTACCGCGTTTGACGATACCGCCACGCATCTCGAGCGTATCTCCGTTGTCGAGGATAAAGATATGATCATCCTTGATGCCCATCTTACGGGCAAGCTGGGCATGGGCGCGCAGATGCACGGCCTCGCCGTGGACCGGCATAAAGTACGTAGGCTTGGCCATGGCCATCAGGAGCTTGAGCTCCTCCTGGCTACCGTGACCCGAAACGTGAACGAGGGCGCGGTTCTTATCCCACACGTCGCAGCCAAGCTTGGCGAGGCTGTTGACGACCTGCTGAACGGCCTTCTCGTTACCGGGGACCGGCGTTGCCGAGAGGATGACGGTATCGCCCTCGTGGATGGAAAGCGTCTTGTGCCGGGTTACCATGCGCGAGGCCGAGAGGCTCGCCCCGCGAACCGGTGCATGACGACGATCTTATCGTCGGGCAGGTTGTCGATATCGAGCATCGATGATATCGGCATCATCGATGTTGAGATAACCGAGCTCGCGCGCCACGCGGGTGTTGGTGAGCATGGAACGACCGGTCACGACGACCTTGCGGCCGCACTTGCGGGCGGCGTCGCAGATCTGCTGCAGACGATGGATGTGGCTCGAGAACGACGCGACGAACACGCGGCCCGGAGCATTCTTGATGGCATGCAGCAGATTGGGGCCAACCTCGGCCTCGGACTTGGTAAAGCCCGGAACCGTGGCGTTGGTGGAGTCGGACAGCAACAGGTCGATGCCCTGCTTGGCAAAGCGGCTGATAGCGGCATAGTCGGGCGTAACGCCGTCGATGGGCGTCTGGTCGAGCTTAAAGTCGCCGGTGTGCATAACGGTGCCCTGGTTGGTGCGGATAAACACGCCCAGAGCGCCCGGGATGGAGTGCGTCATCGAGAAGAAGTCGAGAGAGATGCCACCCAAATTGACGTGGCTGCCGCCCTTGACCTCACGGAACTTGGGTGCACGAATGCGGAACTCGGAGAGCTTGCCCTCGATAAAGCCGAGCGTCAGCTTGCTCGAGAAGATGGGCACCTTGTTGTTGAGGTCCTGCAGCAGATACGGAAGCGAACCGGTGTGGTCCTCGTGGCCGTGAGTGACGATGATGCCGCGAAGCTTTTCCTCGTTCTCCAGAACGTAGGTGTAATCCGGGAGGACCAGGTCGATACCGGGCTGTGAGTCGTCGGGGAACATGAGGCCAGCGTCGACGAGCACCATGTCGTCGCCGCACTCGAAGACCGTCATGTTCTTACCGATGCCATCAAGGCCGCCGAGCGGGATGATCTTCAAGGGAGATGATTTTTTAGCTGCCATAGGTGAGTGTTGTTTCCTTTCTACGAAACGGGTCTGGAACAACCGACGGGGCGCTTCTGGCAAACCGACCGCCGGGAACGTACAAACAAGCATCACAGAGTCGATGCAATATCCACAGTATGATACCCATTTGCACAACAACAGACCACCCATGCATCAAAGCCCCATCTGAACCTGTGTATCCCGCCGGTCAGGGCTCAGCGGCCCCGGCACGGGCTAAGTTTCCTGCTCTACAGTCCTGCTCACGACGGAGGCCACATTAAGTGGCCTCCTGTTCGTGCGGAACTCACGATAAACTTAGCCCATGCCGGGGCCGCTGAGCCCTGACCTGCCAATATGAGATAGGTTTATTTTGGTAGGTTTTATCAGGGGAAATACTGCTGTGTCTATCTACTGATCTGAAATCTGACTACTGAATAGACTGTCTAACTAAATAGCGAGCGGCACTAACCAGCCCTTTTGCTTGCGCCCGGGAGGGACGCATATGAAGTTTATCGCGAGTTCCGCACGCAAAGGAAAGCACTTAATGTGCTTTCCGTCTTGCGCAGGACTGTAGAGCAGGAAACTTCATATGCGTCCCTCCCGGGCACAAGCAAAAGGGCGACCCCCTTAGGAGTCGCCCTTGTTGAGCTGCTTATGTTTAGCTGTTACTCGGCGTCGTGGTGACGGCGGGGCTTTCGGCCTCCGTTGTCGCCGGGACGGCGCGGACGGTCGCTGCGCTCAGAGCGCTCGCGACGCGGACGCTCACGGCGCTGGAAGTGCTCGCCGTCGCCCTCGGAGGCACCCTCGGCGCGAGCCGGGGCCTCGGGCTTATCCAGACGATCAAGCGAGATCTTGCCACGATCGTCGACCTCGATGACGACGACCTTGACCTCGTCGCCCACGCTGAGGACGTCCTCGACCTTCTCCACGCGGCCCTTGGCGACGCGGGAGATGTGCAGCAAGCCGTCCTTACCGGGCAGCAGGTTGACGAAGGCGCCGAAGGGCTGGATGGAGACCACGCGACCGGTGTACTCCTCGCCCGGCTCGGGAACTTTGATGATGAGCTTGATGCGCTCGACAGCCTGATCGACGGACTCGCCGGTGCCGCCGACAAAGACGGTACCGTCCTCCTGGATGTCGACCGAAGCGCCGGTCTCGTCCTGGATGCCGCGAATGACCTTGCCGCCGGAACCGATGACGTCGCGGATCTTATCGGTCGGAACCTGGATGGAGACGATGCGAGGAGCGGTGCTGCGCGTGGTATGACGCGGCTCGGGGATCACATCGAGCATCTTCTGCAGGATGAAGGCACGACCCTCCTTGGCCTGCTGCAGGGCGCGGGCCAAGATATCGAAGTGAGGCCGGTGGCCTTGTTGTCCATCTGCAGGGCGGTGATGCCCTCGGTGGTGCCGGTGACCTTAAGTCCATGTCACCCAGGAAGTCCTCGAGACCCTGGATGTCGGACAGGACCACGGTCTTGCCCTCCTCCTGGATCAAGCCCATGGCGATACCGGAGACCGGGCGCTAATGGGCACGCCGCCGTCCATAAGGGCGAGCGTGGAGCCGCAGGTCGAAGCCATCGAAGAGGAGCCGTTGGACTCCATGACCTCGGAGACCACGCGGATGGCGTAGGGAACTCGTTCTCGTCGGGAAGCACCGGGAGCAGAGCGCGCTCGGCCAGGTTGCCGTGACCAATCTCGCGGCGCTTGGGGCTGCCCATGCGGCCGGTCTCGCCGGTGCAGAACGGCGGGAAGTTGTAGTGGTGCATATAGCGCTTGCCCTCGGTGGGCTCGATGGTATCCAGACGCTGGCCCTCGTTGAGCATGCCAAGCGAAAGCACGGAGAGCACCTGGGTCTGACCACGCTGGAACAGGCCGGAGCCGTGAACGAGCGGCAGGTAGTTGTCCTTCACCATGATGGGACGGATCTCGTCGGCGGCACGACCGTCGACGCGCTCGCCGGTCTCGACGACCATGGTGCGCATGGCCTTCTTCTCGAGCTTCTTGAGCGCCACGGGGATCTCGCGCTCCCATGCGGCCTGCTCCTCGTCGGAGAACTCGGCGCGGATGGACTCCTTCAGAGCCTCGACCTTGCCGATGCGGGAAAGCTTGTCGGCGTCGCGCAGGGCAGCGGCCATCTCGTCGTAGTGGGCGAAGATGCGCTCCTGGACCTCCTCGACGGGCTGGTCGAGCGGGTACTCCTTCTTGACGATAGCGCCGTTGACCTGCTCCCACTCGGCGACAAACTCGTCTTGGGCCTGGCAGAAGGCAGCGAGGGCCTCCTGACCAAACTTCATAGCGGCGAGCATGTCGTCCTCGGAGATCTCCTCGGCGCCGGCCTCGACCATCGAGATGAAGTCGGCAGAGCCGCCCAGCTCCAGGTCCAGGTCGGAGCTCTCGCGCTCCTCATAGGTGGGGTTGACGATAAACTCGCCGGTCTCCACGTTGCGGCCGATGCGCACGCAGGCAAGCGGGCCCTCGAAGGGCACGCCGCCGAGCGTCATAGCCAAAGAGGCACCCATGACATTGATGACGTCGAAGGGGTTGACCTGGTCGGCGACGAGCGAGGTGGCGACGATATGCACCTCGTTGCGGAAGCCGTCCGGGAAGCTCGGGCGGATCGGGCGGTCGATCATACGAGCCGTGAGCGTGGCCTTCTCGCTGGGACGGCCCTCGCGCTTGAGGTAGCCACCCGGGATACGGCCGGCAGCGTACATCTTCTCGTTGAAGTCGACGGTCAGCGGGAAGAAGTCGTAATTCTTGCGCTCCTTGGAGACGACCACGGTATCGAGCATCGTGGTGTCACCCTGCTTGACCAGACAAGCGCCGGTGGCCTGCTTGGCAAGCTCGCCGGACTCGAAGGTGTAGGTCTTGCCGTACAGCTCAAAGGTCTTGGATACGAGTGTCATTGTTCTCCTTTACCCCACAGGCCCCTTGCCTGCGGGCTTCTCATGTGACGCGGGCCCCCTGCCCCCGCCACGCTGTAGAGCGTGATTGTTCACGCCCTTACACAAAAAGAGCGCCCCGCTGCGCAGGACGCTCTTAGCATGTACAAATCCTTACTGGATGTTGTCGCGGATGCCCAGAGCCTTGATGAGCTCACGGTACTCGACGATGTCGTTCTTCTTGATGTAGGAGAGAAGACGACGACGACGGCCAACGAGCATGAGCAGGCCACGACGGGTGTGGAAGTCCTTCTGGTGGGACTTCATGTGCTCGGTCAGCTCCTTGATGCGCTCGGACAGGATGGCGACCTGAACCTTGGGGTTACCGGTATCGACCGGGGAGTTACCGAACTGGGCGGTCAGCTCCGCCTTGCGCTCTTTGGAAACAGTCATTGTTTCACCTTTCGTTTCGCGTCGCCCGCGGGCGACTCTATTCGCCTCGGACTGGGAAGCCGCCGGTGGAGCGGGCATCCAAGGTCGAGGTACCAACAAGTCGGTATGTTACCACAAGCGGCGCGCGCCTGCGCATCATCACCGACCCAACATGAATTCCATCGCACGGAGCCGCTGGTCGGTGTGCGTGGCGGCCCAAACATGCGAAAGCCCCAGCAAAAAAGCAGCCGTATGCGGATCGATTCGCTCGGCCATGAGTTCATCGAACGTCATAGACATGAGGGCGCGAAGCCATGCGACCTCGCCGACTGATACCAACTCGGCGCCAGGCACGCTCGAGGCGCACGACCCGCACAGAAGCCCGCCCGCCTGGGGCGAAAAATACGACAGCATGGGGTCTCCGCACAGCACGCATGCCGAAAAATCGGGTCGGTAGCCAACGTGCGACAGCAGTTTAAAGACAAAGGCCGCCACGAGCAGGTCCATATGTGCCGAGTCGAGCCCGCTGCCGATAAGCGTGAGCGCCCGCTGCGTGATGGCAAAGGTAAATGGATCCTCGGCATCCTCGAACGAGCACACACGCGCAACCTCGGCAATCGCGCTGGCGGCACAGGTCGTCTCGTAGTCAGGAGCGGCACCGAGCGGCGCCTCCATAAGCTCCGCCTGAGAAACCACGTCGAGCGAGCGACCATGCGCGAGCAGCATATCAACGGTGCAGAAGAGCTCGCAACGGGCCGCAAGGCGACCGCCAGGCTTACGTGCGCCCTTGGCCACGGCACGCACCTGCCGCCCCCGTTCGTCGAGCATCGTCAAAATCAGGTCGGTTTCCTTGAGCTTCGTCTTGTCGAGGACAAGCACCTTTGTGCGATATGTGCGAGAGCCTGCCATGAACGCCGAGGCTTAATCTTCGGCGTTATAGCCAAAGCGGCGGATTTGCGCCTCGTCATCGCGCCAGTCGGCCTTAACCTTCACGTCGAGCTCCAAAAAGACCTGAGTGCCAAAGATACGCTCAAGATCGCGACGGGCATCGATGCCGATATGCTTAATCATCTCGCCGCCCTTGCCGATGATGATGCCCTTCTGCCCCTCGCGCTCGACGTAAATCGTGGCGTGCACGCGCAGGACCTTCTTAGTCTGCTCGAGCGCGTCACAGATGACGCCCACGGAGTGAGGGATCTCGTCGCGGGTGCGACGCAGGACCTTCTCGCGCACAAACTCGGCCACGAGGGTCTCGTCGGACGCGTCGGTGCCCATGTCCTCGGGGAACCAACGCGGGCCCTCGGGCAAGAAGTGAGCGACGGTCTCGATAAACGCATCGACGTTGAAGTTCTTGACCGACGACGTCACGATCTCGTCGTCGTATTCCATAAGCTCGTGAGCGGCCTTGAGCTGCTCCATGACCTGAGCGGGATCGGCCTCGTCGGCCTTCGTGAGCACCAGGACCTTTTTTGAACGGGCGTTCTTGACGCGCTCGGCGACCCAGGCGTCTCCCCTGCCGATGGGTTTGGTGGCGTCGACCAGAAACGCGACGACGTCTACGTCATTGAGCTCAAACAGGGCACTCTTATTAAGCTCGGAGCCCAGGCCGTCCTTGGGCTTATGGATACCCGGCGTGTCAACGAAGACCAGCTGGTAACCGGGGCGGTTGACCACGGCGCGCATACGGCGGCGGGTCGTCTGGGCAACCGGAGAGGTAATGGCGACCTTCTTGCCGTAACAGGCGTTGAGCAGCGTGGACTTGCCGGCGTTGGGACGACCGACCAGGGCCACAAAGCCGCTGTGGAAACCGGGTTCCACGTCTCCAAAGCCCACGAGGCCCTCATCCTCGTCGCACAGGGCATCGAGTTCCTCGTCGCTCATACCCTCAAACGGGTCGAACTCCTCGACCTCGTCAAACGAATCGGCACCTTCAGCCTCGTCCAGGACCTCGTCATCCAAAACTTCATCGGTAGGCTGCATATTGTCGGACATGGAAATCCCTTTCTAAATAAAGTCGAGTGCGTGGGCAAAGACAAGCAAGCCCACGATCGCGGCGGTAATGGAAAGAACGTATACTGAGGCAGCGGCGATATCCTTCGCGCGCTTGGCCAGCGGATGCAGCTCCTGAGTCGCCAGGTCGACAATCGCCTCCATGGCGGTATTGCACAACTCGCCGTGAATCACCAGGCCGCAGCAGATGATGACCGTAGCCCACTCGGCAATATCGAGCCCCACGATGCAGCCGGCAATGACGGTGCACACGCCCGCCACGAGCATGACTTTGATATTGCGCTCGGTCTTGACGGCGGTGACGAAGCCCTCCATCGCGTATGAGAACGACTTTAAAAAGGACGGATGGTCCTTGTTCGATCCGGGAATCATAGACGGCTCCTAGTCGTGGGCATGATTGGTTATGGGGCCGACGTGGACGAGTTTGGGGTCCTCGCCGCGCTCAAGCGCCAGGTCGCGCAGGATGGCATCCTCGCGTGCCTCCATGACCTCGGCCTCATCGTCCTCGATGTGGTCGTAACCCAGCAGGTGCAGCATTCCGTGCACGAGCATCAGTCGGCACTCATCGGCGGGGCTGTTGCCAAAGCCGGGGGCCTGGCGGGCAATAACCTGCGGCGCCAGGATAATATCACCGAGCTCGAGCGTCTCGTCGGCGGGAATGTCCTCGTCAAAGGCCGAGTCGCATTCAAACGAGAGGACATCGGTGGTGCGGTCGATACCGCGCCACTCGTGGTTGAGCTCGTGCATCTCGTCCTCATCGACATACGAAAGGGAAATCTCGACCTCACGCTCAACACCCTCGGCGGCAAGCACAACTCCGCAGATGTGCTCCACCTCCTGGGCATCGAGCAGCGTATCGAGCTCGGCATCGTTGCTGATCAATACACTCAACGGGACTCCTTTCGATCGTGTGCGCGCTGCTCACGCGCATCGTCGTATGCATCATAGGCCTCAACAATACGGCCTACCAGGGCATGGCGCACCACATCGGCGCGCTCCAGGTGAGAAAACGTCACATCGTCGACACGGCCCAAAATCTTCTCAACGTCGGCAAGACCGCCGCGGCGACCCACCAGGTCACGCTGGCTCAGGTCGCCGGTAATCACGAACTTGGAATTAAAACCCAGACGCGTCAGGAACATCTTCATCTGCTCAGGCGTTGTGTTTTGTGCCTCATCGAGCACCACAAAGGCATCACTCAGCGTTCGACCGCGCATGTAGGCGAGCGGGGCGATCTCGATCACGCCACGCTCCATAAGCTCATCGGTGCGCTCGCGATCCATCATGTCAAAGAGGGCATCATAGAGCGGGCGCATATACGGGTCGATCTTTTCCTCGAGGGTGCCGGGCAAAAAGCCCAGGTTCTCCCCCGCCTCGACAACCGGGCGCGTCAGGATCAGGCGGCCTACCTCATGGCGCTTGAGCGCGGCGACGGCGAGCGCCATGGCCAGATAGGTTTTACCGGTACCGGCAGGACCCAGGCCAAACGTGATGGTAGAAGAGCGGATGGCATCCACATAGCGCTTTTGACCGAGCGTCTTGGGGCGGATAACGCGACCGCGATACGAAAGCAGCACGTCATCGCGCAGCGACGAGGCATCATGCTCGCCGTCGCGCAGAACGGCCAGACAGCGCGAGACATCATCGGCAGAAAGCGTGCGCCCGGCAGCAGCCTCACGAAAGGCATGTTCGAAAAAACGCGCGACCAGCTCGACCTCGTCCGGATCACCGCTCACGGCAACGCTGTCACCGCGGGCAACCACATGGGCGCGCACCAAGTTCTCGAGCGCACGAAGGACGCCGTCGCCGGCGCCCAAAACGCGAGAGGGGTCGATACCCTCGGGAACGGTAAGTCTAATCTTCGAGGCTTCCATGAACCTCCCTGCGTGCATGGACCAAGCCGGAATCATCGACTCCGATGATAGCAACATCGAGCAGGCACGGGGCTGTGAGTCCACAGGTATCATCAAGACGGGCATGATGGAACGAGCCGAGCGTCAAATTGTCACCGTACTCAAGCACGGCGCGCTCGACGGTGCCCACGCGACGACGGGCATCGGCAACCGCGAGCTCCTGAGCCGCCGCGCGCATGCGACGGCTGCGCTCGGCCATGACCTCAGGGGGTACCTGGTCGGGCATGTCGGCGGCGAGGGTGCCGGGGCGCTTGCTATAGCGGAACACGTGCATGCGCGAAAAGCCCACGCGACGGCACAGCGCCAGCGACTCCTCGAACTCCTCGTCCGTCTCGCCAGGAAAACCGACGATGACATCGCACGAAAGAGACGCCTGAGGCAAGTTGGTGCGAATCATACGCACCGTGTCCTCAAAGGACTCGGCGCTATAGGGACGGCCCATGCGATGCAGCGTCGCCGTGCAGCCAGACTGCACGGGAAGGTGCAAAAACGGCGCGATACGCTTCGGGTAGCGAGCCATCACCTTGAGCAGGCGCTCGGAAATATCCATGGGTTCCACCGAGGAGATGCGCACGTGGGCGATCTCGGTGCGCTCCATGATGGCCTGGAGCAGCTCATCGATCTCGACATGTGCGTCGGTCGCGCTCTTGCCGTCATAGGCACCCAGATTAACGCCGGTCAGCACGACCTCGGGCACGCCGGCCTCCTGGGCTTCACGCACCTGTTCGAGCACGGACTCGACAGGCACGGAACGCTCGGGGCCGCGGGCCTTCCACACGATGCAATAGGTACAGCGGTGGTTGCAGCCATCCTGGATCTTCACGCCCAGCCGCGAGCGGCCGAGCGCATCGACCACGTCGCCATCGCTGCAGGCGGGCACGCTATCGGATTCGACACCCAGCACCTCGCAGACGCGCTCGGCGACGTCAATCTTGGACGGTTCGGCGATCACGCGGTCGGAGAGTTCCAACAGCTCCTCGGGATGCAGGTTGACGACGCAGCCGGTTACGACCACGTAAGGCTCGCCCGGATAGGCCAGGGCGTGACGGACGGCCTTGCGGGTCTTGGCCTCGGCCTCCCCCGTCACGGCACAGGTATTGATAACGATCAGTTCGGCGTCCCGGGGCTCCACCATCGCAAAGCCCAGGCGCATAAGATCGGCAGTGATACGGTCAGACTCAACCCGGTTGACACGACAACCGAGGTTGACGACGGAAATATGGGGTGCGAGCACACGGGCTCCTTAATCGAGGATGTCGTCGAGGGCGCTCTTGATACGGTCGGTCACCGACTTCTTACCGGATGCGACGTCATCGCCCATCTCGTCGGCAAAGGCGCGAAGCAGCTCGCGCTGCTTGTTGGAGAGATTGGTGGGGACGACCACGCGCAGCTGCACAATCAGACGACCGCGCGAGCCGCCACCGCCGATACGAGGCATGCCGTAGTTATTGACGCTCACGGTGTCACCGTACTGTGTGCCGGCGGGGACACACACCTTGACGACCTCGTCAGGCATAATGCCCTCGACCTCAATCTCGCAACCGAGCGCGGCCTGCGCAATCGAGATATCGCTCACCAGATAGAGGTCATCGCCATTACGCTTAAAACGCTCGTGGTCGGCGACACGCACGTTGACGATCAGGTCGCCCGACGGCTCGCCACGAAGGCCGGCCTCGCCAAAACCACTCACGCGCAGCTGACGACCGGTCGAAACACCAGCGGGAATATCGATGTCAATCTTTTCGTGAGAAGGCGTGCGGCCCTGGCCATCACAGGTCTCGCAGGGATGATCGATGACCGTGCCTTCGCCGTGGCAGTCGGGACAGGGCGAAGAGGACTGAACCTGGCCCAGGAAAGAACGCTGGACCGTCGTCACATAGCCTGTGCCGTGGCAGCGGCTGCACTGCTTTTCATGTGCACCCTCGGCCTTACCGGTGCCGTCGCAATCCTCGCAGGGAGCAAGGCGATCATAGCTGATCGTCTTTTTACAACCGAGCGCCGCCTCCTCGAGCGTCACCGAAAGGGAGATGGCCATATCGCGACCGCGACGGCGCTCGCGACGGCTACGAGCGCCACCACCGGCGCCACCGCCAAAGAACGACGAGAACAGGTCGTCCATGCCCATGCCGCCAAAGATATCGTTGATGTCGACATAGCCAGAGCCACCGGGGCCGTCCGCGGTGCCGTAACGGTCGTAGTTAGCACGCTTCTGCTCATCGGAAAGAACGGAATAGGCCTCGTTAAGCTCTTTGAACTTGGCCTCGGCCTCGGGGTCGTCCGAAACATCCGGGTGTACCGTACGGGCTTTCTTTAGAAACGCGCGTTTAATCGTCCGCGCGTCGGCATCCTTGTCAACGCCAAGTACCTCGTAGTAATCCCTATTTTCCGACACGACCGAATCCTTCCAACTTTCATTATTGTCACAGTGCGTCCTATACCCAAGCTGGGCCGGCCGCAAACAGAGGGTTTGATGTTATTGCATCCCGTAGGGCGAAAGCATGGCCTGCTGCGAGCAGCTCGCAAACCAGACCGACACGAGCGCAAACATAAAGCCGTTGGCAAAACCATTGGCAAACTGCATTGCGCCCCGCTTCCACCACAGCAGGCTGCGATGAAGCACGCCGTCCGACAGCACCATGAACAAGCCCATGGCAAACGGAATGAAGCACATCATGGCAAAGGCCGAGAACACGCCCGAGATGGCCGACAGCACCAAAAACGGCGCGATGATACCCATGAGGTAGAAGCCGGTGCGAGCCTTACCCTCCAGGCGCTCGGCCTCAACGTGCGCACGACCGACTAGGTCACCGCCTGAAGCGCCGTTCGTGCCGGCGTGACCCATGTTGGGGATGCGCACCTCGTCGCCATCATGCGTGCCAGCGGGAAACTCAATCATCTGCTCGGAGGTCACACGGATACGGCCGCTGCCACCGCAATCGGGGCACGGGTCGGCAACGACCTTGCCGGAACCGCCGCACTCGGGACAAACCGTCTGGAACGTGCCCGCACCAAACAGGAAGGACAGGTCGACATCGATATGGCCGCGACCACCGCAACTCGGACAGGTGTGGGCATGCTCTGACGAAACGGAGCCCGATCCGCCACAATGTCCGCAGGTGTCAAAGCGGGTGTAGCGAACGGTCTTGTGGGCACCGCCCTTAGCCTCCTTGGCGTCGAGCTTGATATCGACGACCACGTTGGCGCCACTCTCGGGGTTGTAGGCCGCCTGGCCGCGACGGGGCTGGCCCCAGGCGCCCCCGAAGGGGAAACCGCCGTCAAAGGGATTGCCGTAACCGGCGCTGCCGGCATAGCCACCGCCATAGGGCGAAGCCGTCGGTGCACCGGCAAAGGGATTACCCGACCGCATGGCGTCGTAACGCGCACGCTTCTGCTCGTCCGAGAGCACGGCGTAGGCCTCGGAAACCTCTTTAAACTTTTCCTCGGCATCCGGCTCTTTATTGACGTCCGGATGGAGCTTGCGGGCCTTTTGCTGGAAAGCCTTTTGAATATCACGCGAGGTGGCATCCTTGGAGACACCAAGAATCTCGTAGTAATCTTTTTCGTTCATCGTCGCCATGCGCGGCAACCTCCTGCTCACAGCAGCGTATATATTGCGGTAATTCTACCCGAGCGGCCTAAGCTAGACCCCAAAACAGCTCGAACAGCATATTTCCATCGAGCCAGCCCAAGTGGGTCGGCGCTAAACGGGCGCGGGCGCGACCTGCGATAACGTCTTTTGAGGTGACACACCCCACATGTCCTTCAACATGATCGGGCACCCAAGCGGCAAGACCCAATTCGAGCGCGCGATCGCAGGCAGCTGCCAGCTCGTCTGCAGCAATCACGCTTGCCGAGTGAACCAACAGTTCGGGCCCAATGCCGCGCGTCATGCGGCAGGCGAGCATCAAATCCTCGGCCGCCGCCTCGCGATGCGAGAGGTACTCGGCCTCAAACGCTGTCGCGCCATCGTCACGTTGCACCAGTCGCACGCGGTGCGCATCACCGCGAACAGGAACGTCAGGAAACAGTCCAGCCAAGCGATCGAAATCCTCGGCATCGAGCATACCCGCGGCAGAACGGCCCAAACCCAGATAGCCCCGACCAGTCCAGTAGGCGATATTGTGAGCGCATTCATGCCCATCGAGCGCGTAGCTCGCCACCTCATACGGATGGTAGCCCGCCGAACTCAGCCGCTCGCGCGCAACGTCCATGCATGCGGCTTGGAAATCCTCATCGGGCTCAAGCGACTCGTCACGGCACGCCATGCGGTAAAGCGGCGTACCCTCCTCGAGCGTGAGCGGATAGACCGACACATGATGCGGAGCCGCCGCCAGCACGCCATCGAGCGTGTGCTGCCAGCTCGCCATTGTCTGTCCGGGAAGCCCGCACATAAGGTCGCACGACACGTCAAGCCCAACGTTCTTGACCGTCGCGATGGCAGCGAGCGCCCGATCGGCATCGTGAATACGGCCAATCGCAGCAAGCTCGTCATTGTCGAGGGTTTGGACTCCCAGAGAAATGCGTGTGACGCCCACCCCGGCAAGCGCCGCGGTGAGCTGCGAAGTCAACGACTCAGGGTTAGCCTCGCAGGTAAACTCAACGGGCTTACACCACGCAGAGATACGCCGGGCGAGTTCTACCAGACGCTCCCCTGTCAGCGACGGCGTGCCGCCACCAACATAGACAGTGCGGATCTGCCTGAGTGCCCCAGCGTTGCCAAAGGCATCGAGCCGCGTATACAGGTGCTCAAAATAGGCATCGAGCGCAGCATCCAGGTCGCACGGGGCCACGCTTTGCGAGTCAAAGTCGCAATAGCGGCATTTTTGAGCGCAAAACGGCACGTGCACATACAGCGCGGTAACGGCCACCGTTAGGCCTCCAGCGGATGAGCGGGCACCGATTCGCCGGCGGCAAGGG
The DNA here is from genome assembly GCA_046883645.1 of Collinsella sp. GTDB lineage: Bacteria > Actinomycetota > Coriobacteriia > Coriobacteriales > Coriobacteriaceae > Collinsella. The sequence goes on along the minus strand of JBKTBE010000039.1, from coordinate 2,195 downwards.
CGGCCTCGCAGGCCACCACGTCGCGCTCGATATCATCGACCAGCGCCATAAACTCCTCGTACGTGGAGCAACGCACCACCCGAGCGCGCCAGGCGGCGGCATGGGGCATACCCTTTAAGTACCAGCTTGCATACGTACGGGCGCGCGACATAAGCGGCAGAAGCTCGTGCGTCAACGTCAGGTGCTCACGCAGGGCCTCCAGGCGCTCGACCGAGGAGCGAGAAGGAACCGGCGTGCCATCGAGTGCAAGGGCGCGTGCATCGCCGAACACCCAGGGATTGCCGTAGATACCGCGCGCAATAAACACCGCGCTGGCACCCGAACCGCTCAGATGCTCAGCAGCGTCCTCGGCAGAGAACACATCGCCCGAACCAATCACGGGAATCTCGACGGCTTCGGCAACCTCATCGACGACAGACCAATCGGCCTGGCCCGTATAGAGCTGCGTGGCACAACGACCGTGCACGGCAACCGCAGCGGCGCCCGCCCCTTCGAGCATTTGGGCAAACGTTGCAGCATTGCGGTCCTCGGCATAAAAACCCTTGCGGATCTTCACAGTCACGGGAACATGCGCCGCGCCCACCGCTGCCTCGACAATCTTCTCGGCCAGATCAGGCGTGCGCATAAGCGCCGAGCCCTCGCCCTTGGTAACGACCTTGCGAGCCGGACAGGCCATGTTGATATCGATCAATGACAGGCGATCGCCCACGCGTTCCTCGACGGCAGCGACGGCACTCGCAAACTGATCGGGCTTGGAGCCAAAGAGCTGCACGCAAATCTGCTGCTCCTCGTCGGCCGGCAACACCAGGCGCCACGTCTTGTTGCTGGCATAGGCAAGGCCTGCAACACTCACCATCTCGCTGTAGCAAAGGTTGGCACCGCGACGGCGACACATGATGCGATAGGCGGGGTCGGTTACGCCCGCCATGGGAGCCATAAGGAACGGCTGCTCGGCATAGGCGCCCAGCAGCCGCTTGCTGTATTCAGAAAGCACCATGGACCTACTCGTCCACCTTGAGGATCGCCATAAAGGCCTCCTGCGGAACCTCGACCGAGCCGATGGCCTTCATGCGCTTCTTGCCCTCTTTCTGCTTCTCGAGCAGTTTGCGCTTACGCGAGATATCGCCACCATAGCACTTGGCCAAAACGTCCTTGCGGCGCGCCTTGACGGTGGAGCGGGCGATGATCTTGTTGCCGATGGCGCCCTGGATAGGCACCTCGAACAGCTGGCGCGGGATAATTTCCTTGAGCTTGTCGCACAGGCCGCGGGCCAGGCCATAAGCCTTATCCTTGTGTACGATAAACGACAGAGCGTCCACCTCGTCGCCCGAAAGCAGGATGTCGAGCTTGACGAGCTCGGAGGGGCGATATTCATTGAACTCATAGTCGAGCGAAGCGTAACCCTTGGTGCGGCTCTTGAGCTGATCGAAGAAGTCCAAGATGAGCTCGGCGAGCGGCATATCAAAGCGCATCTCGACCGATTTGCTCGTCAGGTGGATCATATCGGTCGTGACGCCACGGTGCTCGATAGCGAGCTGCATGACGGCACCCGTATACTCGGGCGGGCAGATGATCTTTGCCTTGAGGTAGGGCTCTTCGATACGCTCGATACGCGTGGCCTCGGGCAGATCCTGCGGGCTGCGGACATCAATCATCTCGCCGTCAGTCTTGTACACGTGGTAGTCGACCGAGGGGCTCGTGGCGATCAGGTCCAGATTGAACTCGCGCTCCAGGCGCTCCTTGACGACCTCCATGTGCAGCAGGCCCAAGAAGCCCACGCGGAAGCCAAAGCCCAGCGCCACCGACGTCTCAGGCTCCCACACCAACGAAGGATCGTTGACGTGCAGCTTATCGAGCGCGTCGCGCAGGTTCTCGTAGTCCTTGTTGTCGATGGGGAACAGGCCCGTGTAGACCATAGGCTTGGCCTCGCGGTAGCCCGGCAGCGGTTCGGGGCAGGGGTTCGAAGCCCACGTAAGAGTATCGCCTACGCGCACAGCCTCGGGGTCCTTCAAACCCGTGACCACATATCCAACCTCGCCGACGGTCAGAGCATCGACCGGCGTCTCGGCAGGGCGCTTGACGCCCACGCCGTCGACCAGGAAGTCGCCCTTGGCCTGCATCATACGCAGGGTATCGCCCTTTTTGATGGAACCGTCAAAGACGCGCACCGTGGCGACGACGCCGCGGTAATCAAC
>JBKTBE010000038.1:0-20958 GCA_046883645.1 Collinsella sp. | reverse complement strand
CTTCTCGCGCAGCTGCATGCCGTACTCAGATTCCTTGCGACGGCGCTTGGGCTGACGGATAGATTCCTTCTTGCTGCTGTAACCGAGCTCAGCGGGATCGATCCCGAGCTGACGGCAGCGCTTAAGAACAGGAGTCCTGTCGATTGCCATATTGATACGATCCTTTCAGTTACACGCGGCGACGCTTCTTGGGGCGGCAGCCGTTGTGCGGAATGGGGGTCTTGTCCTGGATGCTCGAGACCTCGAGGCCAGCAGCCTGGAGGGAGCGGATGGCGGTCTCACGACCGGAGCCGGGGCCCTTGACGAAGACGGAAACCTTCTTCATACCGTGCTCCATGGCCTGCTTGGCAGCAGCCTCGGCAGCCATCTGGGCAGCGAACGGCGTGGACTTACGGGAGCCCTTGAAGCCCACCTGGCCAGCCGACTTCCAGGAAATGACGTTGCCCTGGGGATCGGTGATCGAAACGATCGTGTTGTTGAACGTAGAACGAATGTGAGCCTGGCCCACGGAAATGTTCTTACGGTCCGCGCGCTTCAGACGGGCAGCGCGAACGTTCTTCTTAGCAGTAGCCATCTATCTAGCGCTCCTTATTTCTTCTTCTTAGCACCGATCTGACGCTTCGGGCCCTTGCGGGTACGAGCGTTAGTGTGGGTGCGCTGGCCGCGGACCGGGAGGCCCTTGCGGTGACGAAGGCCGCGGTTGCAGCCGATGTCCATAAGGCGCTTGACGTTCTGGTTGCGCTCACGGCGGAGGTCGCCCTCAACCATGATCTGGTTCTTATCGATATAATCGCGGATGGCGTTAACCTCATCCTCGGTGAGGTCCTTAACGCGCGTATCCACGTTAACGTTGCACTCGACGCAAATCTTCGTCGCAGTGGTGCGGCCGATGCCGTAAATGTAGGTCAGACCGATCTCAACGCGCTTCTCACGCGGGAGGTCGACACCATTAATACGGGCCAACGTAGTCTCCTCTCTTAACCCTGACGCTGCTTATGACGGGGGTTCTCGCAAATGACGAGGACCTTGCCATGGCGCCTAATGATTTTGCACTTATCGCACATCTTCTTGACCGAAGGACGTACCTTCATCGTTCTTCCTTTCGGTAGCGCTCAAACTACTTCCCTACTATCTACTCGCCCAGCCGCAGGCGTTTAAAACTATGGCTGGTCTTCACACACAATCCGACCGTAGGTTGAGCTAAGCCTGCAGTCGGAAATGGAGTGCGTGTATGCGTGCCGCTATTTGTAGCGATAGGTGATGCGGCCGCGGGTCAGGTCGTACGGAGAAAGCTCCACGACAACCCTGTCACCGGGGAGAATACGGATGTAATTCATTCGGATCTTGCCAGAAATGTTGCACAGAACCGAATGACCGTTCTCGAGCTCAACCTTAAACATGGCGTTGGGCAGCGGCTCCTTTACCGTACCCTCGAGCTCAATTGCGTCTTCCTTCTTCACAAGCAATCATCTTTCTCTAGAAAACGACAGCGATTGAGTATTCTACAACACGTATGCACGCATCGTAATAACTTCGTAATGGCTCCACAACTAAGTGGAACTTGTTACATTTCTCCGCCTTGGAGCGAACACCAAGCACCTTGCGCATCCGTGGTGAGAATCACCGGACCGTCATTGGTAATGGCGACGGTGTTCTCGTAGTGCGCGGCGGGCAGGTGGTCGTTGGTCGTGACGATCCAACCGTCGGAGCCTGTGCTCACATGGTTGGAACCCATCGTAACCATCGGCTCGATGGCAATGACCATGCCGGCCTGGAGGCGAACGCCCCTCCCCTTCTTTCCATAGTTAGGAACGTTGGGGTCCTCGTGCATCACGCGGCCGATGCCATGTCCCACATAATCACGAAGCACGCCGTAACCGTGAGACTCGGCGAGGGACTGAACGGCATAACCAACGTCCCCGATATGGTTACCGGGAACAGCCTGCTCGATGGCAGCCTTAAGACAATCGCGCGTGACCTCGCACAAAGCCTTGGCTTCGGGCGTGGGGGTGCCGACGAAAAACGTCCAAGCGTTATCGCCGACCCAACCGTCGACAACGGCTCCCGTATCGATGGAGATGATATCGCCATCGCGCAGGATCATGTCGGGGTTGGGAATACCGTGGACCACGGCATCGTTGATCGATGCGCAAATGGTCCCCGGGAACCCGCCGTAACCCTTAAAGGCCGGGGTGCCGCCATGCATGCGGATAATCTGCTCCGCGAGCTGATCGAGCTCAAAAGTCGAAACGCCGGGACGCACCATGGCTCCAACGTGGCGGAGCGCCATCTTAGATAGCGCTCCTGCCTTCTTCATCTGCTCGATTTGCGTTGCAGACTTAATCTTGATCATAGACCGAGAGCCTCTTTGACATCCCCGTACACGGTCTCGCGAGCCTGGTCACCGTTGACCGACTTGAGCAGACCCTGGCCACGATAGTAGTCGACGAGCGGACTCGTGGACTTCTCGTAGACGTCGAGACGGTTCTTGATGGTCTCGGGCTTGTCGTCGTCGCGCTGATACATCTCGCCTGCGCACTTGGGGCAGGTAGCATCAGCAGCGGTGCCGGTGTAACCGCAGGCGCGGCAGGTGCGACGCGAAGACAGACGATCGATAATGACCTCGGGGGCCACATCGACCAGAAGGGCACAGTCGATCTCGCGACCCATGGCGGAAAGCTCGGAATCGAGCGTCACAGCCTGGGCGGTGTTGCGCGGGAAGCCGTCGAGGATGAAGCCCTGTTGGGCGTCATCGGCGGCAAGGCGCTCCTTGACAAGGTCGATCACGAGCTGGTCGGGAACGAGCTCGCCAGCGTCCATGTACTTCTTAGCCTGAATACCAAGCTCGGTGCCACCCTTGACGGCAGCACGCAGCAGGTCGCCCGTGGAAATATGGGCGACGCCAAACTCGGCGACGAGCTCCTGTGCGACGGTGCCCTTACCGGCACCCGGAGCTCCGAGCAATACGAGGTTCATGAGCAATCCTCCTCTAGCCTATTTAAAGAATCCATCGTAATCATACATCTTGATCTGGCCTTCGAGCTTATCGACCGTATCGAGCACGACGCCGACCATGATGAGGATGGACGTGCCGCCAAATGCCTGGATCAGATGGTTACCCGTGAAGGAGAAGATGATCGAAGGCACGATGGCGATGAGCGCCAAAAAGACAGCGCTGGGAAGCGTAATCTTGTTGAGCGCGTTCTTGATGTAGGCCGCGGTAGCCCTACCCGGACGCACGCCCGGAATAAAGCCGCCCTGCTTCTTAAGGTTGTCGGCCGTGTCATCGGGGTTAAACACCATGGAGGTGTAGAAGTACGCGAAGAACACGATGAGGACAACATTAAGCACCCAGTTGAGCCAACCGGTCGAAAGCGCAGAGGCAACTGCCTGGATCCAGCCGATGCCGGGGAAGAACACGGCAATCTGAGCCGGGAAATACAGCAGCGCCGAAGCGAAGATGATCGGCACGACACCCGCGGTGTTGACCTTGATGGGCAGGTAGGTGGTCTGGCCACCCATCATGCGACGGCCCACGACGCGCTTAGCGTAGGAGACCGGAATGCGGCGCTGGCCGCGCTCAAGGAAAACAATCAGCGGGATAACCAGCAGGATGATGGCGCAGATAATCACCATGGTGATGATGCCACCGGCATTGCCCTCGGTGCTGGAGAAGATAGCCTGCGGCAGACCGGCCATGATGTTCGCAAAGATGATCAGCGACATGCCATTGCCGATACCGCGCTGGGTGATGAGCTCACCAATCCACATGATCAGCATGGCGCCCGCAGTGAGCGTGCCGACGATCATGAGGTCGAAGATGATCTCGGGAGCGCCGGCGCCATTAAAGCTGATGCCGAAGCTCTTAAAGAGGAAGAGGTAACCCACGGAGTTGAGGATTGCCAGAGCCAGGGTGAGGTAACGCGAATACTGCGTAATCTTGGTCTGACCGACCTCGCCCTCGCGGGCAAGCTCATGCAGGGAAGGCACAACGGCCTGGAGCATCTGGAGGATGATCGAGCTGGTGATGTAAGGCATGATGCCCAGCGAAAACACCGACACATAGCTCAAAGCGCCGCCAGAGAAAAGATTCAGGAGGGCCATAGCACCTGCGGCGACCGAATTGTTATCGGTCGAGAAAAGGCCCAGCATCCCCTGGAAGGGAATGCCGGGCACAGGAACGTGCGCACCAATGCGGTACACGACGAGCATAGCTATGGTAAAAAGAATCTTTTCGCGCAATTCTTTGATGCGGAAAGCATTCTTAAGACCATTTAGCACGGCAGCTCGACCTTTCCGCCGGCGGCCTCGATCTTGGCCTGCGCAGAAGCGCTGACCTTGTCGACCTTGACCGTGAACTTCTTGGTGAGCTCACCATTGCCGAGCACCTTGACGGGCTCGAACTCGCTCTTGGTGATGCGAGCGGCCTTAAGAGCGGCACCGTCGATCACAGCGCCGTCCTCGAACTTGCGCTCGAGACGCTCAACGTTAACAGCGGTGTACTCGATACGACGGGGGTTGCGGAAGCCCGGAAGCTTGGGCAGGCGCATAGCCAGCGGAGTCTGGCCACCCTCGAAACCGGCACCCTTGGTGCCGCCAGAGCGGGAACCCTGGCCCTTCTGACCGCGGCCAGAAGTGGTGCCGTGACCCGAAGAATTGCCACGGCCGACGCGCTTGCGGTTCTTGGTGGAACCGGGCGCGGGAGTAAGATCGTGAAGCTGCATTTGCTACTCCTCTACAATCTCGACAAGGTGCTTGACCTTGAAGATCATGCCGCGGACGGACTCGTTGTCAGCAATCTCGCGAACCTCGCGGATCCTGTGGAGACCGAGGGCACGGACAGTACGGACCTGGTCCTGCTTGCAACCGTTGGTGCTGCGGACCTGCTTGATCTTGATGGTGTCAGCCATGCTTAGTTCTCCTTACCGACGAACATCTCGGAGACCGTCAGGCCACGGCGAGCCGCGACGTCCTCAGGGCTGGAGAGCTCCTTGAGGCCCTCGACGGCAGCCTTGATGATGTTGAGGCCGTTGTCGGTACCGAGGGACTTGGACAGGACGTTCTTGATGCCAGCAAGCTCAAAGAGGGGACGCACAGCGCCGCCGGCGATAACGCCGGTACCCTCGACAGCGGGCTTGATGATGATGCGGCCGGCACCAAAGTGGCCGAGAACCTCGTGCGGGATGGTGCCCTGCTCGGTCACCGGCACGTGGAACATGTTCTTCTTGGCATCGAGAGACGCCTTGGAGATGGCCAGGGGCACCTCAGCGGACTTGCCCATGCCAACGCCGACGTTGCCCTTGCCGTCGCCAACGACGACGAGAGCGACGAGGCTCATGCGACGACCACCCTTGACGGTCTTCGACACGCGGTTGATGTAAACGACGCGCTCCTCGAACTCGGAGGCCTCGCGCTGCTGCTTCTGATTACGAGCCATGTGCTACATACCTCCTAGAACTCGAGACCGGCGGCACGAGCACCGTCGGCGAGGGCCTTGACGCGGCCATGGTAGATACGGCCACCGCGATCGAAGGCGACTTTGGTGATGCCGGCCTCGATGGCGCGCTTGCCAACGAGCTGACCGACCTTCTCCGCAGCCTCCTTGTTCGAGGTGTGGGTGCCCTTGAACTCGGCCTCGAGGGTCGAGGCAGAGACGAGCGTCAGGCTGGAGCCCTTGCTGTCGTCGATGATCTGGGCATAGATGTTGGCGTTAGTACGGGTCACGCGAAGACGCGGACGCTCGGAGGTACCCGAGACCTTGCCGCGAACACGACGCTGACGACGCTTGAGGCCTTCCAGCTTCGCCTTATGCTTGTTCATACGTAAACTCCTAAAAAGGTTGATCTTGCCAGCACCTGACGGGGTGCTGGTCTTATGCGAGTGAGTCGGTTACGACTACTTGGCGGCCTTACCCAGCTTGCGGCGGATGTGCTCGCCAACGTAGTGGATACCCTTGCCCTTGTAAGGCTCGGGAGGACGATGGCCGCGGATCTCAGCGGCGATCTGACCGACCTGCTGCTTGTTGATACCCTTGACGTTCACGTGGGTGTTGTCGGGAACCTCGAAGGTGATGCCCTCGGGAGCCTCGACGATCACGGGGTGCGAGAAGCCCAGGGAGAACTCGAGGTTCTTGCCCTTCTGCTGCACGCGGTAACCGACGCCGGCGAGCTCGAGCTTCTTCTCGAAGCCCTCGGAAACGCCAACAACCATGTTGTGGATGAGGGCGCGGGTGAGGCCGTGGCGGGCACGGGTCTCACGCTCGTCGTCGGGACGGGAAACGGTGAGGACGTTGTCCTCGACGTTGATAGCGAGCTTCTCAAAGACATCGAGCTCGAGCTGGCCCTTGGGGCCCTTGACGACAACGTTGTTGCCGTTGACTGCCACTTCGACTCCGGCGGGAATCTGGACAGGCTTATTACCGATACGAGACACGGTGATCTCCTTTCCTTCTACCTACCGAGCGAATTACCAGACGTAAGCGATGATCTCGCCGCCGACGTTGTGCTTGCGAGCATCGCGGTCGGTCATGACGCCATGGCTGGTGGAAATAATGGCGGTACCAAGGCCACCGCGGACGCGGGGCATATCGGCAACGCCGGTGTACTTACGCAGGCCCGGCTTGGAAATGCGGCGGATGCCGTTGATGACCTTAGCCTTCTTGGGACCATACTTAAGCGTGATGTGCAGAGTCTTCTGGGGAACGGTGTCCTCGACATCGTAGCCCTCGATGTAGCCCTCCTCGTGCAGAACACGAGCGATCTCGACGAGCTTCTTGCTGCTCGGCATGGAGACCGTGGCCTTGTTCACAGAGTTAGCGTTACGGATGCGCGTAAGCATATCTGCGATCGGGTCTGTAAGGTTCATACAGATTCTCCTTCGTTCTTGATGAACACGTGCTCTTGGTTCTTCGCCGCCCTTAACGGCAAAGCCTTTTTAGCGCGTTTTCCCTGTTCCAAACTGATGCTTGAAACGCTGGTAGTGACTTACCAGCTGGCCTTCTTAACGCCGGGAAGCTCGCCCTTGAGTGCAAGCTCGCGGAAGCAGACACGGCACAGGCCGAACTTGCGGTACACAGAGTGCGGACGGCCGCAGCGCTGGCAGCGCGTGTACTCACGAGTAGAGAACTTCTGCTTGCGATTGCACTTGACGATCATCGATGTCTTAGCCACTTATATCCTCCTCACATAGAGTATTGCTCGCCCCAAGCGCCGCCCCCTTGTGGGAACGGCGCTTATAGGGCAGGTGAACCTATTTCTTGAACGGGAAACCGAAGGCGTCCAGAAGGGCCTTGGCCTCCTCATCGGTATTGGCGGTGGTCACGAAAGTGATGTCCATACCGCGCTGGTGATCGACGGAGTCGAAGTCGATCTCGGGGAAGATGAGCTGCTCGGTGACGCCCATGGAGAAGTTACCACGGCCGTCGAAGCTCTTGGCGGAGATGCCGCGGAAGTCGCGGATACGGGGGATCGCGACGGAGGTCAGACGATCGAAGAACTCCCACATACGGTCGCCACGCAGGGTAACCTTGCAGCCGATCGGCATACCAGCGCGCAGGCGGAAGGTAGCGATGGACTTGCGGGCACGGGTGATCATCGGCTGCTGGCCGGTGATGGCGCGCAGGTCGCGCACGGCACCGTCGATGGCCTTGGAATCGGTAGCGGCCTCGCCGACACCCATGTTCACGACGATCTTCTCAAACTTGGGGATCATCATGACGTTCTCGTACTGGAACTTGTCCTGAAGCTGCTGCTTGACCTCGTTGTTGTACTTGGTCTTCAGACGCGGCACATACTTCTCTTCTGCCATTGTTCACTCCTTCTTGGGGTTTTAAGCACGGGGCGTGGCCACGATGGGTTGTCCTCGTGCCTCCTGGCTGCATCCGCGCCGCTCATGGCATTTTGCGGTTTGGACTCGACGCAGCAGGAGCCGACAAAACAATCGGTACTATACGCGCATTGGGTGCGTATTTCCAGAAAAACCTCGTCTGCCTGCACAACTCCACAACTCCCCCGCACAAATGGGTCCCAACAAGCAGTTGCGGTGAAATAGGGACTGTTGGGCGGCCTAACAGGCTTAAACAATCCGTATTTCACCGCAACTTATTGGTGGGGATGCGATTAGCGCTTGCGGGGGACGAGCTTGGTGCGGCGCAGGTTGATCATCTCGGCGGCAATGGAGATAGCGATCTCTTCGGGATCCTCGGCCTCGATGGCAACGCCGATCGGCAGGTGCAGCTCGTCGATCTGGTCCTGCGTAAAGCCCTCCTGCTCCAGGCGGGCGCGCACAAAGGCCGTCTTGCGACGCGAGCCCAGGCAGCCCAGATAGGCGGGTTTGGCACGCATGGCCTGAATCACCACGTCGATATCGGACTTGTGACCCGCCGTGGCGACGACCACCAGGTCGCGCGGGCCGATGGGGCACTGCTTGCTCAGGCTCTTGTAGTCGACCAGACGACGGTCGTAGACACCGGGCACCCAATCGGGGGTCAGCGTGCCGGGGCGGTCGTCGCACGCCACGACGGCAAAGCCCGCCGCCGTAAGCACCCGCGCCGTCGCGGCGCCCACGTGGCCGCAGCCAAAGATATAGGTCAGGCCCTCGGGGCAGAGCGTCTCGATGTGCGCCGCGGGAATCTCAGAGGCCGCGTTGGTGTAGGTGACCTTACTCCCCTCCTCCACCAGCGAAAGCCCGGGGCAGCCCGCAATGGTGCGGCGCGATTCCTCGCCATGGTACTCGGCCACATCGCCCTCGAGCGCGCTCGCGATAAACGGTTCAAAGTCGATGACGAAGTCGCCGATGTGCCGAAAGGCCAAGACGTCGGCAATTTCCTGGAACAACGGTGCCTGGGTCGCATCCAGATGCAGATAGCACAGGCAAATGGCTCCGCCGCAGATCATGCCGGTATCGGAGTTCTCGCCGCCCATGGTGTAGCGGACCAGACGCGACTGTCCCGCGCTCAGGAGTTCGCGCGCCTCATCCAGCGCAAAGAGCTCAATCTTGCCGCCGCCGATAGTGCCCGCCTGGCTGCCGTCGGCAAAGACGGCCATCCAGGCGCCCACGCCGCGCGGCGACGACCCCGCCGTGCCGGCCACGACCACGAGCTCGCACGTCTCGCCAGCACGCAGGGCGGCAAGCGCCGCATTCACAACATCGAGCTTTTCCATTGCCGCCTTCTATCCTCTAAAGATATCGGTGAGCATAGCGAGTGCCTCGAGCACGCCGCCGCCGACCGACGTCGCCTTGTCCGAAATGTAGTTGATATAGCTGGCATCGCCGCGCGGATCGACATCGGCGCATTTAAAGCCCTCGGTCACCTGCACGCCGTTCGCCAAAAGCCCGCGCAGACAGCCATCGATCTGCGTGCGCATGGGCGTATCGCCCGCGTAGCCAATCACGTCTCCGGCGCGCACGATGTCGCCGATTGCGCGGTCGGACCGAAACACGCCGGCGGCGGGGCTGTGGATAACACGCTCTTTGCCATAGCCAGCGATAATGCCCGGCACGCCCGTGTTGGGCTGGGGTGAACCTTGGGTAATGACACGGCCCAGGAAATGCCCGCGCATGGTCTCGACCACGGCGTCGCAATCGACCGGCGCGGTAAAGCCCGGCCCCACGGCGATGACGGTAGGCGCCATGTCGCGCGTGGTGCCCAGGTTGCGCTTGGCCAGAATCGCGTCGACCACAGCCGCGGGTTTAAGCTCATCGAGCATCTTGGCCTGAGGGTCCACCACGACGGCAACATCCCCCGCTTGGGTAATCTCGAGCGCCTCTGCCGGCGTCTGCGCCAAGCGAGCGCGAATACCCTCGACCTGGACCTCGCCCAGGCGAATAGCCTCGCAAAAACTGATTGTGCGGCGGATGCACGTGGGAACCGCGATATCGGCCATAACGACCGACACGCCGGCGCGCACCAAGCGAGCGGCGACACCCGTGGCGATATCGCCGGCGCCGCGAACATAAACGAGCATTCCCGGGGCACCTCCCTGTGCTACGGTTTGAGCAGAGCAAAAAGCGGTTCGACCGCTACTCTGATGATTATTTATTATCACAGTATTATACGGCGGTGAACAGATGGAAACGGTTAGCGGCAATCTTGCCTCGGCGCTCAAGATCGAGCCGGGCATTACCGCGATTATCGGCAGCGGTGGCAAGTCGACCTTGCTGAAGGCGCTGGGTCTCGAGCTCATGCGCGCTGGCGGCAGGGTGCTCCTCTGCACCACCACGCGCATGTTCCCCGTCGCCGGCGTGCCATGGGACGGGTCGAGCCGTCGCTTGGACGCCGTGCCTTGGAAGCCGGGGGCCCTGCATGTTCCCGGCTGCACCTGCGAGGCATGCGCGGGCATGAGCCGCGGAGGCATCTGCCAGGCGGGTGTTTTGGACCCGGAGACGGGCAAGCTCTCCTCCCCTGCCGAGCCGCTCGACCAGCTGGCGCAGCGCTTTGACTACGTCCTGGCCGAGGCGGACGGCAGCAAGCGGCTCCCGCTCAAGGCCCACGCCGCCTGGGAGCCGGTGATTCCCTCTGGCACGGCCAACATCGTCTGGATCGCCGGCGCCTCAGGGCTCGGCAAGCCCATCAACGAAGCCGTCCACCGCCCCGAGCTCTTTTGCGAGCGTTGCGGCTGCGAGCCTACCGACATCGCCACACCCGAGCGCGTCGCCATGGTGCTCAATGCCGAGATGCAGGCGCTGAAACTCAGCACCGCACGCGTCATGCTCAACCAAGTCGACACGCTCAGCGACCCCACGATGGCAGATCGCTTCGAGGCAGCCCTCAACCGCCCCCTCATCGCCACCAGCCTCAAGTAGCCAGCCCCATCTCGTCAGTTGCGGTGAAATACGGACTGTTTGGCCGTATGACGGCCGCAAACAGTCCGTATTTCACCGCAACTGCGGAGGGTGGGGTCCGGCACTCCCTCTGTTAGCGGGGCACGTAGCGGCCGGGTTGGGCTCCGGTGGGCTCACCGTCGCGCGCTGCCAGTACGCCGTTCACAAACACGGCCTTGGCGCGGCCGTGCGCCTCAAAGCCCTCGAGCGGCGTGTAGTCCACAGCCTGATGCTGCGTCGCCGCGCTAATGGTCCAGCGCGCCTTGGGATCCCACACGCACACGTCGGCATCGGCGCCCTCGGCAAGACAGCCCTTACGCGGATACATGCCAAAGATGCGCGCCGGGTTCTCGCTCATCAAGCGGCACAGATCCTCGGGACCCAGCTGTCCCTCAAAGCTCGTAGCGATCGCGACAGGACGATGCTCCACGCCGGGTCCGCCGTTGGGAATCGCGCGGAAATCGTCGCGTCCGCGGTCCTTTTGCCCGTGCAGGTTAAAGCTGCAATGATCGGTCGCAATAGTATCGATCTCGCCGGCCACAAGCGCCTCGCGCAGCGCGGCACGGTCACCGGCATGGCGCAGCGGCGGGCTCATCACGTACTTGGCGCCCGCAAAGCCGTCCTCGCCCTGCTCCAGATAGCAAGTATCGTCGAGCATCAGATACTGAGGGCAGGTCTCGACATAGATATTCTTCTGCCCGCGCGCCTTGGCGGCACGGATGGCCTCAAGACCCAGCTTGGTCGAAAGGTGCACCACATTGACTGGAGCGTCCCCGGCTAAGTGCGCCAGATACAGCAGACGACTCACGGCCTCGGCCTCGCACACGTCCGGACGGCTGAGCGCATGCCCCTCGGGCCCATGAATCCCCTGCTCGTACACGCGCTTCTGCAGTTCATTCACCAGCGTACCGTTCTCGCAATGCACGCAGAGCATGCCGCCCACGCGCTTGAGTTCCTCCAGCACCTCGAGCGTCTCGGCGTCGTCCAGGCGCAGGTGGTCATAGGCAAAGTAGGTCTTAAACGACGACACGCCCGCCTCGCGCATGGCCGAAAGATCGGCGCGGTTGCGTTCATTCCACTCGGCGAGTGCCATATGAAACGCGTAGTTGGCCGTGCAGGTTCCGTCGGCGCGGCGATGCCACTCGGCCAAGGCATCGGGCATGGTCACGCCGCGATCGGCCGTCGCGTAGTCCACGATGGTCGTCGTACCGCCGCAGGCAGCCGCACGCGTACCGGTCTCAAAGCTATCGGCCGTCCAATCCATGCCAGTCCAGCACTGCATGTGCGTGTGGCCGTCGATAAAGCCGGGGAACACCCAACAGTCGGTGGCGTCCTGGACGGTATCGCCCTCGCCCGGCTCGATTGCCGCGGCAATCCGCACAATCTTATCGCCCTCCATGGCAAGATCGGCGCGGCGAAGCCCCTGGGGCGTCACGAGCGCGCCGTTTTTGATGATGATCATAATTGCTCCTTATTGATTGATGCAGTTGGCCACGCGATCAAAATACGAGCAGGCGGCGATATGCTCCGTTATGCGTTGCTGTCCCTTGGCGGTATCGACGTCCCACAGCTCGTAGGCACGCGCCTCGACCAGCACCACGTCGGTACGGTCCTTGAGGATCGAACCGCCGCCGTCCTTGCCCTCAAGACACATAAGTGCATCGAACAGTTCCGCCGGAAAGAGCACCGGGCTCGAAGGCTCACCGTTGCACGCAAGACGCACCGGATGTTTGCGGCCACACTCGTCAAACGCACGAACCATAGCCTCAAAAGAACCCGAACTCACGAGCGGCTGGTCGCCCGGCAAAAAGAGGCAACCTTTCCAGTTGCGTTCGACTCCCCATGAAAGGCCCGCACGGACGCTTTCGCTGCGCAGCTCGCCGTCGTGCAGCACGCACGGGCAATGCTTGTCCTCGCAAATCTGAGCGACCTCGGGCCAACGCGTCGAAACCACGACGTCAAAGCCCCGGGGAACCGAATCGATGGTCCGGGCAATCAGCGGCTCGCCATAGATATCGGCAAGCATCTTGTTAGAGCCAAACCGCTTGCCCTCGCCCGAAGCCATAATGACGCATCCAAGTTTCATGGTGATACCTCCCCTGAAACCATCGTACCCATAACTCGCGCCGCGGGCATCCACATCGAAAGCGCTTATCCCGCACGCCCACGATGCAAAAAGGGGGCACCCCGCCGGTTGGCAGAGCGCCCCCTTTACATGGCTTACCTCAGCCCGGCTTTAGGCCTGGAGCCAACGGGCGGTGTTACGCTCGTCGAGGGCCTTGAGGGTAGCGGCGGGATCGGCAACCTTCTGCAGGAACATCATGGCAGCGATGGCGTACGGCTTGTAGCTGGCCTCCTTGTACATGCCCACGCGGTGCATGTCGAAGACGTCGGCGTTAACCTCGCCGTGCTCGCAGGAGACACCGGAGATGTCGGCGGGCAGCGGGTGCATAAAGATGGTGTCCTGGCCGTTGGCGGTCTTCTCCATGAGTTCGGTCGTGGAGCACCAGTCCTGATGGGTGGCGTTCTGGGCGAGCAGTTCCTTCTCGAGCGCTGCGATGCCGGCGTCGTCGCCCTCGGCGTACAGGTTGGTGCGCTTCTCCATGGCGGCAAACGGAGCCCAGCTCTTGGGGATCACGATGTCGGCGCCCTCGAAGGCCTCGGCCATGGTGTTGACCTGCTTAAAGGTGGTGCCGGACTCGGCGGCATAGCCCTTGGCGCGCTCGACGACCTCGGGCATGAGGTCGTAGCCCTCGGGGTGAGCCAGGGTGACGTCCATGCCAAAGCGGGGCAGCAGGCTGATCAGCGACTGCGGGCAGGACAGCGGCTTGCCGTAAGAGGGCGAATAGGCCCAGGTGACGGCAACCTTCTTGCCCTTGAGGTTCTCGAGGCCACCAAACTCGTTGATGAGGTAGAGCATGTCGGCAGAGGACTGCGTGGGGTGGTCGGAATCGGACTGCAGGGAGATGAGCGTGGGACGATGATCCAGAACGCCGTCCTCGTAGGCCTGCTGAACGGACTCGGAGACCTCGGCCATGTAGGCGTCTCCCTTGCCGATGTACATGTCGTCGCGGATGCCGATGACGTCGGCCATGAAGGAAATCATGGTAGCGGTCTCGCGGACGGTCTCGCCGTGAGCGATCTGGGACTTCTTCTCGTCCAGGTCCTGCAGCTCAAGGCCGAGCAGGTTGGCGGCCTTAGAGAAGGAGAAACGCGTACGGGTGGAGTTGTCGCGGAACAGAGAGACGGCCAGACCCGAGTCGAAGATCTTGGACGAGACGTTGTTCTCGCGCAGCTCGCGCAGGGCGTCGGCGACGATGTAGAGAGCCTTGAGCTCATCGGTGGTCTTGTCCCAGGTGTGCAGGAAGTCGCTGCCGTACATACCCTTAAAATCGAGGCCGTTCAGCTGCTCGACGAGCTCGGTAAACTTGGCGTCCATGTAAATGTCCTTTCTAAAGGTGAAACGATCGCAATGAGTAGATGTGCTCCGGCATGCGCGTGTGGTTAGAACATGCAGAGCGTTATGACGAGGACCCGCTACCGTTGAGGAAGCATGGGAGATAACGACCGCGGGCCCCAAGTCAATAGGAGGCGCCGGGGGCATAAACTGTCCCCGGCTCAACAAGATCGAGGAATGGGACTAGTCGATCTTGTTGTTGGTCAGACCGGCGCGGAACACGGTGGCGTCGCCATCGGCCTGGCTCGGATCGTAGAGGTTCAGGGCAGCCACATACATGGCGGCAGCGGTGACCAGGTCGTCCTTGTAGGTGACCTCGTTGGGAGCATGAGCCTGAGACTCGGCACCCGGGCCAAAGCCCACGCAGGGGATGCCGTAGCGGCCCTGGATGGAAACGCAGTTCGTGGAGAAGGTCCACTTGTCGCACAGCGGGCGACCGGCGCGCTTGTCCATGCTGGGCTCGCAGCCGATGCGCTCGTCACCGAACATGGCCTTGTGGGCGTCGACGAGGGCCTTGACGTGCGGA
This sequence comes from Collinsella sp., assembly GCA_046883645.1. Classification (GTDB taxonomy): domain Bacteria; phylum Actinomycetota; class Coriobacteriia; order Coriobacteriales; family Coriobacteriaceae; genus Collinsella. The sequence continues at coordinate 6,154 of JBKTBE010000038.1, read as the reverse complement.
GCGGTCTCCTTGTTGATCCACGTGGGGAAGTAAGCCTCGGTCTCGTAGACCTCGCCGGTCCAGGACGGACGGTCGTACATGTACATGGAGACCTTCACGTCGTCGCCGTACTTCTTGGCGGCCGGCAGGTTGCGGATCTCGTCCAGGCAGGACTCCCAGGTCTCACCGGCGGTCATACGACGGTCGATGGAGATGGCGCAGGAGTCAGCGACAGCGCAACGGCTGGGGCTGGTGTAGAAGATCTGGCTGACGGTGCAGGTGCCGCGGCCCAGGAAGCGGGCATCCTCGAAGTGCTCGGGGTTGTACTTGGGGTCGAGCATCTTGACGAGACCCTTGATGTCGGTCGACTCGTCGCAGCCGTTGTTGTTGAGGGCGCGGACGTCGGCGATGATGTCGGCCATCTTGTAAATGGCGTTGTCGCCGCGGTCGGGAGCGGAGCCGTGGCAGGAGGTGCCGTGAACGTCGACGCGGATCTCCATGCGGCCGCGGTGACCGCGGTAGATGCCGCCGTCGGTGGGCTCGGTGGAAATGACGAACTCGGGCTTAATGCCGTCCTTGTTGTAGATGTACTGCCAGCACATGCCGTCGCAGTCCTCTTCCTGGACGGTGCCGACGACCATGATCTTGTAGCCCTCGGGGATGAGGCCCATGTCCTTCATCATCTTGGCAGCGTAGGTAGCAGAAGCCATGCCGCCCTCCTGGTCGGAGCCGCCGCGGCCGTAGATGATCTCGTCGGTCTCGTAGCCCTCATAGGGATCGGCGTCCCAGTTCTCGATGTTGCCGATGCCGACGGTGTCGATGTGGGAGTCGATGGCGATGATCTTGTCGCCCTCGCCCATAAAGCCCATAACGTTGCCCAGGCCGTCGACCTTGACCTCGTCATAGCCAAGGCTCTCCATCTCGGCCTTAATGCAGGCAACAACCTCACCCTCCTCGCAAGACTCAGAGGGGTGGGAGATCATAGCGCGCAGGAAGCGGGTCATATCAGCACGATGGGACTCAGCAGCAGCCTTGATAGCGTCGAAATCGAGTTCTTTAGCCATTGTTCATAACCTTTCAAACGAAGGAATCTACCTGTGAGGTGGCGGAGCGATACCTATTTACTCCGCCCCAACGATTAGCAAGTGGGGTATTCGCCTTCCCAAACAATTCGACGATACTGGTCGGGGTCCGTGTCGCCCTCGGTGGAGAAGCAGAGCACGGAGCTCGTCTTGTCCAGGCCGATGAGCTCCTTGAGCTCGGCGTACTCGGGATCGAGCATGAGAGTCTCGACCAGGCCGGTGGTCACAGCGCCGGACTCGCCGGAGATGACGCGCGGGTCGCCCTTCTCGGGAGCGCCCAGGGTGCGCATGCCGCGAGCGGTGACCCAGTCGGGGCAGGACACGAAGGCGGTGGTGTGGTTGCGCAGGATATCCCAGCCCAGGATGTTGGGTTCGCCGCAGCACAGGCCGGCCATGATGGAGGGCATGTCGCCGTCCACGATGCGCGGGTCGCCGTCGCCGGCGGCAGCGCCCTTGTACAGGCAGGCGGCAGGCGCGCACTCAACCACGACGAAGGTGGGCGGGTTATCGGGATACAGGTTGGTGAAGTAGCCCACCACGGCGCCAGCGAGCGAACCCACGCCAGCCTGGACAAACACGTGCGTCGGGCGGTTGATGGCCATCTCACGCAGCTGCTCGGCAGCCTCGGAGGCCATGGTGCCGTAACCCTCCATGATCCAGGACGGGATCTTCTCGTAGCCCTCCCAGGCGGTGTCCTGAACGATGACGCCGCGCTCGCAGGCATCGGCCTCGGCGGCGGCCATGCGCACGCACTCGTCGTAGTTGACCTCTTCGATGGTCACCGTGGCGCCCTCGGCGGCGATGTTATCGAAGCGGGGCTTGGTGGAACCCTTGGGCATGTGCACGACGGCCTTCTGGCCCAGCTTGTTGGCAGCCCATGCCACGCCGCGGCCGTGATTGCCGTCGGTGGCGGTAAAGAAGGTAGCCTGGCCAAAGTCCTCGGCCAGCTGATCGGAGGTCAGGTAATCGAAGGTGCAGTCGGCAACGTCCTTGCCGGTCTCGTCGGCAATGTAGTTGGCCATGGCAAACGAGCCGCCCAGGACCTTAAAGGCGTTGAGACCAAAGCGATAGCTCTCGTCCTTAACGCACAGGTTGGACAGGCCCAGGCGCGCGGCCTGGCCGTCCAGGCGGGCAAGCGGAGTGACGGTGTACTGGGGGAACGACTGGTGGAAGGCGCGGGCCTTCTTCACGTGGTCGAGACTCATGATCCCCAAGTGCTTGTCATCGCTCTTGGGCATCGTGTTGCTCGCCCACTGGATCTTATCGGCCATACGGTGAACTCCTTAAGTCCTCTCTTGCCGGCCCCCGCATACGCGTTTCAGCCCATTCCCATTCATGCGGCTGAACTTTTATGTGGATGCCAAACAAAAAGTTTGTTAGCACTGTTCTATCACACTTTTTGATTGGAAAACCTAACAAATTGTCTGTTGCCGTAATCGGTACCTTTTCGCCGCCGAACGGTCACATAACGCAGCGACACCTTCGCTATTTGCGAACAAGTGGGGTTTATGGCAAAGTGTGCCCAAACTAATTTTTAGGAAGGCACACATGACCCCCGCACAGATTGAGTTTTACAAGCGCCTCGCACACGGTCTGGCGCTCCAATTTGGCCCCAACTGCGAAGTCGTCGTCCACGATCTGGAGACCGAGGACGTGGACCACTCCATCGTAGTGATCGAAAACGGCCACGTCAGCGGGCGCAAACTGGGTGACGGCCCCAGCCATATCGTGTTTGAGTCCATGCACGAAGGCGCCACCGACGTACACGACCGCGAGCCGTACCTCACTAAAACCACCGACGGTAAGCTGCTCAAATCGTCGACGATCTTTATCCGCAACGATGAGGGCAAACCCGTCGGCATTTTGGGCATCAACTTTGACATTACGCTTATGAAGGCTTTTGAGCGTTCGCTCGATGCCTTTACCGGCACCGGCGGCACGGGCTATACCGAGCCCGAGCCCATTACCAAGAACATCGGCGACCTGCTCGAGGACCTGCTGCACGAGTGCGAGCAGTTTGTGGGCAAGCCCGCGGCACTCATGACCAAAGACGAGCGCATTCGTGCCATTGGCTACCTCGACCGTCGCGGCGCCTTCCTCATTTCCAAGTCGAGCGAGCGCGCCTGCGAGTTCTTTGGCATCTCCAAGTACAGCTTCTATAGCTACCTCAATGAGGCCAAGGCGGCGGCCGGCGACAAGTAGGCACTCGCCTGGATTGCCCCTCCCCTTTTGGGCGCGAGTTCTGGAAAGCACGAATCCAAGACCGAGCAGCTTGGGAAGTTCCATATAATCGATGTCATTAGTATTTCGAAAGGATGGAACAGAATGGCGTTGAGCAAGGCATCATGCACCAGTCGCGGATTGATTCCGGCAATTGGTGGACATGTGCACCGCATGTTCGATGAGAGTGAAGACGACCTGTTTTCGCTGAGCCTTGACGATGTGATGGATGATCGCCCGTGGACCGCCGACGAACTCATGGGCGGCGGCGCTCGCCCGTCAAGCCCCAATCCCGCACTTGCGCCCAAGTCCGCACCTGCGCCGACTCCTGCGCAGTCGCCTGTTTCGACGCCCGCACCCACTTCGGCGCCCACGACCGCTCCCCGCCCCGCAAACGACCCGTCCGAGACGGCGGCATTTCTCGCTGCGGCGACGCAGGACAAATCGGCCGACAGCACCGTTATGTACAGCGCCCAGCAGTTGCCCGTTCCTGCGGCACGCAAGCCTCCGGTCACAAGGCTCGATGAGCCCGTCGCCCATCAGGTTGCCCACGATTCCTGGGCTGCAGCCGATCTGGATGAGACCTCTACCGGCATGCCGGCGCTCGATGTTCCAGTTAACCCGCTTTTTGCCGCCAACACGAGCGCCGCGGACTATGAGGGCGGTGCGGCATATTCCGATTATTCCGATGGCTATGCTGGCACCGGTCGCATCGAGACCGAGGATTATGGCACCGCATCGAGCGATTATCTCAACGATCCGTACGCTGCCACGCCTGCACCGGAATATGACCCGGAGGCCGCGTCCGCGCCGGCATATACCAAAAGCACGGGTGAAGAGCGCTTCGCCGATTATTACGCCGAGGAAAAGGCGCTGCGTTTCTCGGAATTTCCGCAGGCAGTCAAGGTTGCCTTTATCGCCATTATCATTGCCCTGCTCGGTGTCATTGCGTTTGAGGGATTCCAGCTGTTCCGCGGCCCCACCCAAGCGGAGTCGGAGACCCAGCAAAAAGAGGACGATAACCAGTACCTGGACATCAACACCCTCAAGGGCGACCCCAACGACGGGGACGATAAGTAGCGAGAGCTGAAGGCGGCCGCAGGATCCCGCATCCAGCACCAGCTTCTAAGTGCTGTTTTGTCATCCAGCTACACTTTTCCGAAGTTTTAAGGTGCCTATTTCGACACTTTTCCGTACTTTTACACGGCTGATTTCGACACTTTTCCGAATGAAAGCCGAATAATCACTTGGGAAACCAACGCCATCCGCGCGTCATTTCGCGGATGGCGTTGGTTTCTGTCCGTACACGTTGATAGACTCCATCGTGCCTGCAAGGAGCGGGCGCGTTTTATCCAGAGTCGGGGTAGAGAGTTGGCTCCACGATCCCGACGCCAACCGGCCAAGAGGCACGGTGGCCCTGCCAACATCGATGAAAGGAGTCCGTATGGACAATTTCTCCGTGCGCAGCGAGCGCAACTTCCACAACCTGGCAGCCAAGCCAAAACAAATGCATCTTCTGGATAAGCCAAATGGCTACGCCTCGGCCATGGTCAAGCACGCATCGCCAGATCGCATCCCGCTATCTGGGCCGCGTTTTCCCAACGACCACGCCAACGGAAAGTGCGTCCTAGCCTGGACGCTCAAAACGGGATGCACTTTCCGGATGGCGGGCCTGGCGGAAAGCGTGTCCCGGAATCCAGTCTCAGAGCTGGACAGGCTTTCCGGCTAAGTCCTTCAGCGGAAACCGCATCCCGGAATAAACACTCAAACTGGGATGCGCTTTCCAAACGACCGGCCAGCGGAAAACGCATCCCATTCTGAGATATAATTCCGGGACACAGTTTCCACTCCAAACAAAAGGCCCCGACTCGCGATGGGGCCGGGGCCAAAGGCGCAGCATATGCAGTTGATGTTGAGCGCGAACAGCCCGTCAACAATGGCTGTCCGCACCCCGCCCTACCCGCGGTTGCGGACGCGGCTGTAGGGCGTATCCACCATGGGCAGATTTGGACGCAGCTTGCCGTCAAACGCGCGGTAGGCGTTCTGTACGGCGGGCGCCGTGGGGATCGTTGCGATCTCGCCGATGCCCTTGCCGCCATATGCCACAGGCAGTAGCTCGTCCTTCTCCACGTAAATGGCGTGGATATCCGGAATCTCGGGCGCACGGAACAGTCCGAGCGTACCGTACCTTGCCTGGGGTACACAGTCCTTGAGCGGCCAGTCCTCGGTAAGCGCATAGCCCATACCCATGAGCACGCCGCCTTCGATCTGACCCTGGATGGAGATGGGATTGACCACCTTGCCGGAATCGTGCGCAGCATAGACCTCGCTCACGCGGCCGTCATCATCCAGAATGACCACATGCGTGGCAAAACCGTAGCAGATGTGGCTCTTGGGGTTGGGAACGTCGGCGCCCAGCTTGTCGGTCGGCTCCAGGTACACGTACCCAAACTCGCAGCCCTCGAGCGCCTTGATGGCGGCAGCGGGATCTTGAGGATGCATACCCTGGCCGGCGACGAGTTCCTGTGTGTGCAGCTGATAGGCGCGACCGTCGTCGTACTCGATCTTGACGCCATCACCATGGGCGCTCACAGGAGCATCGGGTGCATGCTTGCCGGCCTCGATGTCAAGCATGGCATCGCGCAGCAGGAAGGCGGCACCGCGCACGGCCTCGCCGGTCACGACCGTCTGACGCGAGCCAGACGTGGTGCCGGAGTCGGGAGCGTTCTCGGTAGAGCACTCGCCATTGGCGATGCAGCGAAGCGGCAGGCCGCATGCCTCGGCAACGTCCTGCAAAAAGACCGTGTTGCAACCCTGGTCGATGTCGGACGTGGCGGCATAGACCACGGCCACGCCGTCCTCGATGCGAATCT
>JBKTBE010000138.1:0-1351 GCA_046883645.1 Collinsella sp. | reverse complement strand
CATATCGTTGGGGCCAGGCCCGATTTTGCCTCTTGACAATGTCCTGCTCATATTATAAGGAACGTCCCCAAATGCCGGCAGATTGGGACACTCCTTTTTGGCAATCCACAAAGACTGTCCCCAACGACTAGTCATTTAAGAACACCCAATGACTACTGTTCTGGTGTAAAAGGCGTGCCATGCTTGGTGGCGGGTTTGTTATTCGTTTGTAAAGCCGAGCCGCGCTTGCGGTAAGGGTCTATCAGATGCCCGTAATAAAGCGCAGCTGACGCGGGCGCTGCCCGATCGAGACCGTATCTTTCCAAACAGCAAAGCGGGCAGGGTGCCCGCGAGTCGCTTGTATGAAAGGAAGATCATGCTCGATCAGGCTTATTCTCGTCGTCAGTTCCTCGGCCTCGCTGGTGGTCTTGCCAGCATCGTCGGTCTCGGTCTCGTTGGTTGCGGCGGCGCAGGCGCAACCGACGCCGCCGACAAGGGTAGCGCCGCTGCTGCCGAGTCCGTCTCGGGCGAGGTAACCTACGACGGCGCCTCCTCGTTCCAGGCTCTCGTCGAGGCTGCTGCCGAGAAGTTTATGGATGCCAACCCCGACGTCTCCGTCTCCGGTTCGGGCAACGGTTCGGGCAAGGGCCTGACCGCTGTCGCCGCCGGCACCGTCACCATCGGTAATTCCGATGTCTTCGCCGAGACCAAGCTCGAGGCCGATCAGGTCAAGAACCTCGTCGATCACGAGGTCGCCGTCGTGGGCATGGGCCCCGTCGTCTCCAAGAACGTGACAGTCGACGACCTGACCCTCGAGCAGCTCAAGGGCATCTTCTCCGGCCAGATCACCAACTGGAAGGAGGTCGGCGGCGACGACGCCAAGATCGTCGTTCTCAACCGCAAGGCCGGCTCCGGCACCCGCGCCACCTTCGAGGCCGCCGTCTTTGGCGACGAGGCCGTCGACTTTAAGGGCGACGCCGAGCTCGACAAGTCCGGCGATGTCCAGACTCAGATGGGCAGCACCGACAACGCCATCTCCTACCTTGACTTCTCGCACTTCGATGACTCCAAGTTCAACGCCATCATGGTCGAGGGCGTCGAGCCCAAGAGCACAAACGTCACCGACGACTCCTTCAAGATCTGGGCGACCGAGCACATGTACTGTGCTAAGGACGCCGACGAGGCCACCAAGGCCTTCCTGGAGTTCATGCTTTCCGACGACGTCCAGGGCAAGCTCGTCGAGGAGCAGGGCTTTATTCCCGTTTCTGCCATGAAGGTCGTCAAGGACGCCAGTGGCAAGGTCTCCGCTAAATAAGTAAGGCTCTGTTAGACCAGGATTGACATACATGTGTCCCCACGGTGCCATATCGTT
>JBKTBE010000037.1:0-21264 GCA_046883645.1 Collinsella sp. | reverse complement strand
CAGCAGCAGCGCCCCGCCGCCATGCCCCAGCAGCAGCCGACGCCTCGCGCCGCCGCTCCCGACCCGCTTGCCGTGGCAGACCCCTTCGCGCCTAGCGTCCCCGACCCCGCCGCCGCACCCATCCCGGTGCCGCAGACCGTCTCGCGCGACGCGCTTGCCGGCATGGGCGGAGCCGCCGCGACCGGTGCCGCCGTGGGCCTAGGCGCCGCAGCCGGCATCGCCTCCAACATGGCGAGCACTCGCGCCCCGCAGCGCCCGCTCGCCCAGCTCGTCGACGTCGTGAGCGGCGAGAGCCATAGCATCACCTCCGCACAGGTGACCATCGGTCGCGAGCGCTCAGTTTCCGACATTGCCCTGCGCGACCCCAACGTGTCGCGCCGCCACGCCCAGCTCACCTTTACGGGCTCGGATTGGTCGATCGAGGACCTCAATTCCACCAACGGCACGCTCGTCAACAACCGCCGCATTACGCGCTGCCCGCTGCGCAACGGCGATCTGCTGACGTTTGGCCTGAGCACCTTTGAATTTAGGGGATAGTCGCTTATGAACATCGATATCGTCCTTTTTGCAGGCCGCATCGTCCTGGTCGCCCTGCTCTATATCTTCCTGTTCGCCGTCATGAAGACCGGCGTGGGACTTGTGCGCGGGCAGCGCCGCGACTCGGCCATTTGGACGATCGATGTGGACAAGGGTCCGCGCGGTATCCGCGGCATCCACGTAGACATGCTCGGCCCCGTCATCGTCGGTCGCTCGCCATCTTCGGACATCTGCATCAACGAACCGTTCGTCTCGGCCTCGCATGCGCGCTTTTCGCTGCAGGGCCCGGCACTCATCATCGAGGACCTCAACTCGCTTAACGGCACGCTCGTCAACGGCCGCCAGCTCGTGGAGCCCGCAACGCTGCGCGAGGGCGACGAAGTCCAGATTGGCGACGTGGTCATGAAGGTGAACCGTCGATGATCGACGAGGAGAACAAGTCCGCAACTATGACCGAGGCACCGGCCGCCACCACAGCTGCGCCGGCCCACGCCGCTCCGGCAGGCTCCGCACCCGTGGAGCCCGAGGACACCGTGTTCTCCCTGCCTCTTTCGCATGTAACGCATGATATTTCGGATCTCGCCGATAACGAGGACGAAGAGGATGCCGTAGCGGCGCCCATCGGCGCACATGCTGCGGAACAGCCCACAGCGCCCGAAGCAACCCCGGCGCCGGCTCACTTTGCAGAGCCCGTCGCCGCGGCAATCAACGAGAGCGCTGCGGTGTTTGCGGCACCCGAGCCCGCCGCGCCGGCGTTTCCCATAGCCCCGGCATCCGAGGTTGCGCCCGCGTCTACGCCGACGCCCGAGCCTATAGACGTCAGCCCGCAAGACGACGAGTCGACCGCCCGCGTGTCCGAGGAGCCCGACTCCCCGGACACCGGCGACTCCGAATCAAACGCCGAGACAAGCACCGTCTCTCCCGGTGACACAGCAGAGATCGACGTTGCCGCCGTTGAGGCCAAGCTCAAAGACCCCGGCTCGACCATGAGCTTTGAGCCCCTGACCGAGGAGCGCATCGAGACCGACTCGACCTATGACGCCGGTACCACCACGCAACTCATGTGGGGCGCCCGCTCCGACGTCGGGTGCGTACGCCCACACAATGAGGACTCCTATCTGGTGCAGTCGCCGCTCTTTTGCGTATGCGACGGCATGGGCGGTCACGCCGCCGGCGAGGTAGCCTCTTCTATCGCCGTCGAGACTATTGCCAAGACGGCCCCGCAGTCCGCCGACGCAGCGCGCCTGGCCGCAGCCGTCGAGGCAGCCAACGCCGCCGTAATCGAGGCGGCCCTGAACGGCCTGGGCAAGCCCGGCATGGGCTGCACAGCCACCTGCGCCTATATCGAAAACGACACGCTCGCCATCGCCCACGTGGGCGACTCTCGCGCCTATCTGCTCCACGAGGGCACGCTCATCCGCGTGACCCGCGACCACTCCTACGTGGAGGAGCTCGTGGACGCCGGCGAGATCACGGCAGATGAGGCTCGCGTCCACCCCAACCGTTCGGTCATCACCCGCGCGCTGGGCTCGGACCCCGCTATGTATGCCGACCACTTCACTCTGCATATCGAGGAAGGCGACCGCCTGATCCTGTGCTCCGACGGCCTTTCGAGCATGATTCCCGATAGCGATATCGAGAACATCGCCACGCAGTCCTCAACCGCGCAAATCTGCGTCGACAACCTAGTGGACGCGGCGCTTGCCGCCGGCGGCCACGACAACGTGACCGTAGTAGTCGTTGACCTGGTTGACGATGGCGTTATGCGCGAGGCGCAGCGCGTGCGTCGCCGCAACATTACTATCGCCGCCATCCTGGCCCTCGTCTTTGTGCTGGCAGCTGGCATCTGGGCCTACACGGGTGTCACCGGCTCGTACTACCTGGGTACCTACCAGGGCAATGTCGCCGTCTGGCGCGGCCTGCCCGGCAAGCCGCTCGGACTCAAGCTCCACTGGCTCGAAAGCGAAACCAGCATCAAGCTATCCGACCTGCCCGAAGACACGCAAAACCGCCTCAAGGCGGGTATTCCGCAAACAAGTGTCGACGATGCGCAGGACACGATATCCAAGTACCGCCACCAGATCGACGAGGAGCAGACCCGCCAGGTGATCGACGCGCAAACGATTCGCGACAACACCGATCAGGGATCGACCTCCGAATCGGATTCCGAGAAAACCGCCGAACAGTCCGCCGAGGCCGAAGCCTCCGATAAGAATTAGAAAGGGAGTGCCGCTTATGAGTCGCCGCAACACCGAGCTGCTCTTGCTCATCGCCTCGGCGTTCCCCGTCATCCTGCTGTATGCGATGTACGTCCTCACCGCGGGCGCTGCCATCTCCTTTGAGACGCTCGCCGTACCGATCGGCCTCTTTGCCGCCTTTGCCGCGGCCCACATTGCCGTGCGCATCTTTGCGCCCGGTGCCGACCCCGCTATCCTACCCATTGTCTTTGTGCTTTCGGGCATCGGCATCACGTTTGTGACGCGTCTCGCCCCCGCTCTCGCCATCTCACAGCTCATCATCCTGTTTGTCTCGGTGGCCCTGATGGTGGGAACGCTCGCGTTGGTTAAGAACCTCGACGTGGTCATGCGCTACAAGTACACCTTTGGCATTATCGGCATCATTCTGCTGATGCTGCCTATCTTTATCGGCACCACGATCTCGGGCTCCAAGCTGTGGATTCGCATCGCAGGCTTTACCATCCAGCCCGGCGAGTTCGCCAAAGTCTTTATCGTGCTGTTCCTGGCCGGGTACCTGGCCGAGAACCGCGAGCTGCTCTCCATCTCCAACCGCAAGATCCTGGGCTTTAAGATCCCTCGCCTGCGACTGCTGCTGCCGCTGTTTGCCGTGTGGGGTGTGTGCCTGCTCGTCGTCGTCTTCGAACGCGACCTGGGTTCGGCCGTGCTGTTCTACACCATCTTCTTGCTAATGCTCTACGTTGCCACGGGACGCTTTTCGTATGTCGTTATCGGCCTTGCACTCTTAGCCGTTGGAGCCGTGGGCGCCTACAAGTTCCTGTCGCACGTGCAGGTGCGCTTTCAGGTCTGGGTCGATCCGTTTAAGGACGCCCAGGGCCAGGGCTACCAAATCGTACAGTCACTTTACTCGCTGGCTGACGGCGGCCTGGTTGGCGTCGGCATCGGCAACGGCATGGCAAACAACATCCCCGTCGTCGAGTCCGACTTTATCTTCTCGGCCATCGGCGAGGAAATGGGCCTTTTGGGCGGCGGCGCCGTGCTCATCCTGTTTATGCTTTTTGCCGTGCGCGGCCTCACCACGGCCGCCCGCGCCAAGTCCGACCTTGCCGCCTTTAGCGCGACCGGCCTTACGGCGGCCATCAGCTTCCAGGCATTCTTGATCGTCGGCGGCGTAACCCGCCTGATCCCGCTGACCGGCGTCACCCTACCCTTTATGAGCCAGGGCGGCTCCTCGCTGCTGGCGAGCTTTATCATCGTCGCGCTGCTGCTGCGCGCCGGCGACGAGGCAACCGGACGCGAAGCCGAGCTCACCGGCACCGGCACCATGGCCGCCATCACCGATGACCAGGTCGCATCCGCCGCCGCCCCGACCGGTACGCGTTTTGCCAGCGCACCTTCCTACAGCCGCGGCAACCACTCCGCGGGCTCTCGCATGCGCCGTCGCCTGCTCGACACGCCTGAATCCGGCGTGCTCGGCCGCGTGGCACTTGCCAACCGTCTGACTCGTGCCGTGTTTGCCTTTACGGCGCTGTTCGCCATCCTTATCGGCAACCTCACCTATGTCCAGGTCATCAAGGCGAAGGACTACCAGGACATGCCGACCAACAACCACACCATCGCCCGCTCCAAGTACATCCAGCGTGGCTCCATCATCACGTCCGACGGCGTGACACTAGCCGAGTCGCTGCAACAGGAGGACGGCACCTACGCCCGTTCCTACCCCAACGGCAACATGGCCGCGCACGTGGTGGGCTACGTGAGCCAGCAATACGGCACCGCCGGCATCGAGAGCGTCATGAACGACACGCTCACCGGCTCCAAGGATTACTCCAGCTGGAACAATGCCATCGCGTCGCTCGCGGGGCAGACCCAGCCGGGTAATACCGCCAAGCTCACCATCGACTCGCGCATCCAGACGGCTGCCGAACAGGCACTCAAGGGCTTTAAGGGCGCTGTGGTGGTCATGGATCCGCGCACCGGTGCGGTCCTTGCGTGCGCGAGCTCGCCCACCTACGACAACACCAACATCGATGCGCTGCTCCAGTCGGGCGGCGGCGAGGACGGCTCCATGTACGACCGTGCCATGGACGCGCTCTACACCCCGGGCTCGACCTTTAAGGTCGTCACGCTCTCCGCAGCGCTCGAGACCGGCACCGCCAGCCTTACCAGTACGTACCAGGCGCCCGGCTCCATGGACATTGGCAACGCGCCGGTCACCAACGATGCCAACGAGAGCTACGGCACCATCAGCCTGCAGCAGGCCTTCGCCGTGTCGTCCAACGTCGTCTTTGGCCAGGTGGCAAACGAGGTCGGTGCCAGCTCGCTCGTCCAGTTTGCCAACGCCTTTGGCTACGGTCAAAAGCTCGGCCAGGATCTGACCACCGCAGCTTCCATCATGGCCGACCCGTCGCTTATGACCGAGTGGGAGACCGCCTGGGCAGGCGCCGGCCAGCCTGTCGGCATGGACCACACGCCAGGTCCGCAGACCACCGTCATGCAAAACTGCGTGATAGCGGCGGCCATCGCCAACAGCGGCGTGGTCATGGACCCGTTCTTTGTGTCCCAGATACTCGCCCCGGACGGAACCGTGGTTAAGACCACGCAGTCCCGCTCGCTGGGCCAGGCTGTCAGCTCTGCCACGGCCGACCAGGTCAAGCAGGCCATGCTCGCCGTCGTCCAGTCCGGTACCGGCACCGATGCCCAGATTCCGGGCGTCAAGGTTGCCGGCAAGACCGGTTCGGCCGAGACCGGCGGCACCAACGTCAACTCGATGTTCGTTGGCTTTGCACCTTACGATTCACCCACGGTCGCTATCTCGGTGGCCTTGGAGGATTTCGACAAGCATGACGTCAAGGCCGCTAAGATCGCCGGTATCGTCCTGACCGCAGCGCTTGCCGCACAGGGAGCGTGATGCCCATGATCGAATCGGACACCCGAGGCGCGCCGCGGCCTAAGGGTTAGCGGCAACGCGTCACACGGCCCCAGCGGCCACATCGTAGGTACTACACACATCGTTGAGCGAATAGTTATGTTAGGAGCAGGAATGGAACAGAGGGTCCTCGGGGGAAGATACCTCCTCAAGGATAAGGTGGGAACGGGCGGTATGGCGACCGTCTTCCGTGCACAGGATCAGGTCCTCGACCGCACGGTTGCCGTCAAGATCATGCTGCCGCAGTATGCCGGCGACGCCACCTTCGCCGCCCGCTTTAAGCAGGAGGCCCAGGCAGCGGCCGGCCTGTCCTCCCCCTATATCGTGGGCGTCTACGACTGGGGCAAGGACGGCGACACATATTACATCGTCATGGAGTACCTGCGCGGTACCGACCTTAAGAGCGGCATCAAGAGCCACGGCGCCCTCGACCCCAAGAAGGTCGCGCAGATCGGCTCGCAGATCAGCTCCGCGCTTTCGGTCGCACACAAGCACGAGATCATCCACCGCGACATTAAGCCGCAAAATATCATGGTGCTGCCCGACGGCAACATCAAGGTCATGGATTTTGGCATCGCACGCGCCAAGAACAGCCACCTCACGCAGGACAACAACGTGCTGGGCACCGCCCACTATGTAAGCCCCGAGCAGACTCGCGGCCAGGACCTCGGCCCCACCTCGGATATCTACTCGCTGGGTGTCGTCATGTACGAGTGCGCCACCGGCCGCGTACCCTTTGACGGCGACGACGCCATCTCGGTCGCGCTCAAGCAGGTCAACGAGCTCCCCATCCCGCCGAGCCAAGTCAACTCCGGCGTCGATGCCGATCTGGAGCGCATCATCCTCAAGTGCATGGAAAAGGACCCGGCGAACCGCTTCCAGACGGCAGACGAGCTGCGCCAGGTGCTCAACAACTACCTGTCCGGCCGCGCCGTCAACGTCTCCGAGCCCACGCGCATCATTGGCGCCGCGGGCGACCTGGGCGCTACCAAGACCCGTGAGCTGTCTGACTCCACGCGCGCTATGGTTCGCCCCGTATCGGGCGTAAGCGGACAGACCAACCCCCGCAGCGCCGTCTCGGGTTCCACCGGTTCCTACGAGGTCGATCAGCCCAAGTCCAACAAGAACAAGATTATCGCCGCCGTAGTCGCCGCAATCGCCGTGGTTGGCGTTGTGGTGGCCTTCGCCACCGGGCTCTTTGGGGGCGAGCAGGTTACGGTGCCCGATGTGCTTAACAAGGACCAGCAGACCGCTATCGAGCTGATCAAGGAGGCCGGCCTTGAGGTCGGAACTGTCGACCAGAGCTATAACGACGATGTCGACGAGGGCAAGGTTGCCGAGCAGACCCCCAACGGCAACACTAAGAAGCCCAAGGGCTCCAAGGTGAACCTGGTGATCTCCAAGGGCCCCAAGCCCTCCGAGAAAGTTGAGGTTCCGCAGCTCGTCGGCCTAACCAAGGACCAGGCCGAGGCCGCGCTGGCAAGCGTGGGCCTGAAGGGCAACGCAACCGAGGAGGCCAACGAGGCCGACGAAGGCCAGGTCTTTGAGCAGGGCACTGATGCCGGCAAGGAAGTCGAGAAGGGCACGACCATCTCGTATAAGGTCTCCAGCGGTCCTGACACCACCTCCGTCCCCGATCTGACCGACATGACCGAGGCCCAGGCACGCAACGCTCTCGACATGGCTGGCTTTGGCGTCGACGTGAGCTACCAGGAAAACGACTCGGTTACCGAGGGCACCGTAATTAGCTGGAACCCTAGCGGCAAGCAGAAGCCCGGTGCCACGATCACCGTCGTCATCGCCAAGAAGTCCGGCAAGGCCAGCGTCCCGGGTAACCTGTACGGCAAGAGCATTTCCGCCGCCGTTACCGCGCTCAACAACGCCGGTTTCTATAACATCGGCTTCTGTGACCAGAACGGCAACCCCGTGAGCGGCAACGAAAACGCCACCGTCACGGGCGTCTCCCCCACCGGCAAGCAGTCCACCGACAGCACGATCACGTTGACGGTTTCGCTTTCTGGCTCCGATTCGGGCGACGATTCCGGCACGACTAACTAGTCGAGGACCCATCACCCGCAGCGGCTAGGGCCGCAAACATATTCGCTCAACGGCGCCCGCTTGCTCCCCCGCAAGCGGGCGCTTTATTTATCGACAGACCATGGCCCCTTAGCAACGCAAAGAGGCCCGCAAAAGCGAGCCTCCCAGGTGACAACAGAATATGTAATGCAGTAATTACTGGCCGCAGAACTTCACCATGATCTCGACCATGGACTCTTGCCTATGGACAAAATGTCCATAGGCAAGGAGATGAAAGAGTAAGGACAACGCCCTCTAAAAGAAGGCCGTATATGAAGATTGCATATCCCTTTTGCCTTCATATACTCAAGAAGCACCCCTCGAAGCGCTCCTGAGAGGCCCCCTTGGATGCAACCCAGGGGATCCAGATTCTGGTAGACATCGGCGCAGCAAAATCCTGCCGCGCAGGCACGAACGGACATCTTGACTCCTAACGCAATGCGGGGCGCCCCAAGACACCCCGCCACGACAAAAAACTAGTTCTCGTAGACCAGCGGGTGGCCCCAACTGCCCTCGATCTTGCAGGTCTCCGCCGCAAAACCGGCAGCGAAGTCCAAGCTCTCGCGAATCGCGGCCTCGCCGCACTCGCCGGCCTTCTTCTTGGAAAGATAGGTGACCAAAAACGCCGTCAGCAGTGAATCGCCGGCCGCCATAGCGTCTTTGAGCTCCTCGGGCGCCACGGGCTTGATGCCCTGCTCGTAGAAGTTTTCGCCGTCATAGGCGACGGAGCCCTTGCTCCCGCGCGATGCGCATACGATTTGAGGGCCAAGGGCCTTCACCCACTCGAGCTTCGCCTTGATATCCTCCAGGGAAGCGTCGCCCATGGACATAAAGGCGTACGTCACAAATGGCGCAATCTGCCCGAAGTACTCGTCGGTGGAGTCATCGGAGAAGTCGAAGCTGATAGGCACGCCGGCAGCCTTGATCTTGGGGAGCTCGCGCTCGGTGAAGCAGTAGTTGCCGCTGTGCACCAAATCGAAGCCGCTGACGTACTCGGCGGCGAAGCGGTCTATCACGTAGCGCATGTCGCCACGTATGCCGCCTTCATTGGAGCCCAGGAAGATACGGTCCCCGGTCTCGTCAACGGTCACGCGAGCGGCGCCGTTGACGCCCAGGACCTGCTGGCAGCGAAGAAGCTCGACGCCCTCGTCCTCGAGCGATGCTATAACGTGCTCGGCCTCCTCATCTGATCCGAAGATTCCCATGTAGGCGCTGCGATCGACGCCGAGCTTCTTGGCGAAGACGGCGAAGTTAACTGCATTGCCGCCAGGATACATGGTCTTGATGTGCTCGTACTTATCGACAACGTTGTCTCCAAAGCCAAGCACGCTTATAGGATAGGCTGCCATGGTTATCTCCATTCAGGTAAACCGCCGTGGTTACGGCGAGCAGACGGGGCGCGAGGGATTCGCACGTCTCAACGCGCCTCGCGCCCCGTTTTAAAATCGCTAGTACTTCTCGATGCCCATGTAACGACGCACGTCCGGGTGATGGTCGAACACCTTGCCGCGAGCGGAGCGCAGCTCACAGTTCATCGCGTAGAACAGGATTGGATCAAGGAACGCGCGAACGCTCGCCGGTACTTGGTCCATGCCGTACTCCATGGCGTCGAGCACCATAAGAGTGTCGGTATGGGTCTCGAGGAATGCGAGGGCGCGCTCATCCATGGCTCGGCACTCACTAGAAGACATCTGCAGGAAGTAGAAGACTCCGGGCTCGGTCACCTCGAAGGGGCCGTGGAAGTACTCGCCGGAGTGGATATAGGCGCAGCTCTGCCACTGCATCTCCATAAGCGAGCAGATAGCGAAGCCATAGGCCTGGCTAAACACGGGACCGGACCCCAAGATATACAGGAACTTGTGGTCCTGGCACAGGGCGGCAAAACGGTCGCAGAGTTCGGCGTTGACCTTCTCGCGAGCTGCAGGCAGGATCTGGTCCATCTTGGCGATGCCTTCGTACATGTCGGCAAGGTCGGCATAACCTTCCTGCTGATCCAGGAGCTCGGAAGCGAGAGCCAAAGAGATGCCGGCGGGCACCTCCGCCTGCGGAACTCCCTCGCCCCACGGATATACCCAGCACGTCCACTCACCGTTATCGATGCCGGAACCCGCGTTGTCCGTCTGCACGATAACGGTCGCGCCCGCCGCCTTGGCGATCGAGCACGCATCGATTACCTCGGGGGTGTTGCCGGAGTGGCTGCAAGCGATGACAAGGGACTTTTCGCCCAGGCGCTTGGGACGCATGATATCGAACTCGCGGGCGGTATACGCCTCGCTGGCAAACGTAGTCGCCTCGCGCTTGAGCAGCTCGTGGGCGGGCAGCAGGTCGATGAGGGAGCCGCCGCAGGCAACCCAGAAGACGCTATCGAAACCGCCCTTTTCAGCGATTGCGTCGGCGATAAGATCATGTGCGTTCATTGTTATTCTTCCTTTCGATACGGCGGACGAATCCGCCAACGTTTACTGCGAGTCTTCTCGTCAAGCGTGTTGACTTCCCCACGCGAATGGGAGCTACGCGCTAGTCGACAAAATACCTCTCGAAGGCGTCCATGTTGTGCCGGTCCGCTGCTGCGGGATCATCGAAATACCTTCCATCGGTGATCTCCTGACCAAGATAGCCCTCGAACCCATGCGCGTTGAGGACGCGTACGAAATCGTCCATACTGTGCTTTCCATCGCCCCAAACCAGATGGCCATATGGGTCGCCATCAATGAAGCGCATGTTCCTTATGGCACCATCGCCAAACTCGGCAAACCACTCTTCAAGGCTCTCGCCGGCGACTCCCATAGCGGTAGTGTCCACCATTGGAGTAAGGTGCGGGCTGGCTACTTGGTCAAGCATGCGCCTGGCGTCCGCGAGTGTAACCACCAAGTTGCTCTCTTCCGGCCTCAGGCTCTCCATGCAGAGGGTCACGCCGTGCTCGCCGGCATAGTCCGCAAGAATCGCCAAGTGCTCGGCAGAGCGCTTCCAAGCCTCCTCGCGGTCCTCGTCCCAATCGCCCCAACCGGAGTTGATGGACATATACGGGGCGCCGAGCACCTCGGCGAGCTCGATGCCGTGCTTAAAGTAAGCGAGGCTCCGCTGCGCGTGGAGGGGCTTTCTGGCAGCGTACTGCCACGGATACACCACGTTCTCCGGACACAGGGAGCTCACGGAGAGTCCGCGGGACTCGATCTTGCGGCGAAGCTCGTCGGCCTCGAAATACCCCGTGTGGTCCAGCGTCACGTGCGGCTCGGCCGCCCAAAGCTCGATGGTTTTGAAGCCAAGGCGCTGCTGAGCATCAAGGAAGTAATCGAGCGACCACATGATGTAGTGAATGTTCATGCCGGCGACCTGCTCGCGACGCAGACGGGGTGTGGAAGCGCTTAAATCCATGCTGGGCACCTCCTACATCGGCAGTAGGCCGGAGATCACAGTCGCGACCAATCCGAACAGAACCATGAAGATAAAGAACTTCCAGATGGTCTTCCACCATTGCCCGAAGGAGATCTTCGCCACGGCAAGACCCGCGACGGTCATGCCCGCAACGGGGCTGATGGTGTTGACGGTCTGGTTCGCGAACTGCAGAGCGGTGACGGCAGCCCCGGGATTGAGGCCCATAAGCTCGGTCAGCGGGCCCATGACGGGCATGGTGAGTGCAGCGAGGCCGGAGCTGGAAGGAACCAGCAGCGAAAGCAGGCCGAGGACGATGTACATGAAGGTGGTATAGATGAAGGACGGAGCGCCCGCAAGGAGTCCGACGAGCCAGTTAAGAATAGAGTCGATGATCATTCCGCCCTCTGCGACGACCAGGATGCCGCGGGCGATGCCGATGATGCAGGCTGCGTAGGCGAAGTCGGCGATTCCGCGGACGAACTCCTCCGCAATGGTCTTCTCGTCCAGGCCGCCGAGTATGCCGGCAAGAAGGCCCATGGCCAGGAACACCATGGAGATCTCGTCCATATACCAGCCCTGGGTAACGAGGCCCCACACGATAACGCCCATGCCGACCGCGAAATCAATGAGGACGAGCTTGTGGCGAAGCGTGAACTCCTCTTCGATAGAGGCATCGGTGACAGAGAACTCGATGCGCTTCTGCTTATCGTCCTCATAGGTGATGGAGGACTTGGGATCGAGCTTGACGCGGCGCGCGTAGCGCATGGCCCAGAAAATGCCCGCGGCGGTGAAGATGACCCACAGGATGGCGCGGAGCCAAAGCTGGGGATTTCCCTCGATGCCGATAACGCCCTGGGCGATCAGCACGTTGAAAGGATCAATAGTGGATGCGCAGTAACCAAGGTTGGGGCCGAGGAAGCAGATGATGAACGCGGTCATGGAGTCATACCCGATGCTCAGCATGATGGGGATGAAGATCGCGTAGAACGGCAGCGCCTCCTCGGACATGCCGAACGTGGTGCCGCAGATCGAGAGCAGGATCATGGAGATGGGGATGATCAAGATGTCCTTGTTCTTCAGCTTCTTGATCACGCGGCTCATGCCGGCGTTTAGGGCGTTGGTCTTGGTGACGATGGCGAACGATCCGCCGATCAGCAGGACGAACGCGACGACATCGGCCGCAGCCTGAATGCCCTTGGCGGGAGCCTGCAGGACGGCATCGATGCCCTGTCGCAGATCGACGGTCTCCCCCGTCTCCGAATCGGTGTAGACCTTGTCGACCTCTTGGTACGTTCCGGCTACGGCGACTTCTCGCTCGCCCGCGGCCGTCTGAATGGTCTGGCGATCGAACTGACCCGATGGGACGATCCATGTGAGCACCGCGAAGAACACGATCAGCATGAACGCGATGGTGTACACATGGGGAAGCTGGAGATGGAATCTGCGCTTGGGCTTCTCCTGTTTGGCATCCGGCATTCTTAACCTCCTGCCAGAGCAACGATGCTTGCCAAAAATCCTTCACGTATAGGCAAACATCTTAGGTTGTTCTATGTATAACCTGCATGAAGGCGTCGGTCAAGAAACATATTAGGTTGTTCTATAAGTGGTAACTTTTACGCGCTAAACGGACCTGCCGCGGCAATACGAGAACAGCGCTGTGTGAGACAGAGCCGCTAGATATCGAAGCTGTAGCGCGAACCCACGTAGTACTGTCTGCCATAGCAGAAGCGCTCTCCGTTGGAATCGAGAAAGCCCGCGTTCATGAAGAACAGCGGCTCCCCTACTGGGACCTTGAGCTCGCGGGCGGCATCAATTCCCGCACGGGCGATCTCCAGCCTGCAGGGATCGGACGAGCAGGGATACCTACCCGTACGCTCCCCCACGGCCTCGAATATCGAACAATTGGAGAGACCGATATCTTTGAGAAATTCGAATCCATCGACAGGATAGTAGTTGTTCTCGAACAGGACCGGCACGCCGTCTGCGGTACGCACGCGTGAGACCAAGATGAGGTCAGAGCCTTCATCCAAGCCAAAGAAAGAAGCGAGGTCGCGATCGGCGGCAACGGTCTTGCGGGCAACGACGCGAGCGCCCGCCTTCATGCCGTTTTCAGCGCATGCTTGGGTAAAACTCTGAACATCGTCCTTCTGATGCACCTTGCGAATTATCTTTGTCGCGGTCACAAACGTACCACGCCCCTGCCGCTTGGTGAGATACCCCTCGCCCACAAGCTCCTCTATTGCGCGGCGAACCGTGACCCTTCCCACGCCGTACATCTTAGAAAGCTCAAGTTCCGTTGGAATCTGCGAGTCAACGGGATATGTCCCCTGTTCGATATCGCTCTTAAGCAAATCGAGCACCTGTTGATACAGCGGGGCGGAAGAGCCCCCATCCAGATGCGCATCCACAAAAACTCTCCCTTTAAGGCGTTCGCGATCTCAACGACTCCATTCTACCGCACACGGAAAAATGAGGTTAAACACATAGGGGCCCTGCATGTTTGAGCGTATCGGGAATCTGGTCGCTGATTTCGTCCGCATTTGCTTGCGAAAAACCAAAACGCTCCTCGCGCTTGGCGAACACGGTGAGGCCCGCCGCCTTGCACGCAGCGATCGATGATGCTCGTGTGATGTTGGCTTCCTTCCTTTGCTTGCGAGGCGCGTCACTCGTCCTGCTGAGCCGCGGGCCCATCGTTCGGCGTGGCCTGCCTGCGCGGGGCATGCCGGGAATTGATGTAGTCGTATGCGTAGGCGATCTCCGTGACGGGGACCTCCACGTGGTAATGGGCGGAAATGTCAGAGAAGCTCGTGCGGAATGCCTCGACGAAATCGTTGTGTTCATTGGCGAAGCGCTGCTCGTCTGCGTAGTTCTCGATGGGGCTTCTGGTCACGAGGCGCTCCACGAGACAACACAGGTGCACGTAGAGCCCCATGCTCACACGAGCGCCAATCACGTCTCCGGTGAGCTGCTGGAGCCGCTCTGCGGCACTCTCGATTTCGCCGAAGAGCTTGTTGGGGTTAAGGATTGTGATGGACTCGACCACGTTCCTGAGGGTCATGTTCTTGACGAGATTCTGGTGGAACGTGCGCAAGCTGTCAGCGTCGAGCAAGCGTGCGAAGGCGCGGTCTATCTGGGCCGTTCCTTCGCCGGCGATGAGTTCCTCGAGCGAAATGAACGGGACTCCGTCGGCGTGCGGATTGTCCGTGCCGATGACCGAGCGCACGTTGTACTGGGAGAAGGCGGCATCCTCAGATCCGTTATTGGCGAGCTGCCGCCAGTCAACGGCGACAAGCCGCGCGGGGGACTCGCCAGGCAGGCTCTGCGCCACGAGATCGCGGATCCGCGCAGCTGCGTCAAGTCCGCCTTCGGAGCAGAAGACAATCGCGTCCGGTCGGGCGTTGCGCGCCACGATGTGATAATTACAGGTGCAAGCTGCCGCAGCATCGTCGAGAACCTCTCGCACGGAGCGACCCGCGATAAGTCCGGCGCCAACCTCCACCGCAAGGCCGGTAGAGGCGTTGTTTATGATGCCGAGCGTCATGCCGGAGGTGGATTCCAGACTCTTATAAATATCCTGGAGCGATCCCATGTCCACGAGGATGACGACCTCGTCTGCGTAGGAGAAGCGGTCGATGATTTGCTGAAGAGGAACAGCGACGTCCGTAACCTTCTGGTCGTAGGGCATGTCGATGGCCTCGAAGACCCTCGTGTCAAGAATCCGATTGGCGGCGTCGGCGATGCTCGTGGCGGTCGAGTAGCCATGACTGAGGACGATACCGACGCTCCGACGACGCTTAGACGGGTCGAGTGCGAGTGCCGCATGCGCAAGGACGAGCAGACACGTGAGATCGTCGAGTGCGATGCCGAGCGTGGCCTTGAGTTCATCAGCGATGCAGGCGCAGACAGTAACGGCAAAGCGGTTGCGCTGGGCCACGACGCCGCGCATGCCGGAAAGCTCGCTTGCATGGGAGCTCTTCCAACGCGAGAGGCTTGCGGGCGGCCACAGCTGGAGGCAGATGCCCTGGGCGATTAGATGCGAGCTCTTTCGGGACAAATCGATCGAGTAGAGTTCGTTCACGGAAGTGACGACGCTGTCGGCGATCTGCTCGTATGCGTCGGACTTCGAGCGGCCCGGGTTTTGCCCGAACGCCAGGTAGTCCTCGAGGTCGCGGGCTCGCTCCACCAGCTGAGCGCTGCACGCGCCCCCATCAAGCGTGCCTTCGCGATAGCTCTCGTATGGCTCCAGCATGGCGTCGAGTACATGCCGTGCGCGGTCGTCCGCCTGGCTTTGGATGCTCCGGGTGGTGTCGATGAGCTGCATGTCGTTCTCGCTGCGCTCGAGTGCGGAGCCGGCAAGGATTGCGGAGGGAAGCTGGTAGGTGCGAATCTCCAGGCTGTCACCCTTCGTGTCTAGATAGGCCTCGGCGCAACAGTTGGTGATGCAGTCGCGCAGGCCGCGTACGTTCTCCTCGAAGTTGGTGCCGGCGAGGGCTCGGAAGGCTCCGCGACTTATGAGGATGTCGCGTCCTATGCGTCGGCCCTCCTCCTTGAGGAAGTGGAGAGTCAGTTCCTCACGCTCCTCCTGGGTGCGCTCGCGCAGAGACGGCACCTGGGCGGACATGGGGATGCGACGCGTGAGGCTGCGGCACTCGGTACTGTCTGCCTCGTTTGAGGTGGCAAAGATAAGGCGCACAGCAGGGGTTGGCACAATGGCGCCCGCCTGTGCGGAGGCCCACTCCAAGAGCGCGTCCTGGGCAGCGGGTGAGAGGGCGTCGACGTCCTTGAGATAAACGATGCCGCCGCTCGCCCGATCTGCAGGCCCGCCATCTGCGCACAGGTCGTGAGTGAGCGCGCGGGCATCGTCTGCGTAATGCGAGCAGTCGATGCTCACAAGCTTGGCTTCCTGCTGCAGGACGCCGACGTTCTTGCCGTATTCGAGGGCAAGTTCGGCGAGTAGACCCTTGCCGGTTCCCGAGGCGCCACAGAGCAGGATGGGCAGGCCAGCTGGCGGGTACTTGAGCGCGGCGCAGAGCTGGCTGATGCAGGGCGCAAGGCTCAGCTCGTGACCGATTGCGCGGTCGAAGTCGAGTCGCTCGCCGTTTCCGAGCGTGGCGAAGAGCTGCTCGATCGAAGGGTAGGTGCTACGCTCAATGCGAGACTGGAAGAAGCGTTCGAGGGAGCGGCGGTGGAAGTAGCACACCGGTCGTGCCCCTGCTTTCACCACGAGGCCAGCGCGCACGAGCTCGTTGAGATACTGACTTGCCAGGCTGCGCGAGATGGCGAGCGAGTCGGTTATAGATGCCGTGGTGAAGTGGTCGAGACGGTTCTGGATGCGCCCGCCCCGCGTGCTGCCAAGCTCGCGCGTGATGCGATCGAGGTAGGCAAGCAGGTCTTTCTGTGTCTCGGGGATGTTCATGCGGCTGGTCCTCCTTTCGTCCCACACCTTACGGGCGGGGTGGTGCTCGGGACGGGTTGGCGCCCGCGTTTTGTCACGGGCACGTGAACTTCGGCACTCCATGATACATCTGTAGTGGCATATGGCGACTTCTCGACACCTGCGCTCGACACAGCGAGCGGCAACAGCGCTGTCCGCCGAGCGCCTCACGGGCGTATCCCAACCGTAGGAGTGCGCTTTGCCACCTTTGACTGCCTCCCTGTCGGCAAGCGGCTCGCCGTTCGCTCCGTCTCTGACCACATCGCTCGAATCGACTCTGCCGCCGGCGCTGTGGTGGCCGTCGTGCCCGCAAAGGTCATCAAGCAGGCCGACGAGGTCACCGCGGGCAAGGTCTCCCTCGTCGACGCACTCAGGAATCTGTAGGCGAGGCCCCTAAGGCCGCCTCGCTGTCGGCAGCCCGGGGCCATGTGCCATCAGGGCACAGGACGAGTCCGGTCGCCGGAATGCGGCCGGACCCGTTGTTCGCGTGTTTTGCTGGGGGAGTCGCTGTGGCGACGAGGTTCACTGGCTTACTTTTCCTGTTCGCGCAGCCCCTTCGCCAAGGCTATGTTGGACAGTTTGAGTTCGCCATTCGTTACCGTAACAGCAAGCGAGTGGCCGAACTTCTCGCAGACGCGTGTCGTGAGTGCGGTACCGTCGAGGTAGAGGACGAGGATGTTGTCGTCAACGATGAGCTGCAGGTGGTAAGAACGCCCGGACTCGAGCCAGACTGGCCTCCAAAGCCCCTTATCCATTACGCGGAACCACTTGTAACAGGGGCTCTTGTCGAACGAGAGCCGATTCGCGTCGAGGTCGAAGCGGTATTCGTACGACTCGTCGGTCTCGAGATTCTTGTAGGCTCGAATTGAGAAGTCGCAAGCGTCCCTGAACGTCACGTCTGCCTCGAAGCAGAAGATCTCGCCTGCGTTTTCGGTGATTACGCACTCCGTTCGTTCGTGGTCTCCGCGAAGCTCGATATCCGGGACGGCATCAGGGCACTCGAACGCATCCTTTATGCTTTGGGGAGGGCGAACGCCGAGGGTGCCATTGGGGCGCTGGTACACCTCATGGGGCATAAACGAGCCACCCCAAAGCCAGTTGGCCCGGTCATCGTCGTTCTCGCGCGTGGGGACCCAGCCGGACAGAATCCTGCGCGATCCGTCGAAGGCGGTCCGTCCGGCGTAATACGCCCTCCCGTCGAAGGCGTCATCTCTCGGCTTCTCCCACGGACCGTAGAGATCGCGGCTCATGCGGTAGACGATCTTGTTCTCGTCGCTGTACTCAGAGTAGACCAGGTACCACCAATCGCCAATTTTAAAAATGTCTGGCATTTCGAACATGGTGTAGAGGCCGGGGGCCCAGAAGTCGCCCTTGAACTGCCAGTGCTCGAGGTCCTTCGACGTAAAGTGAACGAGCCTGCCAGTTTGGAGGGTTTTGGAGGGGTCGTCTCCCTTACGCGTGCCCAGTACGAGGAGGTATTCCTTCCGGTCGTCATCCCATATTACGAAAGGGTCGCGCCAGTTGCGCCCATCGTATCCTGGCTGAGGCGTGAGCTCTACTGCAACGCCCGTCTTTTTCCACGTCGCATAATCATCCGAGCAGGCCTTCGCCTGCATGAGCACCTGGGACGTTTTGCCTTCTCGCAGGTAGTTGCGGTTGAACCCGGTATAGAAAGCGCGTACCTCCCCTTTTGCCTCGTAAACGGTTCCGGCGTAGATGAACTGGTCTTGGTCGTCTTCTCCGCCGTGGGGGATCGCCGTTCCGTGTTCCTGGTACGTCACGAAGTCCTGGGTGGTCGCGAGCGACCACCCAAAGGGCTGTCCTTCGGCAAGCGGAGCGGGGTCGCGCGTGTCACGCTGGTGGTATAGATAGAACGTGCCGTCCTTGCCGAAGGGCATGACGTCTCCCACCCACACGTCCTTCGGTTGGTAGAACAGGTGCTGGTTATTGGTCGGGACTTTGCGCATGTCTCGTCCTCCTTACTGTCGCGTCTTTCCTATTCGTCTTCTTCGTCAACGTCCGGAGTAAGATCTCCGAGGTAGACGAGCTGCTCTTTGGCTTGGGTGACGACATGCCTCACCACATCGGGAGTAAGCTGTCCGGCGTGGAGCGAGAGCTCGAGGGCCACGGGAAGGTTTACGCCGGTCACTATGAACGCGCCTCGCGGAGCCGAGCAGGCTACGAGCTGGTTTACGCTGCCCTGAAGGATGTCGGTGAGAACGAGGGTCTCGTCATCTTCGGCGATGCCCTCGAATGCGCTGGCGAGCTTCTCCTCGAGCGGGGTTTCGTCTGTAAACGCGCAGACAACCCTGATGTCGTGCCCCGGTCCTATGATGGCCTTGAGCGTGTCTCCGAGTCCGGCTGCCAGGCCGTAGTGCGATGCAATGATGATGTGCCTCATAATGCGTCCTTTGTGGGTTGGTCTAGCCCTAGGCTAGGCAGCAAGAATGCCGAAAGCCGCGCACACCCACGAGATGATGAGGATGCCGAGGACAATCTTGTTGATGCTGACCTTGCGCTTGACGAGGGCGTAGACGATGGCTGTGGCTATTACGGGCAGCATGCCGACCATGATTTGGTCGAGGATGCCCGTCTGGACGTCGAGCGTGACGTCACCCATGGTGAACGTGAGACCACACGAGACCTTGATGACGGTGGGGATGAGCGCACCGACGACCATCATGCCAAGTGCCGACGTCGACTCGGTGAAAACGGACATCTTCTCGGCAAGGGTCGTGAAGAGCTTGTCGCCGAACTTATAGCCTATGCGCCAGTCAAAGAGCTTCCATACGAAGATGGCGATGGCGACGGCGAGCCAGAGAAGCACGCCGACGGGGTTTCCCGCCTGTCCCATGTAGGCGGCGATGGAGCCGAAGATGGTGGGAATGAGGATGGCGAAGATCGTATCGCCGACTCCTGAGAGGGAGCCCATGAGGCCAATCTTAAGGTCTTGGACCGCGTCGATGGCGTCATTGTGCCCCTTGTCCTCCAAGGCTAGGCCGGCGCCGAGGAGCAGGCCGCTTACCTGGGGAGTCGCATTGTAATAGCGATAGGTGCTCAGAAGTGACCTGCGGTAGCCCTCCTCGTCTCCTGCATAGATCTTGCGCAGGGCGGGTTCGGTTGCGAACATGACCGCCGGGGCACACTGGGACTCATAGTTATAGATGGACGCGCCGAGCATCCAGCGGCGGCCGCAACGGTCGAGATCGGAAACGGTGAGGACTGGCTGGTACGTTCCGTCTGCCAGGCGGGTTGGCGCTTCGTTTGCCTTGGTGGCGTTAACTTCGTTACTCATCTTCCAGACCTCCAGCGTCGATGGCGTTTACGGACGGATTGCTGTGCGACTTGTAGTACTCGATGGCCGCGGCGGCACCGAGCAGGGCAATGGGGAGAATGCTTATCTGCAGGTAGGCGGCCAGAACGAAGCCAACGATGGCGTAGGCGATGAATTTCTTCATTGGCATGAAGGACAGAAGCATCGCAAGGCCGACGACGGGGAGGATACCGGCGGCGATGGAGAGGCCGGTCGTGAACCAGGAGGGCATGACGGAGAGGAAAGCGTTGACGGCATCGGCGCCAAAGAGCAGTACGGCAAACGTGGGGATGGCCGCCGTAAGGCCATAGAAGACCGGACCGAGGAAAAGTACGCTCTTCATCTGCGAGTACTTGCCCTCTTCGGCAAAGCGCTGCGAGGTACGCCCGAGGAAGCCGTTTGCCGTCTTGGCGATGACGTCGAGCTGAAGGCCGAGCATGCCGACTGCGATTCCGGCGGCAACGCCGACGCTCGCCTCCTGACCCGAGGTGATGGCAACGACGGCGCCAATGATGGCGGCAGTGGGATAGTCGGGGACGGAGGCTCCTCCCATGGCCGCCACGCCCAGGCTCATGAGTTGGACGATGGCGCCGACGGCGAGGCCGGTTACGGGGTCGCCGAGCGCAAGTCCGACGAACCATGCTGGCGTGACGGACATGTTCGTGAGAATTTGTCCCGCGTTCTTCTCGGCTCCGTAGATGAAGGCGATGAGTGTAACGACGGCTATCTGGATGATGGATGGTGTCATAAGTTCACTCCCTTGCTAAAGCGTGATGATGCTGGAGAGCTCTACGGGCTTGTCGGCCGGCACATAGCGAACGGTGATGTCGCAGCCGGTGCCAGCAATCGCTCGATATGCGGGCAGCTCGTCTTTGGTGACGTAGGCGCGACTGCTCACCTGGACGGCGTCTGACCCCTCTTCGGGAAAGACTGTGCCTCCGACCACGAGTGTGGGAACAACCTGGCCCGTCTGTATGACGTCGAGGATGGTCTGGGGGTCTCGCGCCACGATGAAGACCGTGTGGTCGTCGTACTTGCCCGCCCGATAGTTCGTGAGAGCCGTCTCCTTGTTGATAATGGAGAGGGCGACTCCCGAGGGCTTTGCCATCCGCATGGCGGCCTTCTTGGTCGGGTCGTTGGCGACGATGTCATCGATGACCATGAGACGCTGCGGACGGAACTCGGGTACCCACTGGGTTGCCACTATGCCGTGTAGCAGGCGGTTGTCGATGCGTGCTGCGATGATGCTCATGTGATGTTGGCTTCCTTCCTTTGCTTGCGTGACGCGTTTCGGCATGGCCTGTGCCGAAGCGCGTCATTCGTCCTGCCGGGCCGCGGACCCGTCGTTCAGCGTGGCCTGCCTGCGCGGGGCATGCCGGGAATTGATGTAGTCGTATGCGTAGGC
>JBKTBE010000036.1:0-21384 GCA_046883645.1 Collinsella sp. | reverse complement strand
CGCTCACGCCTTCGCGGCACATGGCCTCGGCAAGACCGCCGGCGGGCACATCGCCCCAGGTGAGGATAATTTGCGCGCGGGGGTCGAGCAGCGAGGCGCCGATGGCAAAGGCATTGATCTCGCTGAGCGCGCCGGATGCGAAGACCGACGCGTGGTAGCCGATGCGATGGTTGTCCGCCATGCTGGCGGCAAGGGCGCCCAGGAGGAACTTGGCCTCGTACATCTTGCCAAAGTACGAACGGACGCTTTGGTGGGGAAGGCCGATAGAGCAGTTAAGGAACCGAACCTGGGGATACTCAACGGCAGCTCTGAGCGTGTATTCCATCAGGCGGTGCGAGGTCGAGAAGATGACGTTGTCTCCATGTTTGACAGCCGTTTCCACGGCGGCGTAGAACACGTCCGGATCGCGACAGTCCTCGAACGCCTCGGTGCGCACGATGCCGTCAAAGTGCTCATCGAGATACTGACGCCCTTGGTCGTGCAGACTGTCCCAGCTCGACGCCGCACAGGGGAACTCATGGATAAAGGCGATACGCAGGGGGTTGGCCGCCGAATAGACAGTCTTGCCCATAAAGAAGTTGAGCACGCCAGAGGTGGACTTGGCGGGCGACTCCTCCTCATCGACGCTCGGCGCTTCGACAAGATCGACCTTGTCCTCGTCATTTTTGCCGGCAATGACCAGCTCGCGCCAAATCTTGCACAGGCGGTTTACGACGATATCCGTCGGCGTATCCAGCAGGCGGTCCTGGTTGTACACATTGAGGTAAACGAGCATGGCGTCGGCAGGCGTAATGTCCAGGTGGTCGCCGCCTGCGCGAAGGTAGGCGCGCTTAAAGAGCAGGAAGGTGTGGCGCAGGTAGTCGACCTTTTTCTGCGGCCATTTTTCGATAAGGTTCTGACCGAGCATCTTGGCGAGCGTCTCGTAGCTTCCCTCACGCGAGAACTCGATCTCGTATAGGGGGCAGACGCGCCAAAACGCGCAGAATTCACCGTACAGGCGGCTTTCGACGGAATCCCATGTGCCGGGGTAGAGACGGGTAACCCTGGCCGAAACCGTTGGAGCGTCCAGGAATTTGAGGACACTGACGCGTTTGTTGCCTTCCTGGACATAGAACCGATGCATGAACTCGGTGACGATGATGGGGTCGCGATAGCCCTCGGTTACCTGGATATCGTAGAGGTTGGACCACTTGCGGGCGAACTCGGTGTTAAACGGCAGCAGGGGCATAAAGTTACACGAAAAGGCGGACTGACGGCCCTTGGTGACCGTGCCGACGACCATTTCGAGCGGAATATCCCGCAGGCCGACATTCTCTCGCTGACCTAAGGGGAGCTGAGCAACCAAGCTATCGAGGTCCGTAAGGTATGGATGCTCGCTTTGGCTAATGGCGCGTCGACGTCCTTGCTCGCCGCGCTTGCGTGCTTGACGATAGGCCTCTTCCATAATGTTGCTCCCTTAGTCGTTTAAACAACTATATGAACCATGGTACCACGAATGAAAACCACTACAAAGATGCCTGACCCCTTTGCGGTGGTTTAGGCGATGATGGGGGCGATGGCGCGGATGCAGGCGTCGGCAGCGGTGAAAGTGGTGCTGTCGTCGCTGACGATAAAGATGATCTTTCCTTTGATGCCAAAGTCGCCGATTTCGCTAAAGAGCACGTAGGGCTCTTTGTCAAAGCCCGAGATGGGCGAGACGGCCGTTTTGGTTGCGCTCGTGAGCTCGTCTGCCAGCACGTCAAGGGAAGCCCACTTAGACGTGTCCTTTACGGCAACGGGCACGGCCACGCGTCCAAAGGGCATCAAATGCACGAGCGTGTTCTTGGAGATGTTGGAGTTGGGCACAATGATGGTCTGTCCACAGGCATCCTCAATCGTTGTATGACGCCAAGTGATGTCTTGGACCACGCCGGATACGCCGCCGACCTCGATATTGTCGCCGGGTTTGATGATGCCCATAAAGGTCACTTGCATGCCGCCGATAAGGTTTGACAGCGTGTCCTGAAAGCCGAGCGAGATGGCGATGCCGCCGACGCCAAGAGCGGCGACGAGCGCGTTTGCGTTAATGCCAAAGCAGTTATCGAGGATAAAGCTGCCGCCAATCATCCAGATGACGGCGCGCGCGATGTTGATGAAGATACTCGATGCCGGAAGCGGGTTATCGTCTCGGTTAAGCAGATGGTTCAGGGTCTTGGATACGACCTTGGCGGCGACGGCGGTGCCTATCGCCAAGATGACGGCCCAGATGATGTTGTGGACCCACCGTTGCTCAAAGAAATGAAGAATCGGCTCAAACAATTCCATGTAGGGAAAACCTCCTAATGATCGTTCAACCATGATACCCACCAAGAAGCCCGTCCGATCAAATTCGGACGGGCTTCTGTGCTCGATATAAAGTTTACGCGGTGGGGCTGCAAAGCCCGGCGGTGTAGCTTAGCGTCGACGCTTCCAGATAATGCCGAGCATGATGACGATGATGCCGCCGATAAGGCATGTGCCAACTACTGCCAGCGTGCGGTCTCCCGTTGCGGCGAGCTTACCGGTCGTCTTCTTGGTGATGACCTTCGTGGTCGCCGTGTCCGTCTTAGGCGAGGGCTTAGGCGTCGGGGCCGGTGTGGGCGTGGGGTCCACGGCAGCGGAGCCAAAGCTGATGGTGCCGGCGAGCCCGGCCATCTTGCTCTCCCAGCCGTTCTGCCCAATCAGCGCCCTCAGCGCCGCCTCGCACGTGCCCCACTCGGTGTACTTGGTGGCGTTTGCGAAGGTGGGGAAGTCGGTCGTGTTGGTGATGATGTAGTTGTTGGTGGCGACGGTATAGGTCTTGGTGGAATCGAGCGTGCTGCCGTCTTTGGTGAGTGTGGCACTCACAATGCGCTTGCCTTCGGGCTGCGTCCAATCAATCGTCACGTTGATGCCGCCAAAGGAGAGAACGCTGCCAGAGTCATCGCGCCACTTGTACTTGTCTTGTGCTTCCTGCTCGGTGTGACCGGCCGCCACATAAGCCTGCTGAAGCTCGTAGCTGTCGTTGCAATCGTCGCTAATTTGTAGCGAGTGCTCGAGCGCTGCGAGGAAGTCCGCGCCGGTCATGGTCCAGGTCTCCACGGTGTTGCCGTAGGGCGAGATGGCGGTCACGTTGCCGGCGGTCACGTTGCCCGCCGCGATGCCGCCGCGGATGCCGCCAGCGTTTTCGATAGCGAGGTCTGCGCCCGTCAAGGCAAGATAGGAGCCGCAAATCACGTGGCCGATGGTCTGGGCTTTGGTGGTGTCGTCCTCCTTGCTGGGGCGGAAATCGGTGGTGCGCACCATTTCCCAACCATGCGTGCCTGCGGCGTCCTCGCCGTAGAAATAGTTGGTGGTGGATGTGCCGAGCACCTTGTTCGATTCGTTTTCAAAGTCCTCGTCGAGCGGATTGATCTTGTTGCGGACGGCTTCAAGGCGGCTTTGGTAGTCGGAGCCCTTGTCGGGGTCTGCCAAAAGGTCGTTGACGTTCTTGGCGGTGTAGAGCTTCTCGTCGCTGCCGTCTGCAGGGACCGTGACCGTGTCATCGTCGGTCGTCTCGGTGCCATTCGTGTCGTACTTGTACGGAATGGAAAGCAGCCCCACCTCGGCAAAGGCGCTGCCTGCCTCAACAACGTGGATCGTCTTGCCGTCGGCTCCCGTCACCTTCTCGTTAAGGTTGATGTGCTCGTGGCCTGCGATAAGGGCATCGACGCCACGGAGTCGCGTGGCAAAGGTCTTGGCGTCGAGCGTGTGCGCGATACACACAACAACATCGCAGTCCTCCTTGCGCAGCTGCTCTGCCTCGGCATTGATGGCGTTCGCGGCACTCGAGAAGCTGGTGCCCGCGACCAGGTCCGCGCGCAGCGAGGAACCTAGCGACTCATCCATGGCTCCGACGACGCCGACCTTGATTTTGTAGTCGAATGTGGAGTGATCCTCGCTATCCTCCCAGGTGCGATCGAGCGTCTTCGTGATGCTCGAGCTCCATACGCCGTTCGAGGACGTTGCATTCGCGCAGAGCATGGCGAAGGGCGTGCCGGTGGTGCTGTAGCCGGTCATGGTGCGGAGTTTGTCCGCGCCGTAGCTCCAGTCGTGGTTGCCTGGCGTGGTTGCGTCGTAGCCGTCGGCGTAGAAGGTGTCCATGAGCTCGGCGATGCTCTTGCCCTCGCTCATGGTGGCGAAGGACTGTCCGTGGAAGGTGTCGCCCGCATCGAGTAAAAGATCGGGGGCGCTGCTTTGGGCGCTATAGAAAACCGCCAGTCCGTCAAAGCCCACAGTGCCGGTGCCCTTGCTTGCGTTGTAGCTGTACTTGTAGCTGCCGTGGATATCGTTGGTGTGCATGACGGCCACGGAGCCGTCAATAGCGGCGGGCAGGTTTCCCGCGAAAGCGAGGCTTGGGATGCCTGCGAGCGCGCCGGCAAACAACGCGGCGGCCAACGCAAAGCGGGGGAGTCTTTTCATGGCAGTTTCCTTAGTCCTTAGCCAGAATGTCTGGTTGAATATCGGATTATCGACATAATATGCGAAAACCGCCGCAAGGGCCTCTGTCCCTTTGCGGCGGTTTTGGCGTTTGCGCAGATAAAACCTACCAAAATAAACCTGTCCCTTTTTGGCAGGTTTTAGCTTAGCAGCATGCGGTCGTTGGCGAGCTCGCCGCCCGAGACCTCCTCGAACTTCTGCAGCAGGTCGGCCACGGTGAGCGACTTCTTCTCGTCGCCGGCCACGTCGTAGATCACATGGCCCTCGTGCATCATGATCAGACGGTTGCCCAGACGGATGGCGTCGTTCATGTTGTGCGTGACCATGAGCGTGGTCAGGTGGTTCTCGTCGACGATCTCCTCGGTCAGGTTGAGCACCTTAGAGGCCGTCTTGGGGTCGAGGGCCGCAGTGTGCTCGTCGAGCAGCAGCAGGCGCGGCCTGGTGAGCGTGGCCATCAGCAGGGTGAGTGCCTGGCGCTGGCCACCCGAGAGCAGGCCGACCTTGGCGTTGAGACGCGTGTCCAGACCAAGGTCCAGGCGCTTGAGCAGCTCAACGTACTCATCTTTCTCGGCCTTGGTGACGCCCCACGAAAGGCCGCGACGCTGGCCGCGACGCTTGGCGAGGGCCAAGTTCTCGGCAATCTGCATGTCGGCAGCGGTACCGCGCATGGGGTCCTGAAACACGCGGCCCAGGTACTTGGCGCGCTGCGACTCGCTCAGGCGCGAGATGTCGGTGCCGTCGAGCTCGATAACGCCCGAATCGAGCGGGTACACGCCGGCGATCATGTTGAGCAGCGTGGACTTGCCGGCGCCGTTGCCGCCGATCACGGTTACAAAGTCGCCGTCATTCAGGGTGAGGTCGACGCCGGTGAGCGCGCGCTTCTCGGTGACGGTGCCCTTGTTAAAGGTCTTCTTGACGTGCGAGAGCTTAAGCATCTGCCTCATCTCCCTTCGTGTAGGAGCTGCGGAGCTTATAGCGCTCCCAAACCACGGGCACGCACAGGGCCACAGCGACAATTACGGCGGAGAGCAGCTTCATGTCGTTGGCGTCCATGCCCAACTGCAGCACGATGGCGCGGATAAGGAAGTACACCACGGAGCCAAAGACGGCGGAGGCAAGACGGACGCTAAACTGCGTGAGGCCGCCGGGCAGCAGACGGCCGAGCACCTCGCCGATAACAATGGCGGCAAGACCGATAACGATGGCACCGGTGCCCATACCAATGTCGGCATACTTTTGGCTCTGGCAGATGAGCGCGCCCGAAAGGCCGATGAGGGCGTTGGAGAGCACGAGGGCGATCATCTTGGTGGAGTTGGTGTTGACGCCCAGAGCGCGGATCATGTACTCGTTGTTGCCGGTGGCTCGCAGCGCCGAGCCGATCTCGGTGCCAAAGAACCAATACAGGATGGCAACGATAGCCACGGCGAGCAGGATGCCCAAGATGATGGCAACGGTGGACTGCGGCAGACCGGTCATATTGCTGACGGCGGAGAACACGGTGCCCTTGGCAAGAATGGGCGTATTGGACTTGCCCATGATGCGCAGGTTGATGGACCACAGGCTGATCTGGGTGAGGATTCCGGCGAGGATCGCGGGAATCTCAAAGACGGTGGTCAAAATGCCCGTGACGGCGCCCGCGATGGCGCCGGCGCACATACCGGCCAGCACGGCGAGCAGCGGGTCGACGTTGTTATTGACGATGAGCACAGCGCAGACGCAGCCGCCGAGGGCAAAGCTGCCGTCGCAGGTCATATCGGGAATGTCGAGCAGGCGGAACGTGATAAACACGCCAAGCACCATAATGCCCCAGAGGACGCCCTGCGAAACGGCGCCCTGCAATGCAATGAGCATGCTTCATACCTCCTAGGATAGGGTGGACACGTGATTCACCATAATAGCGGTAACAATGCATAGAAGAGCTGCGGACAGACGTTTTGTTTTACCTGAAACAAGCAGGGCGGACGCCGGTCTACAGCGCCCGCCCCTGTGGCTCAGATATTGAATAACGCGGCTAAAGCGCGAGCACGGGCTCTAGACGCATGCCGCGTATGGCATTACGCGTCCAGAGCGGAAAGGTCGATGCCCAGGGCCTCGGCCATTTCGTCGTTCTTGACGACGACCAGGTCCTTGCTCGAGAGGTGCTTGATCGGCATGTCTTCGGGCTTGGCCTCGCCCTTCAGGATCTTAACGGCCATCTCGCCCGCGGCGTAGCCCAGGTCCTCGTAATTGATGGAGAGGGTGAACAGGCCGCCGGCCATGCACATACCCTCCTCGCCAGTCACGAAGGGAAGCTTGTTTTCCTTGCAAATCTGGCCGACCTGCGAGGCGCCCGCGGCGATAGTGTTGTCGGTGGGGGAGTACAGCGCGTCGACCTTGCCCACGGCAGACTCGACAACGGACTGGATCTCGTTAGAGCTCGAGACGGTGAAGTCGGTGTACTCGAGGCCCAGCTTGTCGAGCCCCTTCTTGGCGGCCTTGATCTGGACGTCGGAGTTGGATTCGGCGGTGCAGTAGAGCAGGCCGACCTTCTTAACGTCGGGCAGGACCTTCTGCATCATCTCGAGCTGCTCGGCGACCGGGGTGAGGTCGGAAGCGCCCGTGACGTTGGTGCCGGGCTTGTCGTTGTCCTGGACCAGGCCGGAAGCGGCGTAGTCGGTGATGGCGCAGCCAACGATGGGGATATCGGCGGTGGCGCCGGCGGCAGCCTGCGCGGCGGGCGTAGCGATGGCATAGATCAGGTTGACGCCGTCGCCTACGAACTTGTCGGCAATGGACTTACACGTGGACTGGTCGTTCTGGGCGTTCTTCTGGTCGATCTTGACCTTGAGACCGCTCTTCTCGATGGCCTTGACGAAGCCGTCGTTGGCGGCATCGAGCGCGGAGTGCTCGGTGAGCTGCAGAACGCCGATGGTGTAGTCGGAACCGGCGGCAGCGGAGCCGGAACCAGAGTTGCCGCCGCATCCGGCGAGCGGAGCGAGCGCGAGCAGGCCAGCGTAGACAAGAAGGCTCCTGCGGCTGATGGTGATGTCCTTCATATCATTACCCCCAGTATAAAAATGGCTGGAAACACTGCACTGGGACAAAGTGCAAGTGGGACTATAGTAGCGCTGATGTCCATTTTTACAACAGCCTGGCGGGTTTTTTAATACAGAATCGGATGGGCGGTACGGGTAGTCGAATGGGCGGCGGAGGGTCTTATGCGGCGGAGGAGGCGTCGTCCTCGTCCAGGGCGGCGAAGAGCTTCTTGCCGTCGAGCAGGCGCGTGCTGACGTTTCTCATACGGGCGATCTCGACGGTGCGCAGCGTATCGTCGGTGCCTCGGGCGTCGTAGACCGTTCCCAGCAGATACGAGATGCCATCGCGCTGCCTGATGGCAAAGGGACGGAGTGTCATCCGTGCTGCTTCGGTTTCGCCGCGTGTCGTGACGCTCGAAATATCAAAACTCACCGTGGTTCCGTGGTCGATGGCCTGCTCGACGAGCTCGCACGTGTCGATGCGCTTGATGGGCGTGCGTGTTGCCTTGGTAGCCTTGCTGCCTGCGCTTGGAGCGGGTTCGGGTGTATCGAGGTAGCCGCGAACGTCGGCGCTCGCCATGGCAACTAAGTGCTGCGCCATGCTCTTGCGGATAGCGATAGGCGTGGAGCGGTTGCGCATGACCATACCGTGGAGCCGGATGATCTCTTCATCGGTGAGCGGGCGGGTAAGAAGTTTGTAGCCCACGCCGCGTTTGTATTCAATTTCGTATCCGGCATGGCGAAGCGCGGAGATGGCGGTGTAGATGCTGCGCCGCGCCGCCGAGATGGGCATGCGGGCGGGGTCGTCGGGATGGGCGAGGCGCCGGATCAGCTCATCGGAAAGCATGGCCTTGTCTTCGCCGGTGTTTTCGCTCAAGAGCTGCAGGATACGAACGGCGCGATAGGCTGCCATCGAGGCGGCGCCCCTCGTCGTGGTGTCGTAGGTTTCAACAGCGGCTTCGGTCATGGTGCCCACGTCCTTTCCGTTTTGGGTGGCGACGGTATGGAGCCTAGGACGCGGGGCTTTCCCAGGGGCGCAGGGCGCTCTGGGCGGTCGGTAGTCGTCGGCAAACGGCGGGTCGAGTTTTCAACAGCCCTGCTCAACTGACCAAAAACTTGCCAAAAGCTTGACGGATGCTGTTGAAAAAAGCGTCTCTCGACCGATGTCGAGAGACGCTTGTGCGATGAGCGTTGGCGTGTGGCGACGCGAGCTAGCGTTCGACGATTAGAAGTCGGCGTTGCCCACGGTGCGCGGGTGCGGCAGGACGTCGCGGATGTTGCCCACGCCGGTCAGATACATGACCAAGCGCTCGAAGCCCAGACCGTAGCCGGCGTGCTTGCAGGAACCGTAGCGGCGCAGGTCAAGGTAGTACTTGTACTGCTCGGGATTCATACCCAGGTCCTTGATGCGGGCCTCGAGCAGATCCAGGCGCTCCTCGCGCTGGGAGCCACCGATGATCTCGCCGATGCCCGGCACCAGGCAGTCGGCGGCGGCGACGGTCTTGCCGTCCTCGTTCATGCGCATGTAGAACGCCTTGATCTCGGCCGGGTAGTCGGTCACGAAGGTCGGGCGCTTAAAGTGCTCCTCGGTCAGGAAACGCTCGTGCTCGGTTTGCAGGTCGATGCCCCAGCTCACGGGATAGTCAAACTTGTGACCGGCGGCGACGGCCTGCTCCAGGATCTCGACGGCCTCGGTGTAGGTAACGCGGGCAAAGTCGGAGTTGGCGACATGGTCCAGGCGCTCGAGCAGACCCTTGTCCACAAACTTGTTGAGCATATTGAGCTCGTCGGGGCAGGTTGTCATGACGTCCTTAAGGACGTACTTGAGCATAGCCTCGGCGTTATCCATGTAGTCGTTAAGGTCGGCAAAGGCCATCTCGGGCTCGATCATCCAAAACTCGGCGGCGTGGCGCGTGGTGTTGGAGTTCTCGGCACGGAAGGTGGGGCCAAAGGTGTACACGTCGCCAAAGGCCATGGCAAAGTTCTCGGCATTGAGCTGGCCGGACACGGTGAGGCTTGCATGCTTGCCAAAGAAGTCCTGGCTCCAGTCGACCTCGCCGGACTCGGTGAGGGGCGGATTTTTGGGGTCGAGCGTGGTCACGCGGAACATCTCGCCGGCGCCCTCGCAGTCACTCGTGGTGATGATGGGGGTGTTGACGTAGACAAAGCCCTGCTCCTGGAAGAAGCGGTGGATGGCGGCAGCCGCGACAGAGCGGATGCGGAACACGGCGCGGAACAGGTTGGTGCGCGGACGCAGGTGCTGCTGGGTGCGCAGGAACTCGACGGTTGCGCGCTTCTTCTGCAGTGGGTAATCCGGGGCGCTGACGCCCTCGACCTCGATGGAGGTGGCAGAAAGCTCGAAAGGCTGGGGCGCATCGGGGGTCAGCTTGACGGTGCCGGTGCAAATGAGTGCGGCCGAGACGTTTTGATGGGCGATCTCGTCGTAGTTGTCGAGTGCCTCGCGGTTCATGACGACCTGCAGGTCGCGGAAGCAGCTGCCGTCGTTGAGCGTAACAAAGCCAAAGTTCTTCATGTCGCGGACGGACTTGACCCAGCCGGCGACGGTGACGGTCTGGCCGCCGAGCGACTCGGCATCGGCATAGAGCTGCGCGATTTTGGTGCGGTTCACGTATCCTCCCATAACGGTTGAATGATAGTTATCCATACAGTTCGATATTCTAGCAGCTCGGCTCATTTGGGCTATACAGATAAGGCATTGGCGGGATGGTTTTTCAAACGAAAAGCGCCCGCGGCCTAATGGTCGTGGGCGCTTGACGAGGTGCCTTTTGGCTGTGTGGCGCGGGGCCTGGCTACTTGGTCTTGGCAACCAGCAGCGGGTCGCCAAGCTTGACGAGCGGGTTGCCGCCGATAAGCGTTCCAGACTCGCCGACATGGTCGATGCTCTTAAGACGATCGAGCTCGGAGACGATGACGGTCACGATGTCCTCGTGACCAGCGGCCTTAATGGCCTCGCGGTCGAAGCTGATGAGCGGCTGGCCTGCCTTGACCACATCGCCCATCTCGACAAAGCGGGCAAAACCCTTGCCGTTCATTTCCACGGTGCCCAGGCCAACATGGATGAACACGCGCAGGCCGTCCTCGGTAATCATGCCGATGGAGTGGTTGGTGACAGTGGTGGCACCGATGCGGCCGTTGGCGGGCGCATAGATGGTGCCGGTAATGGGCTCGATGCCATAGCCCTGGCCAAGCATGCCCGAGGCGATCGTCTCGTCGGGAACCTCGTTCAGGTTGACGAGCACGCCGTTGACGGGGGCATAGATGACGCCTTCGCGGGTAGCGAAGCTTGCTGCGGGCGGAACGGACGCCTCGCCGGTCGAGGTGAAGGTGGACTTAAGCGAATCGAGCAGACCCATAGTTGCCTCCAACTTAAATAGGCGCATATCGCGCGTTTGGTTTGCCGGAAACGTTTCATATGTGTTTCGCGGCTTGGTCAACGCCCCTATTCTACGCTGCTCAAAGATACCTCTGAACTGGGATTATGTGATATATCAGTTGAAGGGAAACTTATTGCCGGAGTGTTTCTGCGCCACGGGTTCAAGTGGGGTACGCTTGAAGGCAAAAAACAAGGGCGCTTAATTTGCGCGAAGGGAGCACATATGATTGTCGAGAACCATGCGCTGTGGGGCGAGGAGCCGACCGAGGAATATCCGGCGACCTTTACGTATTTGGGTGCCGAGCCGCTGCCCGATAAACCGAATGGCCGCCGCCCTGCCGTGATTATCTGCGGCGGAGGTGCGTTTACGCATATCGCTCCGCATGAGCAGGATCCCGTGGCGTTTGCGTTTTTGGATCACGGCTACCAGGCCTTTGTGCTCAACTATGTCACGAGTTCTACGGGTGACGTGAGCTTTCCGCACCCCCAGGCAGATCTTGCCAAGATGGTCGCCACGGTGCGCGCCAACGCCGACGAGTGGCATGTCGATCCTAAGCGCGTGTGCGTCGTGGGATTCTCGGCGGGCGGTATGATCTGCGCCTCGCTGGCAACACAGTGGAAGACCGGCCCCTTCGCGGCACTTGCCGGGGCGCGTCCGGACGACATTCGTCCCGATGCCGTGGTGCTGGGCTATCCATTGCTCGACTTTGCCTATGTGCGTGACATGCAGACGCGCGATCCGCGCATTGACTTGCGTGTGCCCAAGACGGGCGGCAAGACGGGGCGCGATTTGCTCAACGACTACCTGTCGATGGTGACGGGCGGCGAGGCAACTGACGAGCATCTGGCCGACATCTGCCCCACCACGCATGTTTCGCGTCAGATGCCACCGACCTTTGTGTGGGGCGTGTCCGACGACAAGACGGCGCCGATCGCGCAGGTCTACCCGTTTGCGCAGCGCATGGCCGAGGAGGGCGTTGCATGCGAGATGCACGTCTTCGACCAGGGCGGTCACGGCCTTTCGCTCGGCAACGCCAACACCGCGGTCGACAACGAGGACAAGCAGGTGGCAGTCCGTCCCTGGATCCGCCTAGCCTTCCGCTTCCTGGAGCGCCATCTGTAAGAGGACGGGCATCCCAGCCCTTCAATAACTTGCGGTGAAATAGTTCCGATCTGGGGCATCAACCAGCCCATCCAGGAACTATTCCACCGCAACTTTGTTTTTGATGCCCCGCCCGGAAACTGCGTCCCAGTTTTGCCTTTCAAGGTGGGACACGGTTTCCCATAGGGCCTCGACTGGGAAAGTGCGTCCCGTTTCGAGTGGGGATTCCGGGATGCATTTTCCGTAAGAGGCCTGTTTGGGAAACCATATCCCGTTTCGAGCCAGAATTCTGGGATGTAGTTTCCCCGAGAGGCCTCATCGGGAAACTATGGCCCTGAACTCTCCTGCCTGTCCCCATTGCGCCAATCTGCTGATTGAACGTCATTGTGTGTTCACGCTATCATGTAAGCTTAAAATTGGTTAGCCATGGCAAACGGTTAGCCATGGTGAACATAAATACAACGCCCTGTGGGCGCCGGGGGAGGAACACGGACGTGAAGCTCGATACGCTCGAGATTGGAAAGGACGCCGTTGTCGCATCGGTGGCATCGGACGATCAGGCACTCCGACAGCATATTTTGGACATGGGTCTAACGCCGGGCACCGAAGTCACCATGATGAAGTACGCCCCCATGGGTGACCCGCTCGAGATCCGCCTGCGTGGCTACGAGTTGACACTGCGTAAGGACGATGCCGCTCGCATCGAGCTCGTGGGTATTCACGACACCGATACGGGTCCGCGCGCTAACGCCGCAATCGGCACGACGGAGCATCCGGCCCTGGGCGAGGGGACGTATTCGCCCCGTGCGGCAAAGACGGCCGTGCCCGAGGGCGCGCCCCTGCATTTTGCCCTCGCCGGCAACCAAAACTGCGGCAAGACCACCCTGTTCAACCAGCTTACGGGCTCCAACCAGCACGTCGGCAACTTTCCCGGCGTGACGGTCGACCGCAAGGACGGCACCATCCGTAACCACCCCGAGGCGAGCGTTACCGACCTGCCCGGTATTTACTCCCTGTCGCCGTACACAGGCGAAGAGGTCGTGAGCCGTCAGTTCATCCTCGACGAGCGCCCGGACGCCATCATCGATATCATCGACGCCACCAACATTGAGCGCAATCTGTACCTGACGCTGCAGCTTATGGAGCTCGACCGCCCCATGGTCATCGCGCTCAACATGATGGACGAGGTGACGACCAACGGCGGCGCCATTGACGTCAACCTGCTCGAGAGTCTGTTGGGCGTGCCGGTCGTCCCCATTAGCGCTGCCCGCAACGAGGGTATCGGCGAGCTGGTGGACCATGCCTTGCATGTGGCGCGTTTCCGCGAGCGTCCCGGCCGCCTGGACTTTTGCGCACCCGATGGTCCGGACGGCGGCGCGCTGCATCGCTGCATCCACGGCATCGCCAACCTTATCGAGGACCATGCCGCGACGGCGCACATTCCCGTGCGTTTCGCGGCGACCAAGCTGGTTGAGGGCGACGAGCTGGTAACCGAGGCGCTTCACCTGGACCGTAACGAGCTTGATGCCATCGAGCACATCATTACCCAGATGGAGGGCGAGGCCGGCACCGACCGTCTGTCCGCGCTGGCCGATATGCGCTTTAGCTTCATCGGCGACGTGTGTGGGCGCTGCGTCGTCAAGCCGCACGAGAGCCGCGAGCACGTGCGCTCCGTCAAGATTGACCGCATCCTGACGGGTCGTTACACAGCCATTCCGGCGTTTTTGGTGATCATGGGCCTCGTCTTTTGGCTGACGTTTGGCGTGATCGGCGCGGCGTTGCAGGGACTCATGGAGGACGGTATCGCTGCCATCATCGCCTCGGCCGATGCGGGCCTCAAGGCGTTCGGCACCAACGACGTGGTGCGCTCGCTGGCTGTCGACGGCGTGCTTACGGGTGTGGGCAGCGTGCTGACCTTCCTGCCGATTATCGTCGTGCTCTTCTTGTTCCTCTCCATTTTGGAAGACTCCGGCTACATGGCGCGCGTTGCCTTTGTCATGGATAAGGTACTTCGTCGCTTTGGCCTGTCGGGCCGCAGCTTTGTGCCCATGCTCGTCGGTTTTGGCTGCACCGTGCCGGCTATCATGTCGACCCGTACGCTCCCATCCGAGCACGACCGCAAGATGACGGTCATGCTCACGCCGTTCATGAGCTGCTCGGCCAAGTTGCCGGTCTACGGCCTGCTGTGCGGGGCGTTTTTCCCGCAGGCGACGGTCCCCGCCATGGTCTCGCTCTATTTGATTGGCATTGCGGTCGGTTGCATCGCGGCTTTGGTGCTCAACCGCACGGCATTTAAGGGCGACCCGGTGCCGTTTATCATGGAGCTTCCCAATTACCGTCTGCCGAGCGTCAAGACGACAGTGATGCTGGCATGGGATAAAGCCAAGGATTTTATTACCAAGGCCTTTACCATTATCTTTGCCGCTACCGTGGTCATCTGGTTCCTTCAGACGTTCGATATCCGCTTTAATGTGGTCGCCGATCAGTCGCAGAGTCTGCTTGCGGGTCTCGGCAGCATCATCGCGCCGGCGCTGACGCCGCTTGGGTTTGGCGACTGGCGTGCATCCACGGCGCTCGTCACCGGACTTATCGCCAAGGAGAGTGTCATCTCGACCCTCACGGTACTTTTGGGCGCGACCTCGCCCGCGGCACTGTCGACCATGTTTTCGCCGTTTACTGCCTATGTGTTCCTGGTCTTTACGTTGCTGTACCCGCCGTGCGTGGCTGCGATCGGCGCCGTCAAGAGCGAGCTGGGCGCGCGCTACGCCGTTGCCGTATTCGCGTTTCAGGTGACGGTCGCCTGGATCGTAGCGTTTGTCGTGCATTCGGCGGGCATATTGCTGGGGTTGGCTTAGTTATTTATTGACGGTGCAACCTCTGTGTATCGAATTGTTTTCGGCCCCGCATCTGTTGCTGACGGATGCGGGGCCGTTGCTATATAATCGCCTCCGCTCAAAATGATTGGAGACGTTATATATGAGTCGGGCAAGGCAAGACGGCATCACGCTCAGGCAGTGGCTCCCGCTCGTCGGGCTCACCTGCTGTGCGTTCGTGTTCAACACGTCGGAGTTTATGCCCATCGGCCTTTTGACTGATATCGCCGCGTCGTTCTCGCTCACCGAGGCCCAGGCGGGCATCATGATCTCGGTCTATGCCTGGGGCGTCATGCTGCTGTCGTTGCCGCTCATGGTGTTCGCTTCGCGTTTCGAGTTTAAGCGGATGCTGCTGGGCGTGCTTGCCGTGTTCTCGCTCGGTCAGTTCCTGTCCGCTGTGGCGCCGACCTATCCCATCCTGGTCTGCGCGCGCCTGGTGGTCGCTTGCGCACATGCCGTGTTCTGGTCAGTCGCCTCGATCATGGCGTCGCGCCTGGTTGACACACGCCATGGGGCGCTCGCCATCAGCATGATCGCTACGGGCTCGTCCATCGCGCAGATCTTTGGCCTGCCGCTCGGCCGCGCCATTGGCTTGGCCGTGGGTTGGCGCATGACGTTTGCCGTGGTCGGGGGCCTCTCAGCCATCGCGGCCGTTTACCAGGCAGCGGTGTTCCCGGCCATGCCGGCGGGTGAGCGCTTTA
This sequence comes from Collinsella sp., assembly GCA_046883645.1. GTDB lineage: Bacteria > Actinomycetota > Coriobacteriia > Coriobacteriales > Coriobacteriaceae > Collinsella. The sequence goes on along the minus strand of JBKTBE010000036.1, from coordinate 5,824 downwards.
CCGTCAAACAGCTGCCCGAGCTGCTCAAGAACTCGTTCCTCATCGCGCTCTATGTGGTCACGGTGTTCATGGCGACCGGCTATTACGCGGGCTATAGCTATATCGAGCCTTTCCTGGCTCAGGTCGCGCATGTCGACGCAAGCGCCATCACCATGACGCTGACGGCGTTCGGCTGCTCTGGTCTGCTCGGAAGCTGGCTGTTCGGCCGGCTGTTCGATGGGCACCGGTTCCCGTTTCTCGCGATTACGCTCTCCGGCGTGCCGGTGGCCCTGCTGCTCATGGGCCCGGCCGCATCGTCGCTCGCCGCGGTTCTCGCTGTTTGCGCACTGTGGGGTTGCTGCGCCACGGCCTTTAACGTGGCGTTTCAGGCCGAGCTCATCAAGCACACGCCGGCGGACTCGTCGGCCGTCGCCATGTCGATCTTCTCGGGCCTGTTTAACCTGGGTATCGGCACGGGTACCGCGATCGGCGGCGCCGTGGTTTCGGGTCCCGGTATCGCCTGGATCGGCTGCGCAGGTGGCGCAATCGCCGCCGTGGGCGTCATCCTCGCTATCACGGTGATGTTCCCGGCCATTCGCCGCGCCAAGGTCGTCGCCTAGCCACGCCCCCTCATCAGTTGCGGTGGAATAGTTCCTGTTTAAGGCCTCTGAAGGCCCAAGCAGGAACTATTCCACCGCAACTTATTTTGGGGAAGAGGATACAAGCCGGGCATACAATGGATGTCGTTGTGTTGAGCTTACCGGGAGGTTGCTATGTGGGCATACGAGACGACGTTCTATCAGATCTATCCGCTGGGCTTTTGTGGAGCCCCGCGCGAGAATGCCGCGCCCGTTGCCGAGGATGAGCTTACCCAGGCCGCCAACGTTGCTCCTAACCCCGATGCGCCCATCATAAAGATGGCCCAGTGGGCCGACTACCTGCAGGAACTCGGCGTTGGCGCCGTGCTCATCAACCCGCCGCTCGAGTCCGATAGCCATGGCTACGACACGCGCAGTCTGCGCCATATCGACCGCCGCCTGGGTAGGGATGCCGACTTTGCCGCCGTGTGCGACACACTGCATGCCCACGGCATCCGCGTGGTACTCGACGCCGTCTTCAACCACGTCGGTCGCGGCTTTTGGGCCTTCCGCGATGTGCAGGAGCGCAAGTGGGACTCGCCCTACAAGGACTGGTTCCACATTAGCTTTGATGGCGACTCCTGCTACGGCGACGGCTTTTGGTACGAGGGTTGGGAAGGCCATTTTGAGCTCGTGAAGCTCAACTTGCAAAACCCCGCCGTGGTCGATTACCTGCTTGAGTCCGTGCGCCGCTGGGCCGATGTCTTTGGCGTCGACGGTCTGCGCCTGGACGTTGCCTACATGCTCGACCGCGATTTCATGCGTCGTCTGCATAACTTTGCCCGTGAGCTTAGGCCCGACTTTGTGCTGATTGGCGAGACGCTCCACGGTGACTACAACCAGATCGTCAACGACGAGATGCTCGACTCCTGCACCAACTACGAGTGCTACAAGGGCCTGTACTCCAGCTTTAACTCGGTCAACATGTTCGAGATTGCCCACTCGCTGCATCGCCAGTTTGGCGGTGACCCGTGGTGCATTTATCGCGGCAAGCATCTGCTGTCGTTTGTCGACAACCACGACGTGCCGCGTCTGGCGAGCATCCTGACGGACAAGTCCTGCCTGCGCCCCGCCTACGGCATGCTCTTTGGTATGCCGGGCATTCCGTGCGTCTACTACGGCAGCGAGTGGGGAATTGCTGGCGAAAAGGGCGGCCCCGATGGCGATTGGGCACTACGTCCTGCGCTTGACACCCCGGCACCTAACGAGCTGACGGCATTTGTCACGCAGCTCGCGCACCTGCGCTCGGCCGATGACGCGGCGGCCCGTGCCCTCAACTACGGTGCCTATCGCAACGTGGTGATCCAGAACAAGCAGCTGCTGTTCGAGCGCGCCTGCGATGATGCGACGGTGCTCGTGGCGGTCAATGCCGTGAACGAGCCCTACACCTTTGGAGCCGGCGAACTCAGCGGCTCCTTCGTCGACCTGCTTGCCGACGATGCGCCCACGGTCGAGCTGTCGGGCTCCCTTGAACTTGCGCCCTATGAGGTGCGCTATCTGTTGAGGGCCTAGGCCATGGCCGCGCCGGACGAGGGCTATCAACATATTGAGCATGGGTTTGAGCCCGTGTTTGACGAGCGCTCGCGCGTTTTGGTGCTGGGGTCGTTTCCCTCGGTGCTCTCGCGTGCCAATGCCTTCTACTATGGCAATCCGCAGAACCGCTTTTGGCGCGTGATGGCCGCGTGCCTTGGTGCGCCCGTGCCGCCCAACGAGGGAGACTCTTTGGCGAGCGGCGAGCCCGCGACGCTCGACGCCTCGATTGCCACCAAGCGGGCTATGCTTCTGAACGGTGGCGTGGCCCTGTGGGACGTGATCGAGAGCTGCGACATTAAGGGTTCGAGTGATGCCAGCATCAAAAACGTCGTTCCGGCGCATGCCGAGCGTATTACCGGTGCAGCTCCTATCGAGGTCGTTGTCTGTAACGGTGGCACGGCAGGCCGGCTCTACAAGCGCTATCTACAAGAACGCACCGGGCTGCGCGCCGTCGTCCTGCCCTCGACAAGTCCCGCCAACGCCGCCTGGCGCCTGGAGCGTCTTGTTGAGCGCTGGCGCGAGGCCGTTGACTGGGGCACTCTGTAATTTAGATATCTGATTGGGCGCGGCTGCCGAGGTATTTCATGATGGTATGCCAGATCGGTGCGGGCAGCGCGGGCTTGACGCGCACCATGCCGTCGGCATCGACGCTACCGGCATTGCCACCGCCAAGCAGCTGCGCATGTTCAATGGAGCAGCCCATGCGCACAGCGCCCACAAGCTTATCCATCGCTTCCGAAAATGGCCGACGCAAGAGGCCCATACGCGGGGAGTGGCGAAGTGCTGCGATGCCGCCGCCGGCGCAGATGACAACGCCGTCGCACCATGGCAGGTCACGTAGAATACATGCCCGGTATAGGCGGTCGAGGACTTCGTTCGTCTGCTTGGCGTTTTTGGACAGGGCCTGGACGACGACATAGACGCGCGCGTCTGTATTCTTAAAGCGATCGAGTATCTCCTCGACAGCGATCATAGCCTCATCATCAAATGCATCATCAACAGCGAGCACCATGCCATCGACTGCACCGGCATCATCCGCCTCCAAATCGATCGGGCGGGGGAGCGCCGTGCCAGAAAGCTGAGCATAGGCGGCGATGGCATCCTGCAGGTCCCAAAGCAAAAACTCAAGATCGGCGCTCTCGGGAATACTGACAAACGCGATGTTATGCAGTGTTTTTGGTACATCGCCGCGCGCGATTGTCTCCATACCGCCTCCTTTCCGGTTGGTTTCCGTTTAGGTTACACCGTCTGGCGGCGCCTAGCCGCGCTATCCTAGTGCAACCCTTACGAAAGGAACGCCATGCGTCTGCCCATGAATTCCTCGCTTGCCACGCTCAAGCCCTCCGGCATCCGCCGAATCAACGCGCTCGCCGCTCAGCATCCGGGATGCATTGCGCTTGCGCTCGGCGAGCCTGATTTTCCCACGCCCGATGTGATTAGCGCCGAGGTGACTGTATCGCTCAATCGCGGTGACACGCACTATCCGCCCAACAACGGCCGCCCCGCCCTGCGTGAGGCACTGTCCGCATATATGGGCGACGCGGGTTTTTCGTTTTCTGCTGACGAGGTCATCCTGACCGATGGTGCGACCGAGGCCCTGTCGGCTACGTTTATGGCTATGCTCAATCCAGGCGACGAGGTCATCATCCCCACGCCGGCCTTTGGCCTGTACGAGAGCATCGTCGTGGCCAATCACGCCAAAGCGGTCTTTTTGGATACGGAGCCTACGCAATTCCAGATTGACGAGGAAGCGCTTCGCGCCTGTGTGACCCCGGCGACCAAGGCCATCGTTATCTGCTCGCCCAACAATCCTACAGGCTGCATTCTCAACGCGGCATCACTCGACGCCGTGGCACACGTAGCGGAGCAGGCGGGCATCTACGTAGTCTGCGACGACGTATACAACCGCCTCGTCTATGTGGACGGCTACGAGCGCTTTGCCCAGCGACACCCGGAGCTACGCGAGCAGACAGTGGTCATCGAGAGTTTCTCCAAGCCCTGGGCCATGACCGGCTGGCGCTTGGGTTGGCTCGCGGCCGCAGCCCCCGTCTTCGCCGAGATCGCAAAGGCCCACCAATACTTAGTATCGAGTGCCGTCTCCTTCGAAATGGACGCCGCAGCTCGAGCCCTGACCGTCGACCCAACCCCCATGCTCAAAGTCTACCGAACCCGTCGCGAACGCGTGCTCGCAGCCTTAGACGCCATGGGCCTCGACGCAGTAGAGCCCGCAGGAGCCTTCTACACTTTCCCGAGCATCAAAAAGTACGGCCTAACCAGCGAAGCCTTCTGTATCAAAGCCATCAAAGAAGCAAACGTAGCCCTAGTCCCGGGCGACTGCTTCGGCACCGAAGGCCACGTCCGCTTAAGCTACTGCGTTTCCGACAAAAATCTGGACGAAGGCCTCCGCCGCCTGTCCACCTTCATTTCAACCTTGTAGCCCTCAGGGATGCAACACATCAGCCCACCGACATAAGGGTTATGCGTGGGGGCGTCAGCCAACGGAAAACCGGGCTGCCCCATAGTTGACGCAGGCCGCGCCGCCAAAGGCCAGGCGCAAGGTTTTCGTAGATTCCGCACGAGCCGAAGAGCACTTAATGTGCTCTTCGTGCGAGCCAGGACTTGACCGAGCGAAAACCTTGCGCCTGGCCTTCGGCGGCGCGTGCCGGATGGTGGAATTGTGTGCAGCCCGGTTTTCCGTTGACCGACGCCGGGGTCCCCGCCATAATACTTTCGGTTCACGCACGAATCCGCTGCCAGAGACAGCCGGTGCAAACGGGCAGCGCCCGCGAGCTTAATGGGATATCCCGCCAGCCGAGGTGGTCGAGTAGATATGTCTTCTCGCCCCCGTCGCTCATGCAGCGCGGGGGCTTTCTTTTTGGACATGCCCCCGTCACGTCCTTGTGGCGGACCGTGCCCGGAAAGAGTTCGAGGAGGTGTAATTCATGCCCCAGCAGTACAAAATCGACAAGGTTGCAGAGATCGAGTCCCGTATCGCCGAGAACGCCGGTCTGTTCGTCGTCAACTACAACGGTCTGACGGTTAAGCAGGCTCAGGAGCTGCGTCATCAGCTTCGCGAGTGCGGCGCCGAGATGAAGGTCTACAAGAACAACCTGGTCAAGATCGCTCTCAAGAACCAGGAGCAGCCCGAGCTCGACGAGATCCTCGCCGGCCCCGTCGCTTATGTGTTCTACGAGACCGAGCCGGTCGAGGCCGCTAAGACCCTTAAGGACTTCTCCGCTAAGTCCAAGGGCGTCCTTGAGATCAAGGGTGGTATCTCCGACGGCAAGGCCGTTTCCGCTGATGATGTTAAGGCTATCGCCGAGCTGCCCACCAAGGATCAGCTTCTCGGCCAGATCGCCGGTCTCATCTCCGGTTTCGCTCGCGACATCGCTGTCTGCGTCAACGGCGTTTCCTCTGGTCTCGCTCGTTCGATCCAGCAGGTCTCCGAGCAGAAGGCAGCCTAGTTGCTGTTTTCACCCGCGGCGGCAACGCCGCACCCCTGGTGCATTCGCGCCGTGTTTTAACTGATCTCCGTGCATCCGCACGGAAACCGAAAGGACTTAGAAATGGCTAAGCTTACCACCGATGAGATCATCGATGCTCTTAAGGAAATGACCCTTCTCGAGGCTTCCGAGCTCGTCAAGGCTATCGAGGACACCTTCGGCGTTTCCGCC
>JBKTBE010000035.1:0-21404 GCA_046883645.1 Collinsella sp. | reverse complement strand
AACGATATGGCACCGTGGGGACACATGTATGTCAATCCTGGTCTAACAGAGCCTTGCGTTATCTCGGGCGAGGCGGCCTTGTCTGCCGCGGCTTTTGCCTCTTCGTATGCCTTGCAGGCGTCGTCATAGGCCGCTTGCGCCTTTTCCAAATCGTCGGTGAGCGCATCTCGCCAGGCTATGAACTGGTCGATGTTGGCTTTATATTTCTCTGCAGAACTTTCACAGTCATTAACTCGTCTTTCCTGACTTTTGAGGCGGCGCTGGAACTCGTCAAGCTCCGTTTCACAATGATCTACATACGCTTTTGCCCCTACGATCTCATTTTGCAACTGCCTTATTTGCTGTTTAACAGTTTTGACAAGCTCCTCGTCGCCGAGTGCTTCGAGTGCCTTAAGCACCTCAAGTTTGTTGTCTAATTTTGCCTGGAGCTCGCTTACCCGGTTGCCGGCCTCGTCGTATTTGGCTTGGGCTGCATCGATGTCCGCTTGCATGGCAGGAAGGGATTCTTTCGATTCGGCGGCTTGCGCCAACATCTCGTCGCGGTACTTTTGAAAACGGGCAATGTCATTATTAAAGCGCGCAATTTTCTCGGAACTCGCGGCCTTTTTTGCGGCTTCGAGGTTTTTGAGCGCTTCCTGCATGGCTGCATACGCTTTTTCTTTTTCGGTGACCGCGTCTTCCGTCTGCAAGGCAACTGCACCGATGGGGGAGCTGGTTTCTGCCGCGATCGCCGTTACGGGGGCGATTCCCGCGGCAAGTGCCACGGAAAGGGCGATGCCCATAGTTGCTCGTCTTGCTCGTCTTGCGAGAATGTCGTTCATCTCGGCACCTCATTTCAAGGGTTGGCGACTCACTTGGTAGCACTAATGTAAGTATATCAGGCGATTAACCCGCTCTTGAATCTCGCCAGAAATGACGAGTTGTTTACGCTTCTTTTGGGCTCACCGTACTATCATGATTCGAATTGAGTGTGGATGATGATAGGGAGCGCCTTTTTATGATTGAGTTGCTCAGGCGTTTTGGTGGTAAGTTTCGCCGGTATATGGTGATCGGCCCTGCGTGCAAGTTGATCGAAGTGATCTTTGACCTGCTGACGCCGCTCGTGATTGCCCAGATGATCGACAAGGGCATCGGTGCGCACGATGTCAACGCCGTCGTCCACTACGGTATGCTGCTTGGCGCCATGGCCGTGATCGGCATCTCGTTTACGCTCGTTTGCCAAAAGATGGCGGCGCTCACCTCACAGGGCATGGGCACCGATATTCGCGGCGCGCTCTACGGGCACATCAATAAGCTGAGCTATGCCGAGCTCGATCGCTTTGGCACGCCGTCGCTCATCACGCGCATCACCAACGACGTCAATCAGGTGCAGCTCGCCGTGGCGCTGGGCGTGCGCATGCTTATCCGCTGGCCTTTCCTGGCGGTGGGCTCCATGGTTGCGGCCCTCGCCATCGACCTTAAGCTCGGCATTATCTTTTTAATCTGCACGCCCGCCATCGGCCTGGTGTTTTGGTTTGTCATGGCGCGCTGCATTCCGTACTACAAGCAGCTGCAGGCAAAGCTCGACCGCATTGCGCTCATTTGCCGCGAGGGGCTTTCGGGCGCTCGTGTGGTCCGCGCGTTTGTGCGCGAGGATCACGAGCGCGAGCGTTTTGCCCAGGCTGCCGATGACCAGGCCAATACTGCCATCGCGGTGGGCAAGCTCTCCTCGATTCTCAACCCTGTCACGTTTCTCGTGATGAACCTGGGCGTGTGCGCCATCCTGTGGGTGGGCGGCATCCAGGTCAACGTGGGCGAGCTCACGCAGGGTCAGGTCATGGCGTTTGTGAACTACATGACGCAGACCCTGACCTCCATCGTGTACGTCGCCAACCTGGTCGTGGTTTTTACCAAGGCGAGCGCCAGTGCGTCACGTATCAACGAGGTGCTCAATTGCGTGCCGAGCATCACCGACGAGGGCAACCAGCCGGTCGCGCTGCCCAAGCCGGGCAATGTCGCTCCCGTTCCTGCGCTGAGCTTGAGCCATGTGAGCTTCTCGTTTGGCGCCGGCGCGGCCAATGCTGTCAACGATGTGACGCTGGAACTCCCGCTGGGCAAGACGCTCGGCATTATCGGCGGTACGGGCAGCGGTAAGTCCACGCTCGTCTCGCTTATCCCGCGCCTGTACGATGCGGGCACCGGCAGCGTGAGCGTGATGGGTGCCGACGTGCGCACTTGGCCGCTCGACCAGCTGCGCCATGTGGTCGCGACCGTCCCGCAGCGCACGTCGCTGGTGAGCGGCACCATTCGCAGCAACCTGACCTGGCGTGACGAGTCGGCGACCGACGATGAGCTCTGGGCGGCGCTCGATATGGCGCAGGCGAGCGAGTTCGTGCGCAACAAGCCGCAGGGGCTCGACGCCCCGGTCGAGGCGGGCGGCAAGAACTTTAGCGGTGGCCAGCGCCAGCGCCTGACCATCGCGCGCGCCTTAGTGGGCTCGCCGCAGGTTCTGATCATGGACGACTCCGCCTCGGCGCTCGACTTTAAGACCGACGCGGCGCTTCGCCATGCCATTCGCGAGCGCAGCGTGCGCGGTGTCGCCGAGGGCGGGCTGCCGCTCACGACCGTCATCGTGAGCCAGCGCGTCTCGACCGTGCGCGACGCCGATATGATCTGCGTACTTGACCACGGCTCGGTTGCAGGCCTGGGCACGCATGACGAGCTCTACGCAGGCTGCCAGCTCTATCGCGAGATTTGCCAGTCGCAGCTGCGCCGCGAGGAGCTCGAGGGCCAGCAGGGGAGCGCGGCGCCCGCGTCCGCCCCAATCGCCTCCGCGTCCGTCTGCGCAAAGGAGGGCTGCTAGATGAATCCGTATACTTCTTCCGGTTCGGTCGCCACGATGACGGCCAACGTGTCCGGTAACGATAACCTCAACGACCTGGGCGACGGCCCACGCCAGCCCGGCGACCCTGAGCGCTATCCCGTGGGCGCGGTGACCCGCCGCCTGATGGGCTACGTCCGTCCGCACCGTATTTCGTTTACGGCGTCGTTTGTGAGCGCCGCCGTCTCGGTGATCCTACAGCTCTATACGCCCATCCTCATTGGCGAGGGCATCGATCTCATCGTCGCGACGGGCCAGGTGGATTTCGATGCGTTGCCGCCGCTTGTCACCAAGCTCGCGCTCGTCGTGGTGGGGGCCGCAGCCTTCCAGTGGCTGCAGGGCTATTGCGTCAACCGCCTGTCCTACGAGACGGTGCGCGACATGCGCGTGGAGGCGAGCGACAAGCTCAGCCGCATGCCGCTCAGCTTTATCGACAGCCATGCCCACGGCGACCTTATGAGCCGCGTGGTCAACGACGTCGACCAGGTCGGCGACGGTCTGCTGCAGGGCTTCACGCAACTCTTTACTGGAGTCATCACTATCGTGGGCACGCTCGCGTTTATGCTCTCCATCAACCTGACCATGACGCTCGTGGTGGTGCTTGTCACACCTCTTTCCATCTTTGCGGCGGGCGCCATCGCCAAGCTCTCCAACAAGAGCTTTACAGCGCAGCAGCGCATTCAGGGCCAGCTGGGCGGCCATATCGAGGAGTATGTGGGTGAGCAAAAGCTCGTGGACGCCTTCGCCTATGGACCGAACGCGCAGCAGCGTTTCGACGCCCTCAACGCCGAGCTCTACACCGCGGGTGAGCGCGCGCAGTTTATGGGTTCGCTCTCTAACCCCGGCACGCGCTTTATCAACAACATCATCTATGCCGTGGTGGCCGTGATCGGCTGCGTTGGCGTGATTACGGGCGTGCCCGCGGCGCTCACGGTGGGCGGTGTGCAGATCTTCCTGTCTTACGCCAACCAGTACACCAAGCCGTTCAACGAGGTCACCAACGTCATCACGCAGATCCAGACGGCCTATGCCTCGGCGCGCCGCATGTTTGCGCTGCTCGATGCACGCGAGCAGGAGCCCGATGCCGCGGATGCCGTTGAACTCACAGCCCCGCAGGGTGAGGTCGCCTTTGAGCATGTGGACTTTAGCTACGTGCCCGACCGCAAGCTGCTGCAGGACATCTGCATCGACGCCAAGCCCGGTATGCGGTTTGCCCTCGTTGGCCCCACGGGCTGCGGTAAGACGACGCTCATCAACCTGCTGCTGCGCTTTTACGACATCGATGCCGGGCGCATCGTGGTCGACGGGCATTCCTCGCGCGACTACACGCGTGAGAGCCTGCGCCGCGCCTTTGGCATGGTGCTGCAGGACACCTGGCTGTTCGAGGGCACGGTGGCGGAAAACATCGCCTACGGCTGTCCTGACGCCACGCGCGAGCAGGTTATCGAGGCGGCCAAGCGCGCGCATGCGCACAAGTTTATCGTGCAGCTGCCAGGCGGCTACGATACGGTGATCGGCGAGGACGGTGGCACGTTTAGCCAGGGCCAAAAGCAGCTGCTGTGCATCGCGCGCGTCATGCTCACCGACCCGGCGATTCTGCTGCTGGACGAGGCGACCTCGAGCATCGATACGCGCACCGAGCTGCAGGTGCAGGCGGCATTTGACGAGCTCATGGCCGGTCGCACGAGCTTTGTCGTGGCGCACCGCCTATCGACGATCCGTAACGCCGATTGCATCCTGGTCATGCGCGACGGGCAGATTATCGAGCGTGGCACGCACGACGAGCTGCTAGCGGCAGGCGGCTTCTACGCCGAACTCTACCGCAGCCAGTTTGCCCAGTGAGCAAGCCCGTGGGGCAAATTAATCAATCGACAGACGGTGGTTTACATCTGTCACGTTAGTACTAAGATATTCATCTAATAAATTGCATTAGTGGCTTTAGTTTTGGGGGATACGAGGCAACGTGACTATGACGTGCTCTTTGGTGGTTAACAGCAAGAGCGGTAATACCAGGATGGTTTCGGGTGCAATCAAGCGCGCCCTGCAGGCTGCCGGCGTTGAGTTTATCCACGCTGCTGCGCTGAGCGATGACGCGGATGCCGAGCAGGTCGAGTGCGAGGCGCAGGGGGCTTGCGCGGCCGATACCGTGCTCGTCGGTTTTTGGTGCGACAAGGGCGCCTGCACGCCTTCGGTCGCGGCATTGCTTTCTGCCCTACACGGCAAGCGCGTCTTCCTGTTCGGCACCTGCGGCTTTGGCGCCGACCAGAGCTACTACCAGCAGATTATCGACCGCGTAACTTCCAATTTGGCTGGGGATGCCGAGCTTGCGGGCTGGGCGATGTGCCAGGGCAAGATGGGCCCCGCGGTCAAGCAGCGCTACGAGGCCATGCTCGAGCAAGATCCCGACAACGCCCGATTTAAGATGCTGCTCGACAACTGGGTTGCCGCGAAGGACCATCCCACCAAGGAAGATCTGGACAACATGGCTGCAGCCGCCAAAAAGGCCGTTTTGGGCGAGTAGCTTCGTCGTTCGCGGTCCTTCGTGCAAAACAATACAAATGTGAAAGCCTCGAAATTCTCGAGGCTTTTTTCTTGACACTCATAGGCGCAACCGTGGCAAGCGTTTGGGGTGACATTTTCCATCACCACGATGACGAGGCTGTCCTGGATGACACGCTCTCATGCGTTCGCTGGATGTATTCAGAGTGGGACGGGCTTTCCGGATGGATGGGGTTTCGGAAAGTGCGTCCCAGAATTTGCCTTTGGAATGGGATGCAGTTTCCCAACGGAGCCACAAGCGGAAACTGCATCCCATTCCGGACGTGAATTCTGGGACACGGTTTCCGGATGCAAAAAAGGCCACAAGACGTGGCCTTCAACTTATATATGTTGCGGATACCCCCCATGACAAGCCGCGCTCCAACAACAGGGCGTCTGTCCGGGCGTAGGCATATAAGGTTCATCGCGAGTTCCGCACGCAAAGGAGGCCACTTAATGTGGCCTCCGTCTTGCGCAGGACTGTCCGAGCAGGGAACCTTATATGCCTCCGCCCGGACAGACGTTTCAGTTGTGAATTAGCAGCGACCCGCTACTTGATCTTGGTCGTGCCCGGTGCCAGGTTGGGGTCGGTCTCGTTGGCCTCGGTCTGGAAGTGCTCGGTGTAGACGTTCTTGCCGTCGCGGAACATCTCGTAATACTGCATCTTGGCGTAATCCTCGCGCGCCTTGGTGGCGGCTGCTGCGGCGGCGTCGTCGCCGGTGACGTTGGAGGAGAGCGCCCAGCGCAGGCTGGCGTCCTCGTAGCCCACCGAGTTGATAGCGGGCAGCGACTCGCGCAGCGTCATGTGCGCCTTCTGGTAGTCGGAAAGCGGGGCGCCGATCAGCTGCATAAGCTGGGTGGACAGGTAGTTGGTGGACAGGTCGTCGACCTCGCTCGTCTGGTCGCAACCGGCAACGTCGTAGTTAGCCCAAATGATGTAGTCGGTCTGCCACAGACGTTCCTGGTGCGTGGCATCGTCCTCGCCGGTAAACCACTTATCGTTGAACTTGGACGGGAAGAACGGCTGGTGGTCGCCCCAGAACACCACGACCACCTTGCGATCGAGTTTGCTCAGGGCGTTGAGGAAGTAGCGAAGCGCCTGGTCGGACTGCTCGATGCACGAGACGTACTCGTCGACATCGGACAGCGTGCCGTCCTCAACGGTCTTGGCGTCCAGGTCGGTTGTGTCGATGTTGAGATGCATCTGCTTGTCGACCGGCAGCAGGCCCGTGTCGTAGCCCGAGTGGTTCTGCATGGTCACGTCGAAGATAAACTGCGGATCGGCGTTCTGGTCGAGCAACTCGAGAATCTTGTCGTAGGTAGCCTGGTCGGTCACCATGCCGCGCAGGGTGTCGGCTCCCTGGAAGTCGTTGATGGACAGGAACTGGTCAAAGCCAAAGTCCTTGTAGACGTTCTCGCGGTTCCAGTTGGTCGCGTGGTTGGGGTGCATGGCTGTGGTGGAATATCCGAGCGACTTTAACTGCTCTGCCAGGTTCCCGGTCGTTTCCATGTTGTAGATGGTGTAGGGGTACACACCCGAGCCCAGGTTGGCCATGGAGTTGCCGGTCATAAACTCAAACTCGGTATTGGCGGTACCGCCGCCGTAGGCGCTCACGTAGAGCTTGCCGCGGCTGAGGCAGTTGGACAGGCTCTTAAAGTACTGCGGGCCCTCGTAGCCGGCGCGCATATTCTGGTAGATGGATAGATCCGAGAAGGTCTCGTTCATGATGGCGATGACCGTGGGCTTCTCGCTGTCGAACTGCTCCTTTGCGGCGGCGCGCTCGTCGCTCTTGGCCGCGTCGGACTTGTCGTAGGCCTTGGCGTACTTTTTGAGCGTGGCCTTGGCATCGTCGACGGAGTAGTCGGCGGGTTTGGGCGGCTTGATGGACTGCGCCGCACTAATAAAGGCGGGTAGGTAGCCCTCGCGCCAGTAGCTCTCGAGCGGGCGCCAGGTGTAGACGGTGATGCCGAGGGTGTTGTAGTAGTCGATGAGCGTGACATGCGCGGTTACGCCGCCCAGGCACAGCACTGCCACGAGCAGGTTGGTGAGCAGCATACGCTTGGCGTTGGCGGCACCCTTCTGACGGTGCGGTGCCACCAGGCCGGCGTACTCGCACAGCAGCATGGCGATGGCGGTAAAGCCCATGGACAGCACGCAGAACAGCGAGATCGAGAAGGTGTAGCCGTTGCCGGCGACCGCGGCGGCGGTGGAGATGGCCGAAAGGTCGCCCGGCTGGATGGGCATGGATTTAAACGTGATGACGAAGAACTCGGCAATGCCCAGGACAAAGAGGGCAAAGGCCAGGACCGCGGGAGCTGCGCCGTGGCGCTGGAATAGGAAGAACAAGCCGGTCATGAGCACGGTGATGATGGCCCACTCGAGCAGGATGCACAGGGGGTAGACCCAGGTAAAGTCGTGGTTGGACGAGACTTCCATTCCCAGCAGCGCAAAGACGCCGGCGAGCAGCAGGCACAAGACAGCGGCGACGAGCGGTTTGCCCACAAAGGCGCCGCGCAGGCGGGCGAGCTTGCCGGTGGGGGCGGGGGCGTCGGGCGCGGCGAACGCAAAGACGCGCGGGGCGATGCGGTCGCGTGCGATGCTGGCCCAAGCGCAGCCGGTGAGGATGGCGTTGGTTAGGATGAGCATCACAAAGGCGAGCGGCTCGTTTTGGGCGACGAGGCCAATGGCGCCCCAAATGGTCAAAAAGAGCTGGAACAGGCCGAAGGCGACGCTCCACCCAAGAGCGCTTTTGGCAACGGTGCCCGACTGAGCGCGAATGGCCTTGGCCTCGCGCAAGACAAGGTAGACGGTCGCCGCAAGACCGACGAGCGAGATGGCGGCAGCGAACATGCTGAGACTCCTCACAAACTAAAACCTACGAAAGCGGGGGTTTACCCGATTGTTACCAAGATATGCGCTGCAATTGGTGGCTGCGCACAACAACCAGCCATATTAACGCGCACGTGTGGCGGTGTGGCGCAATGGAGTGGCGACCTGCGCGATAATGGACGGGAATTACACGGAAACGTAAAGGCTTCTTAAAGAATTAGCGAGGATGAGGCGATGAACGAGCAGGTTTGCACCAAGGCTGTGGATACGTGCGGCTATCCGGTCGAGACGACGGGCAATGCGGTGCTGGACACGTTGGAGCACCGTTCCTCCACGCGTGCCTTCGCGCGTGATGACGATGACCGTCCCGTGGCGGTGACCGACGAGCAGCGGGCGGCGATTCTGCATGCGGCGAGTCGTGCGCCGTCGGCGGGCGCCATGATGATGTATTCCATCGTGAGCATCCGCGAGCAGGCAACGCTCGACCGCCTGGCCGACCTGTGCGACCACCAGCCCATGATCGCCAAGGCGCCCTGGGCACTGATATTTGTGGTCGATTATGCCAAGTGGATCGATCTGTTTGAGCACGTGGGCTGCTTTGAGCCCGAGTTTGTCGAGCGCACGGGTAAGGCGCCCCGCCGCGCGCCGGGTTTGGGCGACTTTGCCATCGCGGCCCAGGACGCCGTGATCGCCGCGCAAAACGCCGTGGTTGCCGCCGAGGCTCTGGGCCTGGGGAGCTGCTATATCGGTGATATCGTCGAGAATGCCGAGGAAGTTGCCGAGCTGCTCGATCTGCCGCCCTATACCATGCCGCTGTCGATGCTCATCATCGGCACGCCCCGCAAGGAGCGCCCGGCTATTGCGCATCCCGTGGTGAACCTGGTGCACGAGGAGCGCTATCGCCGGGCCGATGCCGCGACCATGGACGCGCAGGTGGCCGAGATGGACGCGATGTTCCGTCCACATGCCCGCGAGGTGGGCGAGCGCGTGGTGGATATCTACACCCGCAAGCACACGAGCCCCTTTATGGCCGAGATGAGCCGTTCCATGGAGTGGTGGTTCAAAAATTGGCTCGGAAAATGACAGATGCGGCAAAGGGACAGTCCCTTTGCCGCATTCCATATCGCCGTGGTGGCCTAAAGGCCGTATAAATGTTTATCTAGCTGGGAAAACAGTGCCATTCAAACATGGGCCGATTATCTATAATCCCTTCGAACATTAAAGTTGGGAGGAAACCGGCTTATGGAACAAAAGACCAAGGAGGCAGCCTCGCACGCTGCGATTCCTGTGAGCATCTCGGCGATGCTCGTCACGCTGGGCGTGGTGTACGGCGATATCGGCACCAGCCCTATGTATGTAACCAAGGCGCTCGTTGCCGGCAACGGCGGCATCGGAAGCGTGACGGAGGAGTTCGTGCTCGGCGCGCTCTCCCTTGTCGTGTGGACGGTCACGCTGCTGACCACCATCAAGTATGTGCTCATCTCGCTGCGCGCCGATAACCATGGCGAGGGCGGCATCTTTGCCCTGTACAGCCTGGTCAAGCGCTGCGGCAAGTGGCTTATCATCCCCGCCATGCTGGGTGGCGCCGCGCTGCTCGCCGACGGCATCCTGACGCCGGCCGTTACCGTTACCACAGCCATCGAGGGCCTGCGCACCATCCCGGCGGTCCATGCCGTGCTGGGCGATGACCAGGGCCGCGTCGTCGCCATTACGCTCGCCATCATCATCGCGCTCTTTTTGGTGCAACGCATCGGTACGGCCAAGATCGGTCACGCCTTTGGCCCCATCATGACGCTGTGGTTCCTGTTCCTGGGCGGCACGGGTCTGTTTTTTGTCTTCCAGCACCCCGCCGTGCTGCTGTGCCTCAACCCGGTGCGCGGCATCGCCTTTTTGCTGAGCCCCAACAACCACGCGGGTATCATGATTCTGGGCAGCTGCTTCCTCGCCACCACCGGTGCCGAGGCGCTCTACTCCGACATGGGCCACGTCGGCCGCGGCAACATCTACGCCACCTGGCCGTTCGTTAAGTGCTGCCTGCTGCTTTCCTATATGGGCCAGGGCGCTTGGCTTATGAACAACGCTGCCAACCCCGAGCTCATGGGCATTGCCGACCTCAACCCGTTCTACCAGATGCTCGCCCCGGGCCTGCGCCCGTTTGCCGTAGGCCTTTCCACCGTTGCGGCCATCATCGCCTCGCAGGCGCTCATCACCGGCGCATTCTCGCTGGTGTCCGAGGCCAGCCGTCTGGACCTTATGCCGCACATGCAGGTCTTCTACCCTGCCGAGACCAAGGGCCAGCTCTACATCCCCATGGTCAACAACGTCATGCTCGTGGGCTGCGTCATCGTGGTGCTGCTGTTCCAGAACTCGGCGCATATGGAAGCCGCCTACGGCCTTGCCATTACGCTGACTATGATGTGCACCACGCTGCTGCTCTTCTTCTACCTGCACGAGGAGCGCAAGCTCAAGGTTGCTCCGTGGATCTTCGCGGCCTTCTTCCTTTTGCTCGAAGGCTTCTTCTTCGTGAGCTCGCTCACCAAGTTCTTCCACGGCGGCTACTTCACCATCCTCATGGCTGCACTCATCATGGGCATTATGGTGTGCTGGTACAACGGCACGGCGGTCGAGCAGCGCCAGTTTACGCTGCTGCCGCTGCGCAGCTACCTGCCGCAGCTCAAGCGCCTGCGCGACGACGACCGTTACGAGCGCATGAGCGACAACATCGTGTACCTGACCAAGGACACCCATACCGACTACATCGACCGCGATATCGTTTACTCGATCTTGGATAAGCATCCCAAGCGCGCCCGCGCCTGGTGGTTTGTGAATGTCGAGACCATGGACGAACCGCATACCTTTGCCTATTCGGTCGAGACGTTCGGCACCGACTACGTGTTCCGCGTGCATCTGTACCTGGGCTACAAGATCAACCAGCGCGTCAATGCCTACCTGCGTCAGGTTGTTCAGGACCTGGCTGCCACCGGCGAGCTGCCGCCGCAGACGCATGACTACTCGGTCTACAAGGATCCGGGTAACATCGGCACGTTCAAGTTCGTCCTGATCCGTAAGCTTCTGGCGCCCGAAAGCGATGTGGAGCCCAGCGAGCGTACGGCCATCACGCTCAAGTACATCATCCGCCGCGCCGCCGGCACGCCCGCGCGTTGGTACGGCCTGGAGAACTCCAACGTGAGCTTTGAGTACGTGCCGCTGTTCACCAAGTTCAAGGCCGTGAATAAGATGCAGCGCCTGGCTCCCAATGAGCGGCCGTAGACGTCGGCGGCTACACAGAGTTGGCTTTTGATGGATAAGCATGAGGCTTGGGAGGCAAACATGGATACAAAGGCGCTCGATGGCCGCGAGGCGGTGGTCGAAATGGTGCGTGAGGCGCGCGTCGACGCCGCCGAAGATCGGTTCTTTACGAATCGTGCCAACATGGACATGGCCGATCGCGTGATTTCGATCGTGGCACTGGTATTTGGAGCGGTGTGCATGTGCGCACTGCTCGCGCACGTGCTGTTTGTCTAGCGGCTGCCGGTCGTAGAAGGCTTTACACTTAGAACCACCACAAGGGAAACCACCACAAAGGTGCCTGTCCCCTTTGTGGTGGTTTTTGTTTTTGAGAGAGGGGCGGGACGCTGATGGACGTCCGTACGGACGGCGATATTGCCGATAACTTTTGGTGGCGGCGCACAACGCTGACGCGCCGCGGCCCTCTGTATGACGCCTGCGTATCGGTGGGGCTGCTGGTCGCGGCGACGATTGTGGGCGCGCTGCTCGACCATCCGGGTCTCGCGCCGAGCATCATGATCGTCTATGTGTTCGCCGTTCAGCTGTGCGCATTCTTTACCTGGAGTCGCCTGTATTGCTTGCTGAGCTCGGCTGCCGCCGTGGCGCTCTACAACTTTTTGTTTGTCGACCCGCGCTACTCGCTGTCGCTTATCGACCGCGGCTATCCCGGCATGTTCTTCATCATGTTCGTGGTTTCGCTTGTGTCGAGCTCGATTGCGTTGGCCCTGCGCCGCGCCTTGGCACAGGCTGCCGCCAGCGACCGCCGCACGCATATGGTGCTCGAGACCAACCGCATGCTGCAGCGGTGCGCCGATCAGCATCAGATCGTTCACGCCATGGCCACGCAGCTGGCGCGTCTTTCGGGCTGTCCGGTTGTGTGGTACAGCGCCGACGCCGAGGGCGATGACCTGCTGCCGCGTGCGACGTACACGGCCGTGGGCGATGCCGCCCCGGTGCACGAGCTGGCGCCGCAGATGCCGCCGAGGCTCTCGGCGTCCGCCTACGTGGGAACGCCGCTCGACGCCACGTTTGGCGGTTCGGCGTTTTATGGCATCTACCTGACGGTTCGCACGGGCGACGGCTTCGTGCGCTCGGGCGACCCCGCCTCGGTGGTGGGCGTGCTGGCTATCGTTGCCGAGCCCGACGTGCTGACGCACGAGGAGCGGACACTTGCCGATGCCATCGTGAGCGAAGGCGAGCTGGCACTCGATCGCGCCCGCGCCATGGAGGCCCGCGAGGAGGCGGCGGTGCTCGCCAAAAACGAGCAGCTGCGCGCCAACCTGCTGCGTTCCATCTCGCACGACCTGCGCACACCGCTCACCAGTATTTCGGGTAATGCCGACGTGCTGCTCGACCAGGGCTCGACCGGCACCGCCGTGCTCGACGCCCAGACGCGCCGCGGCCTGCTCCTGTCCATTCGCTCGGATGCGCAATGGCTCAACGCCACTGTCGAGAATCTGCTCGCTATCACCAAGCTCGAGGGTGGCGGCATGCGCCTGTCGACCACGCTCGAGCTCATGGACGATATCGTCGAGGAGGCACTGCGCCACGTGAACCCTGCCGTGCGCGAGCACGACCTTAAGGTGGTGCCGTGCGACGAGCCGGCGCTCGTTAACGTCGATGCGCGCCTGATGGTGCAGCTGGTGGTCAATCTGGTGAACAATGCCATCACCTATACGCCCGCAGGCTCGCATATCGTGATTTCGATTGGCGTCGACGATGGACGCGTGGCGTGCTCGGTGGCCGATGACGGCCCGGGCATTGCGCCCGAGGACCGCGAGCGGATCTTTGAGTCGTTCTACACCGCCAACCACGGTCTTGCCGACAGCCACCGTAGCGTGGGCCTGGGACTTTCGCTCTGCCGCTCCATTGCATTGGCGCATGGCGGTAGCATAGAGGTTGCCGCGGCGGACCCGCACGGCTCGGTCTTTACGATTGAGCTTCCCGTCGCCGACGTTTCGTTTGATAAGGAGTAGCGCTGTGCCGAACTCTGCCGTAAAACCGCTTATCTTGGTCGTTGAGGACGATCCCGCCGTTCGCAACTTAATCGTTGCCGCGCTCGAGGCGCACGGCTTGCGTCATATGGCCGTGGAGACCGCCCATGCCGCCATCGCCGCCGCCTCATCGCAGGCACCGAGCATTGTGCTGCTCGATCTGGGTCTGCCCGATATGGACGGCGTCAAGGTGGTGGAGTCGGTGCGCGCATGGTCGGGCATGCCGATCATCGTGGTCTCGGCGCGCAGCGAGGATGCGGACAAGATCCGCGCGCTCGATGCCGGCGCCGACGACTATCTGACCAAGCCGTTTTCGGTCGAGGAACTGCTCGCGCGCATTCGCACGACGCTCAGGCGCCTTTCGTATGCGCAAACGGGCAGTGTTGCCTCCGAGGGCTCGTTCGATACCGGTGAGCTGCATATCGATTTTGATGCCGGCATCGCCACGATGGATGGCGAGGAGCTGCATCTGACGCCGATCGAGTATAAGCTCCTGTGCCTGCTGGCGCATAACGCCGACAAGGTGCTGACACACCAGTTTATCCTGCATGAGATTTGGGGCACGGCAACTAAGAGCGACCTGGCAAGCCTGCGCGTCTTTATGGGTACGCTGCGCAAGAAGATCGAGTCCGACCCCGCGCATCCGCGCTACATCCAAACCCACGTAGGCATTGGCTACCGCCTAGTTACCCAAGGCTAGATCGCCAACCACCGTCCCAATATGAGTTGCGGTGAAATACGGACTGTTTTGCCTAATTCCAGGCAAAACAGTCCGTATTCCACCGCAACTTTTTTATTTGCCCTTGGGCTTGCTGGCGTAGAACTTCTTCTTTTTGAGCTTGCCGGCAGGAGAGGGTTTGCCGGCAAAGTTCGACTTGCCGTTGCCGGCCTGCGCGTGCGCGGGTACTGCCGCACGGGGCTTGCGGGCCTCGGGATTGCGCAGTTCCTCGGTTCGCTCTGCAATCTCCTCGGCGCTAAAGCCGACCTCGGCCATGGCATCCTCGATGGGCAGGCGGCGCACGATATAGCAGTGGTGCACCTTCTGGTTGCGCGCGAAGTCCTCGGGGATGGTCTGTGCCGTAATGTCCTCCAGCACCACGCCCGCGCGTGCGAGCTTGCGCGTTTCGGGGCGGAAGCCGCGCAGGTTGCAGCTAAAGATGGCATGGCCGCCCTGTGCGAGCAGGCGCGACACGCCGGCCAAAAGCTCAACATGGTCGCGCTGGACATCCCAGGTGCGACGGCCCATCTTGGACGAGTTCGAGAACGTGGGCGGGTCGACAAAGATCAGGTCCCAGCGGTTGCGCGTCTGGCGCTGGTCGCGAATCCAGGCGAGCACGTCGTCGCGCACAAAATGATGCTGCGGACCCACAAAGCCGTTCTGGCGCATATTGCGCTCGGCCCAGTCCAGATAGGTGTTGGAGAGGTCGACCGTCACAGTCTCCTCGACGCCGCCGTCTGCCGCATAGCAGGTGGCGGTGCCGGTGTAGGCAAACAGGTTGAGGAAGCGGCGCGCCTGCTTGGCGTGCTCGCGCACCAGGTTGCGGGTGACGCGGTGATCCAGGAAGATGCCGACGTCCAGATAGTCGTCAAAGTTGACGGCAAAGGTAAGGCCGCCCTCTTCGATAAGCGGCAGACGACGGCGTGCGATATTGGCTCGCTCGCCTGATGCGCCCTTACCGGCGCCCTGCTTGCCGTACTGCGAGCCGCCGCGCGAACGCATGCGGGCCTTGGCGTGCACGTGTTCGGCGGGAACATCTAGGATGCGCGGCGCGATGGCCAGAATGTCGAGCATACGGGCCTGGGCCAGTGCGGGGTCGATGGTCTTGGGCGCGGCGTATTCGGCGATGACGAGCCAGCGGCCCGGCGTCTGCGGGCAGCCCTCGTACAGGTCGATGGCGGCGGAGTAGTCGGGCAGGTCGGCATCGTAGACGCGGTAGCAGCTCACGCCCTCGCGCTTGGCCCACTTGCGGCGCAGGCGGGCATTCTTGCGCAGGCGGTTGGCGAACTGCTCAGACTCGGGAATGAGCACGGGCAGCGGCTTGCCGTCGCCCAGGTCGAGCGTGGCGGCAGGTTCGGGCGTGGGAGTATCGGCGGCTTCGTCATGAGCGTCTGCGGTCTGTTCCTCGGCATCTGCGCTGATCGCTGCTTCAAATGCCGCGGCGGCGTGGTCGAGCGAGGGCCAAATCTCAATAGCCGCCTCCTCGTTGTTGGGCATGACGGCGATCGAGCGCTTGGGCTCGGCGTGGAGCGCGCGGGCCAGCAATCCGTCGCGGGTGAGCGCGGCGACCGGTGCCGAAGCGAGCTCGGGCGCGCGGCGCAGCTCGCCGACCAGCGTCATGGCGTCGTGCATGAGTGAAAGCGGTGTCTCGGTGGTGTCTGCGACTACGGCGGCTCCGGCGACGGCGCCAGCATGGTCCAGCACGGTGGCGGACTTGGCGGCGCAAAAGTCGACAAAACGCTTGTAGCCGGCGCACTTGACCATGCGCTCGGCAGTCTTGCGGGCGGCGGGGTCGATGTCTACGGCCACGATGCGCGCCTGGCGCTCGCGCGCTGCCGTCTCGCGCTCGCGCGCCTCGGCAAGCAGCTGCTCCCACAGGGCGGCGTCGTGTAGCTGCCAGCCCTCAAAGCCCCAGCGCTCGCGTGCGGCGCCCGGGGCGCGGTTGGTCAGAATGTTCACGGCCTCCAGCAGCAGACCGCCGCCGGCGCACGAGGCATCGATCAGCGTGGGAAGGGCTTCATTCTCGTAATCGTCAGCCGTTAACTCGCGCTCGCACAGTGCGGTCCAGCCGACCTGCGCCAGCACCAGGGCGGCGTAGTCGGGGCGCAGCACGTGCGTACCCTCGCCGGCGCGGGTCGCTGCGGGCGGCAGACGCTTGAACAGCGGATCGCCCGAAAGGTCCAGGCTGATGCTCGCGCGGCGCTGACGCAGCGAAAGCAGCAGGTGAACATCGGGATCGGTGGCGTTGACATCGGCGCGACGGCCCGTGGTTTCGGCCAAGCGGTCGCACAATGCGTCCTTGGCGCGCAGGGCCGAGAAGCGCGTGTTGCGCAGCTGCTCGGTCACGCCGCGGGCGGTGATGGCGATGGTGGCGCCGGGGCGGACGATGTTCTCCCAGGCGATGTCGTAAACGCTATCGTACAGCTCATCGGCATCCTGCGCCTCAAAGCGCCCGAGCACCGCAAACACGCGGCTCGCTAGGCGTGACCACAGACAGGCGCGGTAGCCTTCTTCGAGCTCGCCCTCAAACGTGGCGCGGCCCTTCAGCCGGCGAACATGCGAAAGCCCGAGGCGTTTAAGCTCATCGGCGAGTGCGGACTCAAAGCCTTCGGGGCAGCTTGCGTAAAATTCCATGGGTGACCTCTCTGGTTGCGTCGCTCCATTATATGATGGATGCTTCGTTTGCCCTTATCCTCGAAAGGAACCCATATGATTGATGCATGCCCCGATTCCGCCGTGCTCTTTTTTGACGTGGACGGCACGCTGACGTCGTTCGATCCCGACAACATGACCGACAAGGACTTTTCGGCGGTTCGCCCCTCGCAGGCGGTCGTCGAGGCGTTTCATCGTCTGCGCGACGCGGGACACAAGGCGTTTATCTGCACGGGTCGCCCCCTGTGGCTCATCGCCGATAGCTTGCGTGCGCTCGACCCCGCGGGCGTCGTTGCCATGGCGGGCGCCACGCTCGAGGTCGAGGGCCGCGTGGTGTATGAGGACTGCTTTGACGAAGACATTGTTGAGGAGCTTGCACGCCGTATGGCCGCGGCAGGGATTGAGGCCTTTTTCGAGACCAACGTGGCTACTTTTGCCCTGGAACCCGCGGGCGATGAGCAGTCGTCTCTGATCGGTACTTCTGTGGTGCACAGCGCCGAGGAAATGCGCGTCGACGGCCGTCTGCGCGTAGGCAAGGTGTGCCTCAACGCGCCCAGCTTGGCGCGCGTAGATAACGGTGACGGCTTTATCGATTGCGAGTTTGAGCTGTGCAACACCGGTGGTCAGAATCGCGAGCTGAGTCCCAGAGTCATTGACAAGGGCGTGGGCGTGGCGCGAGCGCTGGCGTATCTGGACCGCGAGGGAAATGCGCGCACCTTTGGCTTCGGCGATTCGGGCAACGACCTGGGCATGCTCGCCGCCGTCGAGACAGCCGTGGCCATGGGTAACGCCATGCCCGAGGTCAAAGCAGTCGCCGACTACGTGACCGACGATGTCGCACACGACGGCACCGTCACAGCGATGCAGCATTTCGGCCTCATCTAATGAATCCCGCGTTCTGACGTTTGCTCAAACTGCGACTCTTTGCTTTTGCATGCTCAATCGATTTATCAATCCAAACACTGAGGTGTTTATACCGTTCGCCGAGAAGATAAAAAACCGCAGCTCACGCCTTGATAAACGTAGGTAAAGTGTTTAGCAGTTTATCGGCCGTATGCTAACGAAAGGAATCAGGCAGATGGCAATCAAGGTGTTCGCTGACGGTGCAAACCTCGAAGGCATGCTCGACATGTACGAGAACGGCAACGTTCAGGGTTTCACGACCAACCCGTCCCTTATGAAGAAGGGCGGCGTGATGGATTACCGCGCGTTTGCCAAAGAGGTCCTGGCTCACATCACCGATGTGTCCGTCTCGTTTGAGGTCTTTGCCGACGACGTCGAGACCATGGAGGTCGAGGCCCGCGAGATCGCTACCTGGGCCGAGAACGTCTACGTCAAAATTCCGTGCGTGACCACCAAGGGCGAGTCCACCGCCGAGCTGGTCCGCAAGCTTTCCGCCGACGGCATCAAGGTCAACGTCACTACCATCTTTACGCCTACGCAGGTCGATGAGATGGTCGAAGCCGTTGACGCCGAGACGCCGTCCATCATCTCACTCTTTGCCGGCCGCATCGCCGACACCGGCGTCGACCCCATTCCGTTTATGACGGAGTCGGTTAAGAAGGCCGCCGCCAAGCCCAACTGTGAGGTCCTGTGGGCGTCCACGCGCGAGCTCATCAACATTTACCAGGCCGAGGCCTGCGGTTGCCAGATCATTACGGTGCCCAACAGCATCCTGGCCAAGCGGAAGAACATCGGTCGCGACCCGTACGAGGTCTCGCTCGACACCGTCCGCGGCTTTGCCAAGGATATCGCCGCTTTGGGCTTCCATATTCTGCCGTAACGCGAACACTGGCTACGCCGCGGGCTGCTCGCCCCGGCCTTTCCTTTCCCTATCGCTCACGCGCTTCGCGAGGGTCGCGCTAGGCAAAGGAAAGGCCGGAACTGCCGACACGAGCTTGCCAGCAAGTTGGCGCTTGGCTTCTATATCCTGCCGTGGGCAAAGGTACCCCCGCCTGCGCCGTGCAAAATTGAGAGTATTCAGCAAGGTAAAGGTCTTTATCAGTTAACCGAAGCATGGAACGGCCCCCGTTTTGGCTCTGACGACGCTAAAACGGGGGCTGTTTTTTTGCTTTTTCGCCTCTGGGAGGCATCCGGAACGGCGGAATTTGCAGAATACTCGCGATTTTGCACGTCACTACAGGGGGTACCCCTGCTTTGGCGGTTTACTTCCCCTGTACCATGGTGAGCGAGATCTTCTTGCGGTCGCGATCGACCTTTTCGACCCACACCTTGACCGTGTCACCGACGCGCACCACGTCGCTCGGGTGCTTGACAAAGCGGTTGACCAGCTTGGAGATGTGTACGAGGCCGTCCTGGTGCACGCCCACGTCGACGAAGGCGCCAAAGTCGACGACGTTGCGCACCGTGCCCTTGAGCTCCATGCCGGGCTCCAGGTCGTCGATGGAAAGCGCCGAGCGGCTAAAGACCACCTCGGGCGCGTCGTCGCGCGGGTCGCGACTGGGCTTCTTGAGCTCGTTGACAATGTCGATGAGCGTCAGGGTGCCGCAGTCCAGGTCGCTTGCCAGCGTCGAGATGCTGCCCAGGCGGCGCTCGATATCGGGCACGCCGCCGCGGCTGAGCTCGCTGGCCGCCACACCGGCGCGTTCCAGGACGGACGTGGCCACCTCGTAGCTCTCGGGGTGGACGCTTGTCGCGTCGAGTGGGTTCTTGCCGCCGCTAATGCGCAAAAAGCCCGCGGCGTTGAGATATGCCTTGGGTCCCAGCTTGGGGACCTTCTTGAGCTGGCGACGATCGGTAAAGGCGCCGTTTTCCTCGCGGTAGGCCACGATGTTTTTGGCCACGCTCGGCGTAATGCCCGATACGTATCCCAGCAGGCTCGCGCTCGCGGTGTTTACGTCGACGCCTACGCGGTTGACGACGTCCTCCACCACATGGCCCAGGGTACGCGAGAGCTCGGCCTGGTCAAGGTCGTGCTGGTACTGGCCGACGCCTATGGACTGGGGCGGAATCTTGACGAGCTCTGCCAGCGGGTCCTGCAGACGGCGGCCCAGGCTCATGGCGCCGCGCACGGTGACGTCCAGGTCGGGGTATTCCTGACTGGCGAGCTCGGAAGCGGAATACACCGACGCGCCGGCTTCGTTAACGATGGTGTATCGCAGCCCAGGCGCCTGCTCGGCAATGAACTCCGAGACGACTTCCTCGGTCTCGCGGCTGGCGGTGCCGTTGCCGATGACGATGGTGTTGACGCTGTCCTTTTTGACGAGGCGGGCGAGCTCGCGCTTGGTGCCGGCGACGTCGTGGCGCGGCTTGGTGGGATAGACCACGCCGTGGTCGAGCAGCTTGCCGGTCTCGTCCATGACGGCGACCTTGCAGCCGGTGCGGTAGCCCGGATCGAGCGCGAGCACGCGGGCGCCGCGCACGGGGCGTGCCGAGAGCAGGCCCTCGAGATTCTTGGCAAAGACGTTGATGGCCTCGGTCTGGGCGCGAACGGTGAGTTTGGCGCGGGCCTCGCGCTCCAGTGAGGGGGCCATGAGGCGCTTGTAACCGTCGGCGATGGCGGCATCGAAGACGGGCGCGAAGACGCCCTGGCGGCGGGGCCAACGGCTGCTGAGGCGCGCTGTGGCGGCAGCGCCGTCGACGTTCACGCGCACGCGAAGCTTGCCCTCGCGCTCGCCGCGGTCGATAGCCAGCACGCGGTGGTTGGGTATACGGCGCAGCGGCTCATCATAGTTGTAGTAGGGCTCGTAGGGAGTCTTTTCGGCGGGGTCGGTGGCCTCGACGACGATGTCGGCGGTGTTTTGCGTAAAGGCGCGCAGGTCGGCGACGTTCTCGGGGTCTTCGGCCACCGTCTCGGCCACGATGTCCGCCGCGCCGGCGAGCGCCTTCTCGGGCGTGTCGAAGCCGGCTTCCTCGTTGACGTAGGCCGCGGCGGTGTCGAGCGCGCTGCCCTTGGCCGAGGCCTGCATGATGATCATGTTGGCAAGCGGCTCCAGGCCTGCCTCGCGGGCCTTCTGTGCGCGGGTCATGCGCTTTTTGCGGTAGGGCTTGTAGAGGTCCTCGACACGCTGGAGCTGCGTGGCCTCGCGAATTTGCTGTTCGAGCTCGGGCGTAAGTTTGCCCTGGGCGTCGATGAGCAGAATGACGTCCTCTTTGCGCTGTTCAAGATTGCGCAGGTAGGACAGGCGCTCGTCGAGTGCGCGCAGGGCGACGTCGTCCATGCCACCCGTGGCTTCCTTGCGGTAGCGCGAGATAAAGGGGATGGTGCTGCCCTCGTCGATGAGCTTGACGGCTGCCTCGACGTTGGCGGCCTTAAGGTTGAGCTCGCGGGCGAGCTGGGCGATAAGATCCATGGGACTCCTTGCGTTTAAGGTGCGTTTGCAGCACAGGGCTACCAAGGATACCACCCGTCCCAAAAGACTGTTTTGGGGCCGCGCCACGAAAACGGCCTATCTACTACGTTTGAACCGCATGGGTCGACCGTACCTCGGTTTTCAGAAAAACGGCAAGCCGTCTACCTGCACTGATAATTGTTCTCGGGGGAAGCGGGCACTGCGGGGCGCG
>JBKTBE010000137.1:0-1450 GCA_046883645.1 Collinsella sp. | reverse complement strand
GGAACTGGCCCTTGTAGGGGTTGGTCTCGATGTCCACGGTGGGCCAGCCGCGCGAAGCCTCGTCGCTGGCGTCGAGCTCCATGGGCTCGGGGGCAGTACAGGTGTCGCATTTAACGTGCTCGGTGTCGATCATGCGAGCTCCTCTTCAAAGTTGTCGATCAGGTTGTTGCCCAGGCGGACGACGGCGGCGCGGGTGCGCTCGTCGGTGGCGGAAAGCGCGGCGTCCTCCAGCTTGGCGCGGATGAACAGGTCCTCGGCGGCGTTTTGGTCAAGGCCGCGGCAGGCGAGGTAGAACAGCTGCTCGTCGCGGACGTGACCGATGGTGGCGCCGTGGTTGCCGGCGACGTCGTCCTCGTCGCAGAGAATGACGGGAACGGTCTTGTTGTCGACGCCCTTGTTGGCCAAAAGCACCGTCTCGCGCTCGGTGCCGGTTGCACCCTTGCAGCCGTGCACGAGGTCGATGGTGCCGCGGTAGACCTTCTTGGACGTGCCGGTCAGCACGCCGTTGGCGTCGATCTCGCACTCGGTCTTGCGGCCGCGGTGGCGCAGCTCGTAGTTAAAGTCGCGCACCTGCTCGCGGGCGCCCAGATAGTCAGTATCGATGGTGACCTTGGCGGTGTCGCCCAGCAGGTCGCCGGCAAGGCCGGTGGCGCTGGCGCCGGCACCCAGGACGGTGTGCTGCACATTGACGCGCGCGCCCTCGTCCAGGAACAGGCCGGTATCGTCGAGCGCGATCCAGCTATCGTCGAGCGTCTGCGTACGGGTCACGTTGACGGTGGCGTACTCGTGGGCGCACACGCGCAACACGGAGCCCACAACGCCCTCGCCGGCAACGGGGGAGTCCAGGGCAATGTTCAGGTCGAACGTTGCCTGCGGACGGGCGATGACGTCGATAGCGGCAATCGCAGCCGCTGCGTCGACGCCGCTCACGCGCACGGTGACCGTTGCGTGCTTATATGCGGGTACATCGATAACGATGCGCTTGGAGGCATGCTCGGCCAGGTAGGCGTAGGCAGCCTCGCCCATACCGGTTTCGAAGGCCTCGGCGGGGGAGAGCTCCTCCTCCAGTTTGATGGCACCGGCCTGGTAGATGGAGGTGGCGGGCACGTCGAGCTCGGTCTCGGGCGTGATGCGGGCGCGGTCGGCGGCGTCGCCGGGGGCGGAGGCGCGGCGCCCGGGGAAGCGCTCGGCCATAGCGTCCATGGCGGCTTCAAACGCGTCTGCCACGCCGGTAAACTGCTCGTCCAAGCCCTCGACCTCAACGGCCTCGGTGGGAGCGGCGGCAAGCTCGTCAGAGAGCTCGAGCTTGGTCTGGTTCATCTTGAGCCAACCCCAAGTGGCAGCCGGCATCGCATTAACCTGCTCAAGGATGGTAGCAGCGGTGTTGGTGGTCTGTTTCATTATCCGATCGCTCCTTCCATCTCGAGCTTGATCAGGTTGTTCATCTCGA
>JBKTBE010000034.1:0-21905 GCA_046883645.1 Collinsella sp. | reverse complement strand
CCCTTACCGCGGCCGCGACCCTCGCCCTGGCTCTGACCGGCACGGGTATCGGCGTCCGCATCGCGACGGCGGCGCTTGGGCATCGACGTGCCCGCCAGACGGTCGGCGCTCGACAGGCCATCGCCCACGTCGACGCCGTTCTCGCGGTCGAGCTCCATAAGCGCCAGGCGCATCTCGGGCGACTCGATACGCTCGAGCACATCGCGCGTCACGCAGTCGGGGCGGCAGTTGCAGCCCTGCTCGGCGGCCTTCTTTTTGCAGCCCTCAGAGCAGGTCATGTCGGCCAGGTTGACCTTAAAGACTTTGCCGTTCTCCAGGCGCAACACCAGCTGCTCACGCGGCGTGTCATATTCCTGGATACGCGCCTTGCCAAGCGGCGTATCGATAAGCGTCTTCTTTTTGGGCGCGCGGCTCTTAAAGTCCTTGTACGCCTCGAACTCGTAGCGCAAGCAGCACATCAGGCGGCCGCAGACGCCGCTAATCTTGGACGAGTTGAGCGGCAGGTCCTGCTCTTTTGCCATGCGAATCGAAACCGGCTCAAACTGTCCGCCAAAGCGCGTGCAGCAGAGCTCCTGGCCGCACTGGGCATAGCCGCCCACCAGGCGGGTCTCGTCGCGCACGCCGATCTGGCGCATGTCGACGCGAATGTGCAGCGTCGAGGACAGGTCCTTGACGAGCTGACGGAAATCGACGCGCTCCTCGGCAGCAAAGTAGAACACAGCCTTCTCGCCGCCAAACAGGTACTCGACGCCGACCGGCTTCATCTCGAGGTCGAGTTCCTTGACCAGACGGCGGAAGTCGACCATGGCCTCGTCACCCTGGATAGCCAGGTCGTCGGCAAGCTGCAGGTCGATGTCGCTCGCCACGCGCAACACGGGCTTGAGCGGCTGACCGATCTCGTCTTGCGGCACCTCGAAGGGATCGGCCGTGACCAGGCCGATCTCGGTTCCGCGCTCGGTGGAGCAAATGGCATAATCGGCCTCGAGGATATCCAGATCCTGCGGGTCGAACCACAGGTCGCGCGAGGCGTAGGTAAACTTAACGGGTACGACTAACGGCATTTCAGTGCCTTCCTGATATCGAACAGCATGACCTCGATGGCCAGCTGGGGAGTAACGTTTCTGGCGATGTTGCGCTCAGCGGTGGCAACCGCCTCAAGCGCCTGAGTGGCACCCGCAACATTCGTCGCGGCGGCAAGCCGGCCGATCGTGTCACGCACGTCCTCGTTCACAACGTCTGCCGCCTCATCCTGAAGCGTCAGCAGCACGTCGCGCATGAGCGTCCGCGCGCTCGCCAGCGCTTCCATGATACCCGAACGCTCGCGCGCGTTGAGTTCGCGCTTGTTGCGGTCCTCAAGCTGCTTCAATGCTCCACGCGACAGGTAGTCGGCATTTTGCTCGAGCACCTTTTCCTGCGTGGACTTGACCTCGGCGAGCGGCGCCTTGACGGCGACGATGAGCGACTTGGCGCGACTGAGCACATCGGCCTCGTCGGCGGCGATGAGCGAGTCGATGGCGCGGACCATCTGGCGACGGGCGTCCTGGCGCTCGGCGCTCTTGAGGAACTCGATACCACGCGTGGGGCTTCCCGCCACGGCGACGGCCATGCGGCAGCGCGCGAGATCCTGACCGGTGGCGCGGCTCACGGCCTGCGCGGCCACAGTAGGCGACACCAGCCGAAACGGCACGCACTGGCAGCGGCTCACGATGGTGGGCAGCATCACGTCGGCCGAGGTGCCCAACAGGATGAACATGACGCCCTCGGGCGGTTCCTCGAGCGTTTTGAGCAGCGCGTTGGCGGTGTTGGCGCGCAGTTGCTCGGCACGGTCGATGATGTAGACCTTTGCCTTGGCGCGGATGGGGGCCAGGGGCACGTCGTCGAGCAGCTCGCGGGTCTGCGCGATGAGGTAGCCCGTAGCACTTTCGGGCGTGTAATAGTGCACGTCGGG
The DNA here is from genome assembly GCA_046883645.1 of Collinsella sp. Classification (GTDB taxonomy): domain Bacteria; phylum Actinomycetota; class Coriobacteriia; order Coriobacteriales; family Coriobacteriaceae; genus Collinsella. Next base: position 19,957 of record JBKTBE010000034.1, on the reverse strand, counting down.
ATGCGTATGGCGGGCGACGCGTACGCAGCTGTCGCACGAGCCACAGCCGCCCTGCTCGCACAGGAATGCCTGGGCAAGCGCCCATGCGGCGTCGAGCTTACCGGCGCCGGGCGCGCCCAAAAACAGGTAGGCGTGCGATGCGCGGCCGTTTGCGATGGCGTTGGTCAAGAAGTCGCGCACGCGCTGTTGGGTGTCGAGCTTGGCCAGCAGGCTTGCCTGAGCGGGGGCCATGTTACTCGGCCTCCTTGGCAAGCGCGGCGGCGACGGCGTCTTGGGGAATGTCGAGACCGTACGCGCGAACCAGCTCGACCGTCTGCGCGAAGACGTCTGCGATCGACGCAGTGGCGTCGATGAGCTTTACGCGGGCGGGTTCCTCGGCAGCGATAGCGCAAAATCCCTGGTAGACGCGCTCCTGGAAGGCCATGCCCTTGGCCTCCATGCGATCGGCCGCACCGCGGGCTGCCATGCGCAGTGCCGCCTGCTCGGGCGTGATGTGATAGACGAGTGTGAGCGCCGGATGCGTACCGGCGACAGCCAGGTTGTTGGCATCGCGCACCATCTGGCGGTCGAGGCCGTCGGCAAACGCCTGGTAGCAGGTCGTGGAATCGTAGAAGCGGTCGCACAGGACCACCTTGCCGACAGCGAGGGCGGGAGCTATGACCTCGTGCACCAACTGGGCGCGCGCCGCCTCGTAGAGTAACAACTCGCAGGTGTCGCCCATCGCCGTATTGGCGGGGTCGAGCAGCAGGGCGCGGATCTTTTCGCTGATGGCAGTGCCGCCCGGCTCGCGCAGGCTCACAACCTGGTAGCCAGCGAGCTCGAGCGCACGGGCAAGCAGGCGCGCCTGCGTGGACTTGCCGGCGCCGTCGACGCCCTCGAGCGTGATAAAGCTATGTTGAGCGGGCTCAAAAGCCATGGGCGCAGCCCCTTCCTACAAGGCGCGTAAATGCAGATATAGCAACCAAGCCATGATACCCCAGTGCTCGGCGCGTCCCCAATGGCTAAAGGCGCCTTTCCAAAGTTGCGGTGAAACAGGGGCTGATTGAAGCTCTGAGACCGCCAAACAGTCCCTATTTCACCGCAACATATGATGGGGAATTTTGGATGCTGGGTATAATCGTCGTATTGCATTGAAATGTGGCGAAAGGAGTGGCAATGTCTCGGTATTGCGCCTCGTGCGGCAAGCTTCTTGCAGATGATGCCAAGTTCTGCACCTCGTGCGGTGCACCCGTTGAGCAAACAGCCGCGAGCGATAGCCAGCCCGCTTTTGAGCAGACCGGCTCCCTTGATACGCCGCAAGCCAAGGCGGACGACCCCCTCGCCTATCGCCCCGACCCCGCCGCAAGCCCCGCGGCCGTCGAGACCACGCAGCGCATACCCGTCGCGAGCGGCTCGCCCCAACAGCAGCCGGCTCCCGCATACGCGCCCGCTTCGCCACAGACCCCCGCTCCCAAAAAGAGCGGCGCCGGGCCGCTTATCGCCGTTATCGTTGTGCTGGTGGCGATCATCATCGCCCTGGTCGTTTTCTTTGTGATCAAGCCTTTCGACAGCGCCGCCACGCAGACGACTGCCGAGGTAGCTAAGCTGCACCATGACGTCGACGACGATGACCTAAAGCCTCTCGGCGATCCCAACAGCCTGTACGACGATGATGACGATGACGACGAGGATGGCGGCGAAGCAACGCTCTCCGAGCAGAACCTCTACCGCCGACTGAGCGAATACTACGACCTGCTCGAAGACCTCGACAACTACGTCCGTGGCTGCGCGCAGAACTTCAACGGCAACTATCTGGAAGAGGATCGAACCACCCGTCAAAATCTCGCCGACGTCGCCGAGCGCACGGAGGACACCATCGAGCAGTATTACGACATCGTCGAGGACCTGGACGTCCCGACGAGCTCCAAAAACTACAGCTCCTGGAAGGACATCATCGCCCTGTACGACGACCTGGATCACCGCATTGACGCAATCTGTGATGCCTGGGAGATCAGCCTGAAATACGCCAAGCCTGCGGACCACAAGAATGAGATCGTGGCGCCGCTGTCGCGCGACAACGTGGCGGGCACCAATGACAATAAGTACCGCCTAGACTTTGAGGAGCGTTATCCCGGCGCCAAACCCGTCGAAGTGAACTAGTCGCATGCGACGGTCTTAAACGACTAGTCATTCAAGAACGTCCCCAATGACTACGCAAAAAACGAGCGATGATCATGGGACCCTCGCTCGTTTTTGTTTTGGGCTATGTTTCGGCTGCGCCGCTACTTGTCGGCGGCCGCCTTCTTGGTGGTCGTCTTTTTCGCGGCAGTCTTCTTGGCAGTCGACTTCTTGGCGGTCGAAGTCTTCTTTGCTGCTGTGGTCTTCTTCGCCGTGATCGCCTTGGTCGCAGTCTTGCGGCCGCGGGCGGGCTTCTTCTCCTTGGTCGGGCAGTCCATATTGACGCAGATACGCCACGGACCGCGCGCCGTGTTGACCACCACGATGGGAGCACCGCACTCGGGGCAGGTCTCACCCGTCGCCTCGAGCTTACCGCGCGCCGGCAGAGGATAGCTCACGCCGCAGTCATCGTAGTTGGTGCAGCGGATACAGCGCTTGCCGCTCTTCTCGCTCTTGTGCGCGATCAGGTCGCCATGGCGTCCGGCCTCGGCGCACACCTTGCACTCGCCCACCTTAAGGTCAGGCTCGTAGTTGGTGGGGCACGTGGGGTTCACGCAAATCTCGAAGGCCTTCTGGCGGAACGGTTGGCACTTAATGCGCGGCGCACCGCATTCGGGGCACACGGCGGCCTCGCCCTCGAGCGGGCTCACCTTGACGCCGCTCGGCACCGGATAGGTCACGTCGCAGTCGGGCCAGCCCATGCAGCCGATGAAGCTGCCGCGGGTCTTGGCGCTCGTCTTCATAACCAGATCCTTGCCGCACTTGGGGCAGGCGCCCACGCGCGCATCGGCCGTGACGGCGTCGCTGATAGCGTCGCCCAGCTCCTGCGTATGCTTAAGCAGTTCGTCGAGCACGCCGGCCAGCAGCGCGCGCGAGTGCGTGACGACATGCTCTTCGGTGTCCTCGCCGCGCTCGACGCGAGTCATGTCGCCGTCGAGCTCGCTGGTCATATCGGGGCTCGTGATGCGCGGGGCAAACTGCGTCAGCGCGTCGATGATGGCGATGCCCAGCTGGCTCGGCTCCACGGGATCGTTTTTGAGGTAGCGCACGGCGTACAGGCGCTCGATGATGCTCGCGCGCGTGGACTTGGTACCCAGGCCGCGCTTCTCCATCTCCTGCACGAGCTTGCCCTGGCTGTAGCGCGCGGGCGGCTCGGTCTGCTTGGCCTCGAGCTTAATGTCGAACACGTCGACCGTGTCGCCCTGCTCCAGCGGCGGCATCTGCTCGTCGCGCTTAGTCCGTACGGATCCGCCTCGCGGAAGCCCGGGGTCACAAGCACGTCGCCCGAAGCCACGAACGGCTCGCCGTTCACGTCAAGCTCGAGCTTGGTGTTCTCGATGGTCGCGGGACCCATAAGCGTCGCTAGGAAGCGGCGGGCGATGAGGTCGTAGAGCTTGCGCTGGCCGCCATCGAGCGTGGACGGATCGCCTTCGCCCGTGGGGTAGATGGGCGGGTGGTCGGTGGTCTCGACCTTGCCACGCGTGGGCTTCATGGGGCCGGCGAGCACCTTTTTGCACACGGGCGCCAGCGCCGGGTTGATCTTTGCCAGGTCGCTCACCACGGCGCCCAGATCGAGCGTCGCGGGGTACACGGTATTGTCGACACGCGGGTAGCTGATGAGACCGGCCATGTAGAGGGACTCGGCGATGCGCATGGTACGCGCAGGCGAGATGCCCTCGGCAGCGGCGGCGGCCTGCAGCGAGGTGGTCGCAAACGGCGTGGGCGGCTGCTGCTTGCGCGAGCGCTTGGTCACCGCGGCGACGGTTGCCGTCGCGACGCCGTCGACGTGACCGTACGCCGTCTCGGCAGCATCTTTGTCGGTAAAACGCGCCGTCTTGTGCGCGATCTTAAAGCGGTCGTCCTCGGCAGCACCCTGAGCGGCACCCATGCCGCGAATCTGCCAATAGTCCTCGGGCACAAACGCCATGCGCTCGCGCTCGCGCTCGACCACCAGAGCGAGTGTCGGCGTCTGCACGCGGCCGGCAGAGCGCACGTTACCAAAGCCGCCAAACTTGGCGAGCGTCAGGTAACGCGTGAGCACCGCGCCCCAAATGAGGTCGATGTGCTGGCGGCTCTCGCCGGCGTCGGCCAGGTTCTGGTCGAGCGAGACGAGATTATCGAAGGCGTGCGTGATCTCGGCCTTGGTAAACGAAGAGTATTGGGCGCGGGCAACCGGCAAGTCGGGCGCCACCTCACGCACCTTGTTGAGGGCGTCCGAACCGATCAGCTCGCCCTCGCGGTCAAAGTCCGTGGCGATAATGACGCTGTCGGACTTTTTAGCGAGGTTCTTGAGCGAACGAATGAGCTCCTTCTCGGCCGGCAGCTTAATGACGGGTGCCCAGGTGAGATAAGGCAGGCTCTCGAGCTTCCAGCCCTTGATGGAGATACCGTCGGCAAGGAACGGCTTACGCTTGGTGTCGTAGGGCGGACGAGCCAGGCCATCGGGCATGTCAGCCGGCAACATCTCACCGTCCTCGGTGACCGAATACCAACCCAGCTTTTTATCGAACAGCACGCTGTCGCAAAAATCGGGTGCAAGGATGTGACCGGCAAGGCCGATGGTCACGCACTCCTCGCCCTTCCACTCAAAACGGTAGATGGCGGTGTTGTACACCTTGTCCTTTTTGGGCTTACCCGTGGACAGACGCTCGGCGATCTGACGCGCGGCGTCATTTTTCTCGGCGATGATGAGCTTCAAAAGAGGCTCCTATCTCGTATCTCTGCGGCTACGCCCGCCCGTATGGCGGCCGACTTACGCCCTTGCTTGCTCAATCTGCCCGATGAGCCAATCGCACCAGGCATCCATGCCCTCGCCCTTGCGCGCGCTCACGGCAAACCGCGGCGCCTGCGGATTGAGGTCATCGAGTGTCTTAGTATACCTATCCATGTCAAAATCGAAAGCCGGGGCCACATCGACCTTATTGAGCAGCTGCGCGCCGGCGTGCTGGAAGATGCCCGGGTACTTGATGGGCTTGTCGTCGCCCTCGGGCACCGAGAGGATCATGATGGACAGGTTCTCACCCAGGTCAAAGTCGACCGGGCAGACCAAGTTGCCCACGTTTTCGATAAAGATGACGTCGATGTTCTCCAGACCGACGGCCTGGTCGAAGGCGTCGACGGCCTCCATGATCATGTTGCCCTCGAGGTGGCACAGGCCGCCCGTGTTGATCTGGATGGCGGGCATGCCGGCTTCCTTCATGGTAATGGCGTCGACGTCCGAGGCGATATCGCCCTCGATGACGGCGCAACGCAGGCCCGCCTTGTCGCGCAGGCGCTCGTTGGTGCCCAAAATCGTGGTGGTCTTGCCCGAACCGGGGCTCGACAGCACATTGATCACATAGGTGTTTGTCTCTTTAAATCGCTCACGCAGCTGATCTGCCAGGCGCTCGTTGCGCGACAGGATCGGCGACGCGATATCAATCGTTTTCTCGGCCATACTCGGAACTCCTTACTTTGGCCCCTTTATACCCCGTCCCCAGGTGGCTGGCGGGCTAATCGTCGGGGGTTTCGATTTCGATACTCGCGATGTCGAGCTCGCGACCGTGCAACAGGCGCACGTTGGCGCCGCCACATTGGGGGCAGCGGCAATGGAAGCGATCGTGGTCGAAAACCTCGCCGCAGTCCAGGCACTCGCTTTGTGGATGGGCCTCCTCCACGGCAAGCTCGCAGCCTTGCGTGAGCGGATCCTCGTCGCGAAACGTCTCCCACGCAAAGTCGAGCGCCTCGCGCACAACTTCGGTCATATCCCCGATACGCAGCGTTACCAAAACGGCGCGCGAGGCCCCCGCCCCACGCGCCGCGCGAATCACTGTATCGAGTATGCCGTTGACAATGCCAACCTCGTGCATACCGATTTACTCCTCGTCATCCTCATCGTCCGAGAACAGGTCCAGACGACTCACAAACAAGCCCTCCTTGCCCTCGCGCGCGGTGATGACCACACGGGCGATGGCGAGCGAGATCTCGTAGAGCGAGAGCAGGGCGCCGTACATAAGGCCCAGCGTAACGGGCGAGCCGTCGGGCGTAATCACAGCCGACCCCACAAGCAGGCCTACGTATACGTAACGCCAGGCACCGCGGAAGGCCGCGTAGGACACGATATGGAAGACGGACAGGTAGAAGATGATGAGCGGCAGCTCAAACGCCACACCAAAGCCGATCATAAAGAGCAGCTCCATGTTGACGTAGTTCTCCAGGTCGGGCAGCGCCGTGGCGACGGCAGAGGTCTCGCCGATGAGCCACTCAAAGCCCGCGGGAATGATGATGAAGTAGCAGAAAATGGCGCCCAGGAAGAACAGCACCGTCGAGGCGAGCACCGTGGGCACGACCCACTTGCGCTCGTTGGGGCGAAGCGCCGGCAGGAAAAATGCCAGAATCTGCCAGATGATCATGGGCGTACACATGACCACAGCCATCTTGATGGCCAGCGAGAAGCGCAGGCCAAAGCCGCCGAGCGTGGTGGTGATGTAGAACTTACCTTCCGGCACAAAGGAGCGGATGGGGTCTTCCAGGATGTCGAGCACCACGGGCGTGGCGAAATACAGCACGATGGCGGCGGCAAACACCGATACGACCACGATGGTCAGACGGCGACGGAGCTCTCCCAGGTGATCGAAGAGCGGCATTCGCGCAGGTCCGATAGGCATTACTCATCGCCTCCCTTCGAGGCGTCGGCGGCAGCGGCGTCGTCCTCGGCCTCGAGCTCGCGAGCGAGCTGGTCGACGACAGCCTTGCGCTTTCGGGGACGACGGGCATAGAGGTCAGCCGTCGTGGGCTCTGTCGGCTCGGGCTCCGGCTCTGCAGCAGGCTCGGACTCGACGGTGGCAGCGGCAGGCTCGGCACCCTCAGCCTCCCCAGCAGCGCCTTCGTCCTCGGTGGCACCCTCGCTCGCGGCCTTCTCGGCGGCAAGGCGGGCACGGCGCTCGGCAAAGGTCTCCTTCTTGGCGGGCGCTGCCGTCTCGGCGGTATCCTCGTCCGCATCGGAATCGTCATCGACGGCAGCCTTCTTGGGCTTGACCGGGGCCGACGCGGCCTCGCTCACCGGATCGATAATCTCGGACTGAACAACGGCCGTCATCTTTTCCTGCGTCTCGCGGAACTGACGGATGGCACGGCCGATCGTGCGGCCCATCTGCGGGAGCTTATCCGGGCCAAACAGCAAAAAGCCGAAGACCACGATGATCGCGAGCTCACCCTCTCCAATACCAAACACACATACCTCCAAGGCTCGATGTGAGTCGAGCCCGCACCGCGCCATTCGGCCGGAACTCGTCTATTCATTCGGTCAAGTATAGCGCCCGGACGTCAAAACGTCCGAGCGCATCACAAACATATGCCAAACGGCACGCCCTTTTGGGGGCAAAAATTATGCAGCGGTGATCGAAATCTCCTGGTCGACACCCAACAGCTGAACCACGCGCATCACCGGGGGCTGCACGTTAACGCAGCCAAAGCGCTTGTCGTGATCGGCTGCATGGTGCGCGGCGCCCACGAGCACGCCAATGCCCGTCGAATCGATGTAGCTCACCTGGGCAAAATCGAGCTCAACGGCCTCAGTGGGCTGCTCGAGCGCCAGGTCGATGGCATTGCGCAGGCTATCGGCGTTAGAGATATCGATCTCGCCGGTTACCTTAATGGTGTAGAGCTCTGGCGTGGGGTTGGTGGAAATACCCAAATCCATAAATACGCTCCTTTACGTATCGAAAGTGCGGATAGTACGGGAAGCCGCGCGTTAGGCGCGCTCGGCACGCGCAAGCTCGGCAGCGACAAGCTTAACGGCCAGCACCAGCACATCGAGCGCGGCCTCCAGGTCCTCGACCGTGGGATAGCTCGGCGCAATGCGGATGTTGGTGTCGCGCGGGTCCTTGCCATAGGGCCAGGTAGCACCGGCCGGCGTGAGCTTGACGCCCAAGTCGGCGCAAAGCGCGGCGACCTTCTGGGCCGAGCCCTCGGGACCATCGAAGCTTACAAAGTAGCCGCCGCGGGGGTGCGTCCAGGTGGCGCAGCCCGTGTCGCCCAAGCCCTCGGTGAGCTTGCGCTCGACGGCCTCAAAGCGCGGACGCAGGAACTCGGCATGCTTTTTCATGTGCTCCTTGACCGCCTCGATGGTGGGAAGGAAACGTACGTGACGCAGCTGGTTGAGCTTGTCGGCGCTGATGAGGCCGGCCTTCAGGCACTTGGAGAACTCGGCGATGACCGCGGGGCTCGCACCGATAAAGCCGATGCCGGCGCCCGGGAAGGTGATCTTGGACGTCGAGGCAAAGGCCACCACGCGGTCCTCGGTGCCCGCCGCGCGAGCGAGGTCAAAGATGTTTGCGAGCTCGTCGGTCTCGTCGTACAGGTCGTGCACGCAGTAGGCGTTGTCCCAGAAGATGCGGAAATCGGGCGCGGCCGTGGGCATCTCGACCAGGCGGCGCACAGTGTCCTCGCTAAAGGTGATGCCCGTAGGGTTGGAATACTTGGGCACGCACCAGATACCCTTGATGGAATCGTCGGCGGCAACGAGGCGCTCGACCTCGTCCATGTCGGGGCCGTTGTCGGTCATCGCGACGGGAACGTTCTCGATACCCAGGTCGGCGGTGATGCCAAAGTGACGGTCGTAGCCGGGCACCGGGCACAGGAACTTGACCTTCTTGCCGTCGTGCGCGGCCTCGTAAGCCTCCCAAGGCTCGCTGCCGCACGAGCCGCAGCGCCAGAACATGCCGGCGATATCGTGCTCGATCAAAAGGCTCGACGAACCGAGTACGAGCGTCTGCTCGGCGGGGCAGCCCAGGAACTCCCCTGCCAACTTGCGTGCCGAGGGAATGCCCTCGAAGCAGCCGTAGTTGGAGCAGTCGACGTTGCCGTCGTGCAAATCGGCGTCGGCATTGAGGATATCGAGCATGGGGCGCGAGATGTCCACCTGGGAGGGCGACGGCTTGCCGCGGGCCATGTCGAGCGCCAAACCCTTGGCCTTGACCTCGGCGACCTCGGCTTTGAGCGCCTCGATGGCGGCATCGAGTTCGGTGGTTTCCATCTTCTGGTAGATCGTCTGCATGGGTGCGACCTTTCGCGAAGCGGGACGTTGCAGTTCGTCTAAGTATAGACCGCCACCGCCGCAACGTTATGAAGCCGTGATAGATTAAGTCCATCGCAATAAATTACGAATCGCCGCGCATGCCGGCGTGAGGCGCCCAAGGAGGCACTATGGAGTACGGTTCGTTTAGGGCCGAGGAATTCGGCGACCTGCAGCGCCTGGTCGACGGACTGTTTTACGACCGCCACGCCATCGACCGCCTGGATCTGATCGTACAGGCCGAAATCTTGGACCTGGCGCCCGATCTCATGGAAATCGTCAACCTGCTACCGCCCGGCTACTACGACCGCCAATCGCTTTGCGACCAGCTCAACTCCGCCTTGGCCGCCCACGGCTGGGGCGCCGTCTACGGAACGGTGGAATAGCCCCAGTCATTGGGTGTTCTTAAACGACTAGGTTAACGCCGATGTTTTGGCAGCGCCAGCGAAAACGACCCTAAGCGAGCAAGGTGACGTGAAATGAAAGGGCGCTGACCTTCTGGTCGCGCCCTTGAAATTGAACGTCAGATTGCCGCTTAGGGTCGCTTGCAGCGTCGAGCAGTTGCGCGGTTTGGTAAAACCGCGCAACAAAAGGGTCAGTGGTCAAAAAAGGGCAAATATGAGTACTGTTACCTTTTTAGTAGCAGCGATTAAGCCCCCAAATCGGCGTTTTTTCGCCTGGATTTTCTTTCCGAGTAGTAGCTATCGCCAAATTGGAGTCAAGCGATTACTCGTTAACATACAGATAGCATGATTGTGTTCATTATTTTCCGCACCTAAAATGAAACGCCGTTTGTGACAGTACTCACAAACGGCGTTTTTTGACCACTGGCGTGTCTGGCAGGCGGCAAGCACCACCCGAATCCGCATTTTGGACGCGCCCGAATCGGTTCTGGAGCCGGTTTTCGCGCTCTTACTCGTCCTTGGGCGCGGGATGCTTGCAGACCACGCTCATGTAGATCATGCCCAGCACGGCCGCGGTGACGGAGCCGGCAAGGATGGCGGCCTTGGCAGCCAGAACCTCAAACTGGGCCGTCGGGAAGGCAAGGCCGCTGATGAGAATCGACATGGTAAAGCCGATACCGCCCAGAATGCCCACACCGGCAATCATGTGCCAGTTGACATTGTGCGGCAGCTCGCAGACCTTGAGCTTGACCAAGGCGAACGTCATGCCAAAGATGCCGATCGGCTTGCCCAGCAGCATGCCAAAGTACACGCCGAGTGTCACCGGGTCGGTGAGCAACGTGCTCATATCAACGCCCACCAGGCGAACCTGCGCGTTGACAAACGCGAAGATCGGCAGGATCACAAAGTTGACCGGCGTGGAGATCAGACGCTCCATGCGGATGAGCGGCGGGGTCACGCGGTGCATGACGCGCTCGACCTTGGTGGTCGAGACGGTAAAGTCATGCTGGCCCAGGATGTGTGCTTCGTCATCGTAGCGGTCATCGAGCAGCGGCAGGCACTCGCCCAACCAATCGGTGAGGCTATCGAGCTTGACGCCGCACTTGGCCGGGATGGTAAAGGCCAAGATGACGCCGGCAAGCGTGGCGTGTACGCCGCTCTTGAACATGCAGAACCACAACAGCAAACCCAGTACCGAATACGGGGCAAGGCGGTAATGCTGCGTCTTGTTGAGCCACACGAGCGCGCAGGTCACAAGCGCGGCGGCGCCCAACCAAAACGGATTGGGGCTCTGACCGTAGAAGATGGCGATGGCGGCGATGGAGATGAGGTCGTCGGCGATGGCGAGCGTCGAGAAGAACACGCGCACGCCGTTGGGCACGCGATTGCCCAAAAGCGACAGCACGCCCAGCGCAAAGGCAATATCGGTTGCCATGGGGATGGCCCAACCGTTGCGGGCGCCGGCATGGTTAAAGATCAGGTAGATGCAGGCGGGAACGACGACGCCGCCCACGGCCGCCAGCATGGGAAGCATGGCCTGACGCGGATTCTTGAGCTCGCCGACCGTCATCTCGTACTTAAGCTCAATGCCCACCAACAAAAAGAAAATCGCCATGAGGAAGTCGTTGACGAAAAGCTCAACGGTGAGACCAGCCGTAAGGTTGCCCAGACCCACATACAGCGGAGTCTCCAAAAAGTGATGGATGGCCTCGTAGGCATCGGTGTTGGCGCAGATAACGGCGGCGATGGCGGCAAACACCATGACGGCGGCGGAAATCGTGCCGTTCTCGGCGATGCGCTCCCAAATGTCGTGACGTTCAAAGCGCTTGCGTTCACGAACGTTGAACAGCTGCTCGGGTGCTGCCATGGGCGGCTCCTTTCACGGGAAAGCTCCCGTCTTAAAAAAGCACGGCCCGCCCAAGTGGCGGCGCCGCGCTCTAACGTATTACGCTTGCATCTAGCCTACCCTGCACGACAAGCACGCAGGCGTGGCCGAAAAGCGGAACCACAGGTTGAACATTATTTGCTCAACGGCACGGGCGCGCCTGCCCAAGAGACGACGCGGCGCCGTGCACAAAAAACGACCGGAGCGCGGGGCGTCCGCGATCCGGTCGTGGCGTTCGGTCAACTAAACCTAGCAGGCGGCCATGATGGGGGCAGCGACCTGCTTCTTACGGGAGAGGACACCCGGCATCCAGACGCCGTCGTGCTCGTCGGCAATGCCCAGGCCCTTCTGAGCAGCCTCGGTCTCGCCCTCGAGCAGGACCTGCGAGCCCTCCTCCATGATGTCGGTGATGCACAGGACGATGCCGTCGGCACCCTTCTCGGCGGCGTAGGCGCGCATGGCCTCGCGAATCTCGTCGATCATGCCAAGCGCACGGCTCTTGTCGACGGTCTCGTACTGGCCGATGAGCAGCTTCTTGCCGGCGGGCTCGAACATCTTGATGTCGTTGCCGACCATCTCGGCCGCAGTGAAGGAGCCGGACGGACGGGTGAGGAAGACCTCCATGCCAAACTTGACCGGGTCAACGCCCACCTGCTCGCCGAGCTTGGCGGCGACGGCGCGGTCGACATCGGTGGTGGTGGGGCTCTTGAGCATGAGCGTATCGGTCATCATGGCCGAGAGCAGCAGCTTGGCCTGGACGTCGGAAAGCTCAACGCCGAGCACGCCGGCGAGCTTGGTGACGATGGTGCAGCTGGAGCCCCAGGGCAGGCAGATGTAATGCAGCGGGCCGGCGGTCTCGAAGTCGCCGATGCGGTGATGGTCGACAACGCCAAAGACCGTGGCGTCCTTAAGGCCGGCGACGGACTGGGCGGACTCGTTGTGGTCGGTGAGAACGACGAGCTGACCGGCCTCGACGGACTCGATCACGCGGGGCTCGGCAATGCCGGCGTCGGCAAGCAGCTTGGCGGACTCGGCCGGAAGCTGACCAAGGGTGCAGGCCTCGTAGGTGTTGCCGGCATACTCAACCTGGTTGAGCAGCTGGGACAGGACGACGGCGCTCATGATGGCGTCGTTATCGGGGTTCTGGTGACCAAAGACAAGAACGTTTGCCATGGATATCCTCCACTTGATATGTGTACTTGGACGTAGCTATGGTAGCACGCCGATGCCGAGCCTTCGCAGACGGAAGGGGCACGGCATATTTTGGGGCAGGCATGGAGGCCAAGGCTGTCCCTTTTACACCATGTTGGTGCAAAGTAACCTGGCCCCCTTGCACCAGCTATTTGCCGGCGGCGCGCAGGGCTACGTAGGCGGCACCGATGATGCCGGCGTCGTTGCCGAGCGAAGCGACCTTAATGGGCGTCTCGCGCGAGGCGGAGAGCGCGTACTGCTTAAAATGCTCGCGGACCTTGTCGAGGTAGACATCGGCCGAAGCGGAAGCACCGCCGCCGATCAGGAACATCTCGGGATCGACCACGTTGGCAATAAGCGCCAGGGCGCGGCCGAGATAGTCGGCCATGGTATCGGCAGCTGCCAGCGCGAGCTTGTCACCCTCGCGGCAGGCCTGGAACACGTCCTTGGAATCAGAAGGCCCGGTGAGCTCGATGGGGTCGACGCCCGCCTTCTTGCACTCGGCAAGGTAGTTACTCACCACGCCGGTGGCGCTGGAATACTGCTCCAGATGGCCATGGCCGCCACAGCCGCAGGTGCGCTCCTCAGCCGGGTTCAGGCACATGTGGCCAATCTCGCCGCCGGCACCCACAACGCCCGGCACCACGTCGCCGTTGACGATAACGCCGCCACCCACGCCAGTACCAATGGTGACCATCACCACGTTCTGTACGCCCTTGGCAGAGCCGAGCCAGGCCTCGCCCATGGCAGCGGCGTTGGCATCGTTCTCGTATTTAACAACCGCGTCGGGGCAGTGCTCCTGAATGGCGACTCTTAGCTCGGGCAGGTTAATGGCAATGTTGGCCTTGACCTTGGCATCGCCCGATGCCGGGATGGGGCACGGAACGGCCAGGCCAATACCCGCCACAAAGGCGCGCGGAATCTGGGCCTTGGCGACCACCTGGTCGATAGCCTCGGTCACCGCGGCAAAGCCCGCAGCGTCAACGATGGGAGGCGTGGGCACGCTGGCCTTGGCCAGCAGGTTGCCGTCCTCGTCGAACAGGCCCTCCTTAACCGAAGTGCCGCCGACGTCAATGCCGATGTAATACTGCTTAGGTTCCATGGGAGCCCACCTTTCTCGTTTAAACATTGCCTGTATGGTACCGCTCCCAAGGCAAAAACCTGCCAAAAAGGGACAGGTTTGTTTTGGCAGGTTTTATCTGTGAAAACGTAAACGACCGCTCAAAAGGTCACGCAGGGCCTTCGCCAAATATAAAGGCGCCGGGAGGCGGAGACTCCTGGCGCCCGTCAAAGGGACTGTGTTGTCTGTTGGACCGCACGGTCCATCGCGGCGATAGCGCCGACTAGGCCTGAAGTGCCTGCAGCTGCTTGTGAACCTCAATGAGCTCCGTGGCCATGACGCGCATGGTCTCGGTGCCGGCCATCTGGTCCTCGGCATGCAGCAGAATCAACGGAGCCTCGCCGTTACGCTCACCGTTGGCCTCCTTCTTCAGAAGCCCCATGTGAACATCGTGGCCACCGTTATAGGCCTCGTCGCCCTGCTTGATAAGTTCCTCGGCGGCGCCAAAATCGCCCTCCTTGGCCTTTTGCACGGCATTGATGTACATGCTCTTGGCGGTACCGACGTAGCTGATGATCTCAAAGCAGGTCATCTGCAGTTCGTTCATATCCTCCATGCGGAGCACCTAGCCCATCACGCTGACGCAGTGGTCGATGATGCCGGCAGCGTTCATGCGGCCGTAGTCGACCATGTTGATGACCTCGACCGGGAAACGGCCGGCGGCCTCCTTCTCAAAATCGCCCTTGGTGTAGCCGATCTGCGGGCCAAGCAGCAACATGTCGCACTCGCCCAGGTGATCGTGGGCCTCGTTCATGGGACGAGCCTCGACCTCAATATCCAGACCACGGTTTGCAACCTCGGCCTGCATCTTCTGGACCAGCAGGCTCGTGGACATACCGGCATTGCAGCAGAGCATGATCTTCTTCATGGTTTCCTCCTTATAACTGCGCGGCGCGCAGACGACGACTGGTTTTATTCCTTGCGGCTATTGTGCCCACCCCCTGCATCTTTACACAAGGGAGAGAGCCGCGGGCACCGGCACCGCGTACCGGTGCCCGCAACGGTGAAAGGGACGAACGTTAGGCGTTCTACTCGGCAAGAGCCTCCTGCTTGGCGATTGCCTTCTCGGAAATCTTCATGAAGGGCAGGTAGACGGCCATGCCAATGACAATCTCGAGAGCCTGCCACACGCCGGCGCGCCAGTCAAAGCCCGTAGCGAGCAGGGCATTGATGACGGGAGGCATAGTCCAGGGCACCTGGGCGATGCAGGGGCTGATGATGCCTGCGCAGGTAAGGCCATAGGTGATGCCGATGAACAGGTCGGGAAGGAGGACAAACGGGATCATGAGCGGCAGGTTGTACACGATGGGGTAACCGTAGATAACCGGCTCGTTGATGTTGAACAGACCAGGCAGGATAGCCATCTTGGAAACGGTCTCGGAAGCCTTGTTCTTGGAGAACAGGAGCGTGTCGAGCAGAAGCATGAGGGTGCAGCCCGAGCCGCCGATGAGGGCAAAGCTGTTAACGATCTGCATGTTCATGTAGTGATCGGGTTGGATGGTGCCACCGGCGGCAAAGGTAGCCATGTTGTCGACGATGAGCATGGTCAGGATCGGCTCGACGGTAGCGCCAGAGATGGTGGACTGGTGAATACCGACGCAGAACAGCAGGTTAGCAAGGGTGTAGATGAGGATAACAGCCCACGGACCGGCGTTCATGATGCTCTTGAGCGGGTTGGAGATGCACGTGGAGATGATGGCGCACAGATCGGTGCCGGCGCACACGGCGAGCAGGGCTGCGGCAAGAGCGAAGATCGCGAGGTTGAGCAGCATCGGGATCATGACGTTGAAGGAGTTGGAGACCGCGGGGGGCACGCCCTCGCCCAGCTTAACCTTGAGCTTCTCGACGCCAGAAATCTTGATGAAGAGCGAGACGGAAAGCAGGGCGATGATAATGGCCGAGAACAGACCGTTGGTGCCGGTGTTGGCAGTCGAAAGGGCGCCCGTGACCTCGGCGGAGGTGATCTTGTCCGTGAGCAGCGGGCTCGTGGCGGCAAGCGTGGCGGTGATCTGCTGCGGCATCATGATGACGAAAGCAGAGATAGCGACGACCACGCAAGCGAGCGGGTTATCGAAACGCTTGTTCTTAGCGAGGCTGTAGCCAATCAATCCGGCCAAGATAATGGCAGAGACGTTGAGGGTGCCCAGCGTAATTGCCGAACCCCACGTCTGAAGGTTGGCAAGGCCCGCCGCATCGAGCGGGAACAGGGGGAACACGACGTTGTTAATAAGAACCGCGATACCCGCAAGGATATAGAGCGGCGTGATGGTCGCGAAGGCGTCACGCAGGGAACGCAGGTGAACCTGGTTTCCCACCTTCGCAGAGACCTCGGCAAACTTGTCGAGGAAGCTCTTTCCATTGTCACTGGCCATGATTGCTCCTAACTTTCAAATCCGGCCTTTTCCTATGCGCACGGTGGTCTGTCGCCCTCTGCCACCAGATGTGCCATGTGTTGCGCGCGGCGGCGCGCGGTCTGGGCGTTCGCCCGGTCGCTAATCAACCACGTGGGTCGTGGCGACCTGTTTGAGCCAGGCTGCCGACTTCTTAAGGCGGCGCTTGTAGCCGTCCATAAGGTCGACCTCGACAAAACCGTAACGGTTCTTAAAGGCATTCGCCCAAGACCAATTATCGATAACGGCCCAATAATGGTATCCACGGCACTTGGCGCCCTCGGCAATTGCCTTGGCAACCCACTCCAGGTGCTGGCGTACAAAGTCGACGCGGTAGTCATCCTGGATGGTTCCTTCGGCGTCACGGTTCTTGTATTCGTCCATGATGCCGATGCCGTTCTCGGAAACGAACCACTCAAGATCGGGGTAGTTCTTAGCGCAGTCCATGCCAAAGTCGTAGAGGCCCTGCGGGTAGATCTCCCAGCCGCGGCTCTCGTTCATAACGGCGTCGGGCCATACGTACTCGTCGGCAAAGTGCGGCAGGCCGTACTGGTCGACCTTGCTCGCCGGTGCCTGAACACGCGTGGGGTGGTAATAGTTGCAGCCGAGCCAGTCGACAACACCCTGCTTGAGAATCTCTTGGTCGCCGGCACGGAACGGGAGCTTAACGCCGCCCTCGGCCAGGCTGTCGAGCACGTCGGCAGGAAGCTCGCCCTTGGTAATAAGGTCGAGCCACCAGCGATTGTTGATGCCGCTGGTCATACGCACGGCCTCGAGGTCTGCCTCGCTGGGATTCTCCTTGGTATAGACCGGGGTAAAGCAGTTGATCATGCCAATCTTGGCATCGGCGCGAATAGCGCCCTCGTCATAGGCCTTACGGTAGTTGGCCACGGCCAGCGCATGTGCCAGCGAGATGTGATACTGCACGGTGCGAGCGCGGCTAAAGTCGTGGAGTTGCGGGAACCACACGCCCTCCTGATAGCGCTGCTCGGGCTCGACGATGGGCTCGTTAAAGGTGAACCAGTACTTGATCTCCTGGCCAAACTCGCGGAAGGCAACGTCGGCGTAATGAGCGTAAGCCTCGACGACCTCACGGCTCTCCCAGCCGCCACGGTTAAAGAGGTAGGTGGGCATGTCAAAGTGGTACAGGTTGACGAACGGCTCCAGGCCGGCCTCGCGAGAGGCGCGGAACAGCTCGTGATACCACGCAGCACCCTCCTCGTTAAGGTTGCCGTCGGCATCGAGCAGACGGCTCCACTGGATGGAAGTGCGATAGGTATTCAGGCCCAAGTCCTTCAAAATGCGAAAGTCTTCCTGGTACTTGGCCATAAAGTCATTGCCGGCATAAGAGCCAACGCAGTTGTAGAACGAACCCAGATCCTGGATGGACCAGGTGTCCCACAGGTTCTCGAGCTTGCCGCCCTGGTTCCACTGACCCTCAGTCTGCGGGCCGGACATAGCAGCGCCAAAGAAGAAATCGTTGGGCAGCTGATACTGTGCCATCAAAGTCCTCGCTTTCGTGTTCTAGAGCTTCCGGTTGGAGACGGGTTTGCTTTGGCAGGTTATCCGGCGCGGGCGCGCACCGGTCATACCGATATCCAACCCGCCAAAACAAAACCGTCCCCAAACAGTACAAGCAAACGCCAATGCATCTCGCTTGTTGTCTGTAACTATAGCGCTCTAATTTTCTATGTAAAGCGTCTTTTTAATTTTTCTTTATCGAACTTCTTTCATGAAAGCCATATGGATGCTTTTTAAGTAGGTATACTTTCTAAATATCGACGTAAATATGAAGGGAGGATTGCATGATTCCCAAATACGAGGCGATAGCTGCAGATATCCGTCGAAGCATCGAGGACGGCGCCCTTAAGCCGGGCGATAAGTTGCCCACCGTCGTTGAGTTCTGTGAGCTCTACAGCGTTTCCAAAATCACCGTCAAACGAGCAATTGAGCAGATCACCGAGGAAGGCCTTATTACCAGCCGGCGCGGATCGGGCACCTACGTCAAGGACACGGCGGGGCTTCCCGGCCAGGTGTTTTTCCAAGGCAAGAACGACCGTGCCCAAGGCTTTTCGTACGAGCATCGCGGGGAGAAAGTGACCTCGGTGGTCTACGATTTCTCGATCGTCAATCCGCCGGCAGAGGTTGCGACCCAGCTGGGAATGGCCGAAGACGACTTTGCCTATCACATCGTGCGCGTACGCGAGGTCGATGGTCAGCCCATCGTTATTGAGTACACCTATATGCCACTCGAGCTGATTCCGGGTCTTAAGAAAAAAGACCTGTACGCATCGATCTACAGCTTCATCCGCGAGCAGTGCGGACTCAAGATCTCGAGTTTCCACCGTACCATTCGCGCTGTCGCGGCAACTGAAGAAGAGGCTGAGCGCCTGGATACCAAACCCGGCTCTCCCCTGCTCGAACTCAACCAGATTGGCTTCTTGGATAGCGGTACCGCGTTTGAATATTCTGTCTCGCACAACGTAGGCGACCGCTTTGAGCTGCACAACGTAACGCTGGCCTAGTTTTGTAATCCGGTGGGTGCTCGTTTTGAGCTGTCTTACGCGGCACCCGCACAACCTTATGGGAGTATGCACATGTCCGATTTGATTAAACTCACGCCGATCTTCCACGAGAAGATCTGGGGCGGCCGCCAGCTGGAGACCGTGTTTGGCTACGACATTCCCGAGGGTCCCATCGGTGAGTGCTGGGCCATCTCGGCCCATCCCAACGGCGACTGCCAGATTGCGGAGGGCCCGTATACAGGCCACACGCTTTCGTGGCTGTGGGCCGAGCACCGCGAGCTCTTTGGCAATTGCGAGGGCAAGGAGTTCCCGCTGCTCATTAAGATTCTGGACGCCAAGGACGACCTTTCGATCCAGATTCACCCCAACGACGAGTACGCCGCCGAGCACGAGAACGGCAGCCTGGGCAAAACCGAGTGCTGGTATGTACTGGACTGCGAGCCCGGTGCCACGATCATCGTCGGCCAGCGCGCGCACGACCGCACCGAGGCTGCGCAGATGATCGAGGAGGGCCGTTGGAACGACATGCTCAACGTGCTGCCGATTCACAAGGGCGACTTTTTCCAGATTGACTCCGGTACCGTGCACGCCATCAAGACTGGTACGCTCATTTTGGAGACGCAGCAGTCGAGCGACGTGACCTATCGCCTGTACGACTACGACCGCCCCGGCACCGACGGCAAGCTGCGTCCTCTGCACATTGAGCAGAGCCTGGATTGCATCAACTTTGATGCTCAGGCACCGACCGACGGCACGGTAACCGCGCCCGAGGTCGATGGCGTAACCGAGCTCGAGTCCAACCCCTGCTACACCGTCGATCGCGTGCGCGTCGACGGCAGCAAGACCCTCGACCAGCGCTGGCCCTTCATGTGCCTGTCGGTCATCGACGGCGAAGGCACCGTCTGCGGCGACCCCGTCCACAAGGGCAGTCACCTGCTGGCCCCGAGCACCGTCAGCTCCATCGACCTCGAAGGCAAGATGGAACTGATCGTCTCGCATCTCTAGATCGCACCAACAACCCAAATGCAACAAGGGGCTCTCCTGTCCATGTACGGGAGAGCCCCTTGCTATATCTATTTATCAGCCCACCCGGCTCTCCAGATCAAAAAGCGAACGAGCAGAGCAACGTTCGCAAGCAACGTTATCTTAGGACCTGGGCGGGCGTATGGGGCAACATCGATCGCGAGTTCCGCACGAGCCGGAGAGCACTTAATGTGCTCTCCGTGCGAGC
>JBKTBE010000033.1:0-22362 GCA_046883645.1 Collinsella sp. | reverse complement strand
CATTGAGTTCGATCCCGCGCTGTCGCAGCGCATGTATGCCGCCGCCGACATGTTCCTGATGCCTTCGAAGTTTGAGCCCTGCGGCCTGTCGCAGATCATCGCCATGCGCTACGGCACGCTTCCCATCGTGCGCGAGACCGGTGGCCTTAAGGACACTGTGATCCCGTACAACGAGTTTACCGGCGAGGGCACGGGCTTCTCGTTTAGCAACTTTAACGGCGACGAGATGGGCGACGCCGTGTTCCGCGCGGCACGCCTGTTCTGGGACAACCGCGATGCCTGGAACCAGCTGGTCACGCAGGCTATGAGCCAGGACTTTAGCTGGACGCGCTCGGCCGATAAGTATCTGGACCTGTACTTCTTTATGCATCCGGAGATCGAGAGGCCGGTGGCTGTTGTCGATGAGCCCAAGGCTGTGGCCGAGCCGGTGGCCGCTGAGGAGCCCAAGGCCGAGGAGAAGCCGGTTGAGGCTGAGCCTGAGGTGAAGGCTGAGGTTGCTCCTGAGGCAGAGGCCGAGGTCAAGCCCGCTTCAAAGCCCGCAGCTAAGAAGACCGCGACCCGCAAGACGACGGCCAAGAAGGCTACGACAACCAAGGCTGCCGCGACTAAAACAACGGCTGCCAAGGCAACGACCACGCGAAAGCGCACGACCGCCGCTGCCAAGAAGGCCGCCGAGGCCGAGGCTGCTCCCGAGGTAAAGGCTGAGACCGTCGTCGAAGCCAAACCCGCCGTCAAGACACCGGCCAAGACCGCTGCCAAGAAGACGACCGCGACCACCAAGAAGACCACGGCAAAGAAGTCGTCGATCACGAAGGCCGCCACGACCAAGCCAGCCGCAAAGCCGGCCGCCAAAGTCGAGGAGACGCTCGCCGAGACCAGGGCCGAGGCAACCTTCGAAGCCAAGCCGGCCGCCAAGACCACCACGCGCAAGCGCACCACGACGACGACCAAAAAGACCACGACCAAGGCCGCAACTACCAAGGCAGAGGCTAAGCCCGCTGCTGCCAAAGAGGAGCCCAAGGCCGAGGTAAAGGCCAAACCCGAGTCCGCCAAGGAGACCCCGGTCTCCCCCGCCGCTCAGGCCGAGGAAAAGGCTCCGACCAAGAAGACCTCTGTCCGCAAGGCAACGGCCACCCGCAAGCGCCGCTAGCCCACAGACGATTCAAAACCTCATCAAACCCTTAGCAAGGGGCGCTCCAACCGGGCGCCCCTTTTCTGTAGATAGTTGATAAAACGATTTTCTAGGACAACCGTTCGCCGATGGTAAACGGATGTTGTTTATACAGCCTGCGTACAACAGATATACTTACATCCTGTGCGTAAAGCCCATGGCCCGCAGGCCGTGATTCTATTGAACTGGACCGTATTATGAGATTGATACACAACAGCCGTCTACCGCAGTTTCGCACTCCGTTTGGCGCTGTGACCACAGGAACTACCCTTTCACTCTCCGTGATTCTGGAGGATGCCGATCCCGCGCAGGCAACGCTTACGCTGCGCACCTGGGTCGATGAGATCGGTGAGTCTCGGTATCCCATGACGCACGAGGGCGACGGCATATTTAGCGTAGAGCTTGAGTGCACCGAGCCCTGTCTTATCTGGTACAGCTTCATCTGCAATATCGAGGGCCAGCCCGAGGTCCGCTTGGGCGCACCGCAGGGACGCACCGGCGGCGAAGGCGTAACCTACAACTACGCCGAGGTGCCGTCATTCCAGGTCACCGTCTACAAACACCGTGAGAACCGTCCCACCTGGTACGAGCGCGGTATGGTCTACCAGATCTTCCCCGATCGCTATGCCCGCGACGAGCACTGGCGCGAGCGCACGCTGGCCGAGGTCGAAAAACCGCGCAAGGGCATTCAGCGCCGCATGGTCGAGGACTGGAACGAGCCGCCTGTGTACGAGCGCGCCGAGGACGGCTCCATCAAGACCTGGGACTTTTACGGCGGATCGCTCAAGGGTATCCAAGAAGACCTGCCTCGCATCGCCGAGCTGGGCTTTACAGCCATCTACCTCAACCCCATTTTCGAAGCCGCGAGCAACCACCGCTACGACACCGCCGATTACACCAAGATCGATCCGATTCTGGGCACCGAGCAGGACTTTACTGAGCTGTGCGAGGCAGCCGAGAAGCTGGGCATTTCCATCATCCTGGACGGCGTCTTCAACCATACGGGCGACGACTCGATCTACTTTAACCGCTACGGCAACTATCCCGGCGTCGGTGCATGGCAGAGCGAGGACTCGCCGTGGCGCGATGCGTTTTACTTCCATGAGGACGGATCGTATGACTGCTGGTGGGGCGTGGGCAACATGCCAGCCATCAACGAGAATTCCGAGCTTGTCCGTGAAAAGCTTCTGGGCAAGGACGGAGTCATTCGTAAGTGGCTGCGCGCTGGCGCCCATGGCTGGCGTCTGGACGTGGCAGACGAGCTTTCCGACGACTTCCTGGCCGAGATCAAAAAAGCCGTGCTCGCCGAGAAGCCCGACGCGCTGCTGCTCGGCGAGGTCTGGGAAGATGCCTCCAACAAGATTAGCTACGGTCATCTGCGCCGCTACCTGCAGGGCTCCGAGCTTGACTCTGCTATGGATTACCCCTTCCGCGACATGGTCATCGGCTTTTTGATGGGCTACAAGAACGCCTACCAGGCTGCCGAGGATATCGAAACCCTGCGCGAGAACTACCCGCGCGAGGCACTGGCCTGCGCGCTCAATCTGCTTTCGAGCCACGACCGCCCGCGCATTATCTCAGTGCTCGGCGGTGGCCCCGACGAGTCGCAGCTGCCCGAGAGCGAGCGCAGCAAGTGGCGCCTAGACGACAACTCCATGGGTCTGGCCAAGAGCCGCTTTTGGTTGGCGACGCTCATGCAGATGACCTTCCCGGGTGTGCCCTCGATCTATTACGGCGACGAATACGGCTTGGAGGGCCTCACCGATCCGGGCAACCGCCGCACCCTGCCGACCAAGGAAAACCTGCACGACTTCGATACGTTCGCGATCGTCAAGAATGCCTCGGCCGTGCGCCGCGCGCTGCCGTTTATGATCGACGGTGGAATCAAGGCCTTTGCGCTCAATGACGAAGTACTCGCTTATACGCGCACCGGTAAGGACGGCGAGTCCGCGACCGTCATCATCAACCGCAGCCTGCGCAATTCTCATCGCGTGACCATTCCGGCGCTCGGCGAATGTGCGAGCGATGTGATTAGCGGTCACGAGTGCGAGATCCACAACGTTACGGTCACGCTAGACCTGTACCCGCTGGGGTCGTCGATCATCTATCACCACGCCGAGCAGCGCCTGCAGGAGCCGCTCGATCACGGTGCGGGTGTTGTATGCCATATCACATCAGTGCCGACCGACGACGGCAAGCCCGGTACGATCGGCGCGCCCACGCGTCGCTTTATCGACCATCTGGCCGCCATGGGCATGCGCTACTGGCAGGTTCTCCCCGTCAACCCCACGGACTTCTTCCGCTCCCCTTACGCCGGTCCTTCGGCCTTTGCAGGCAATATCGACCTCCTTCCCGAGAGCCACGAGGAGCTGGCAGCCGACTTTGAGACCTGGAAGGCCCGCGGAGGCGAGGATGCCGATCCGCTGTACACCGCGTTTAAACATCGCAATGCCGATTGGCTCGAGAAGTACTGCGTCTACATGGCCGTTAAGAAGTACTTTGAGGGCGAGTCGCGCCACGATTGGCCGGCCGATGTCGCACGCTACAACGAGCATCTGATCGACGACAAGCGTTTCCACAACGAGGCCGAGCTTCAGGCGTACATGCAGTACCGCTTTGACCTGGCTTGGTGCGAGCTCATGAACTATGCGCACAAGAAGGGCATCGAGGTCATCGGCGATATTCCTATGTACGTGTCCGACGATTCGGCAGACGCGTGGAGCGAACCCGAGAACTTCTGGCTGTCCGATACCGGCAAAGCAATCGAGATTTCCGGCGCGCCACCCGACAACTTTGCGCCCGAGGGCCAGGTGTGGGGCAACCCGACATTCCGCTGGGACCACATGAAGCAGAACGGCTATACCTGGTGGATGGATCGCCTGCGCCGCGCGTTCTCGCTCTACGACCGCGTGCGTCTGGATCACTTCCTGGGATTCCACAGCTATTACAGCATTCCCGCGGGCAAGGCATGCGCCGACGGCCGCTGGCTAGCGGGCCCGGGCAAGGACCTGTTCCAGACCGCCTACGACGAGCTTGGTCCGCTCAACTTTATCGCCGAGGACCTGGGCTATTTGACGCCCGGTGTTCGCGCCATGGCCTCGACCTGTGGTTTCCCCGGCATGGACGTGCTGGAGTTTAGCGACTACGACGTTCGTTGCGGTGTGCATCCCACGCCCGGCAAGATTCTGTACACCTCGACGCACGATACGTCGACGCTGGCCGGTTGGTGCACCCGTACCTTTGCGGGCGGCGATGAACCGAGCGGTGTTGAGGTGGCGGCCAAGCTGATGAGCGACGCGCTGGCAAGCGACGCTCCCCTGGTGATGATACCGCTGCAGGATGTCCTGGGGCTTGGCGACGACGCGCGAATGAACGTTCCGGGCGTGGCCACGGGCAACTGGACCTGGCAGGCTGACGAGGCGGACATTGCAGCCGCCGAGAACAAAACCGCACAGCTCCTGCGCAACACCCATAGATTCTGGGGCGAAGCGTGATAAAACCCCCGATATAGGGTACAGTTACAGATGTTTGAATTTTTGCGGGCAGAGTAATCTGCCCGCTTTGTGCTGAAAAGGAAGTATTATGGCGCGCTACGATTACAAGTGCTCGAGCTGCGGCAACGTGTTTGAGGTTGAGCATCCCATGTCCGAGACCCCCGAGGTCGTGTGCCCCAGCTGCGGTGCCCCGGCGGCCAAGACGTTCTCAGCCAGCGGCATTAAATTTGAGGGCAGCGGTTTCTACAACACCGACCAGCGAAGCGGCGGCTCCAGCACCAGCGCCACGAGCGGCTGCTGCGCCAACTGCCCGCACAGCCACTAGAAACCAAACAGCCCCGCGATCGGCGTTGATCGCGGGGCTGTTTCTTTGCTCTATGGGTAGCTAATCAAGCTACCCAGGTTTCCTTGTGAGTTGCGGTGAAATAAGGACTGTTTGGTGGGTGGAAGCCGCTATTCAATCCTTATTTCACCGCAACTTAGTCGTTACTTGTGGACCAGTCTGGCGCAGAAGTGGCCGTCGTAGGAATCGGCGTTTACCGGTACGCTTTGGAAGAGGCCTCGATCGTTTTGGCGTACGAAAACGAGCTTCTTGGCCTGCTCGAAATCAGGCAGTTGCAGAATCTGTGCCTCGGAGAGAGGCGCCACGGTAAAGCAGGCGCCCTCGGGAGAGGCCAGGAAGGCATCTACGACCTGCGTGTTCTCTTCATCAAATACCGAGCAGGTGGCATAGATAAGTTCACCGCCGGCAGCCACGCGTGCGGCTGCTTCCTTGAGCATCATCAACTGCAGTTTGGGCAACTCGGTCGTAACGTCATTCTCAGTTAGGCGCCACGGGATCTCGGGATGACGACGCATGGTGCCGGTGCCAGAGCACGGCGCATCGATAAACACGGTATCGAACTTGACCCGATCACCGCGCATGGCATCAAACGATGTGAGCACCTCATCGAGCTCGCAGGCATCACCCGAAACCGTACGAACGCCCTGAATACCGGCCTTGTGCAGGCGAGCGAGATTCAGATCGCATTTGCGATCATGCAGATCGAGCGCCGTATGCTGACGCTCATAGCCCGCACGCTTGGCCTGGCACATCATCACATAGGTCTTGGTGCCACGACCGGCACCAATCTCAAGGCAGCTTCCAGGGCGCGTGGCAGCTGTGGCGATAAGCTGCGCATTGAGATCAGATGCCACCGCGGCAGCACGCTCAAACACACCCGATGCAACCGTGACCTGCGCATCTACCGGGGCATGGCAGCCCGGGAAAACGGGCGCGACGAGCTGCGAGACATACGGATCGGGCTTGGTCGCAAAGGCGTTCTCATGCAGGGCCAGCGGCGCGGGGGCCAGATTGCCGGCAAAGTTAAGCGCACCCTCAGGCGTGTCGAACGATGCCATAATGCGAGCGCACAGCCAACGCGGCAGACCCATCAGGCGCGACAGACGAACCAGGCGTCGCTCAGACTCATCTACATCGGACGCCGTGGCAAAGTCCTCAACATTGTCCGCAACCTTATGCAGCACGGCATTGGCCAAGCCAGCGGCGGACTTAGCGCCGCAGCGAACCAGCTCAACACCCTGACTTACAGCAACGCGCCCAGGCGTATGTAAATAGAGCATCTCGAAAGCCGAGATACGAAGCGCCATGCGAACACGCGGCGCAACCTTTTTAGGCTTATCGAGAAACTGGTCGAGCAGCTCGTCCAAAATACCCTGCGTGGCGGCCACACCAAGTGCCAAGCGGGCGGCAAAAGCGGAATCGCGCTGATCAATAGCCTTGGCCGATGCGCGAGAGGACAGCACGTCGCGCGCATACATGCCGCGGCGATCGGCCTCCATCAGCACATCGAGCGCAAGCTTGCGCGCGGGAGACAGCTTGCTCATGACAGAACACCCCACGAAAGATGGGCGCCTTGCAGCCCAGCAGCCCAAGCAGAAGCGGCCATACCACGCTTGCCATCGGGCTTAACCTCGAGCAGTTCAACCGCACCATCGGAAAGGCCAAGGAAAACACGCTTGGCCTTAATGAGAACCTGACCCTCGCCAAGCGACACATCAGCCGGCGCAGCATCGAGCACGCGCACGGTCTTGCCGGCAATCACGCAACGAGCAGGCGCAGTATCGGACGAAGCGAGCACATGACGCACGCAATCGAGCGCAGCCATCTGCGGATCCAGACGCATCTCCAGCTTGGAAATCTTGGCAGCATGGGTAACGAGCGCCTCATCCTGTTCAGTCCACACGGCGGTGCCATCGGCAAGAGAAGGAAGCGTATCGGCAAGCAGTTTGCCGCCAAGCTCACCAAGCTCCATGGTCAGCGCCTCAGCATGCTTACCGGCAACCGACGTGGAGGCCTGGGCACAATAAGCACCAGTATCCACGCCATGCCCAATACGCATAATGGAAACGCCAGCAACCTCGTCACCAGCAAGAATGGCACGCTGAATAGGAGCAGCCCCACGCCAACGAGGCAGCAAGGACGCATGAACATTCACAATACCAAGCGGCGCCATATGCAGCACGTCATCCGGCAAAATGCAACCATAGGCAGCCACGCAGAAAATGTCAGCCTGGGCAGCCTTGAGCGCCTCAACGACCTCAGGCGTCATACGATTAGCCTCAATAACCGGCAACTCTAGCTCAAGCGCCTTGGCCTTAACAGGAGACGGCTCAAGTTTCTTACCACGCCCACGAACAGCATCAGGGCGAGTAATAACAAGCGCAATCTCATTCCCAGCCGCAACAAGCGAAGTCAACGAAGGCACAGCAAAATCAGGCGTACCCATAAACACAATACGCATAAAGGACGTCTCCCCTCAACCAAAGCCGAGACGGCTACAAATTAACAGCGGAAAGCCGAGTCACCAGCCCATCCGCAATAACAATTCAACAAGAACAAATATACCCAAAACCAAAGAAAGAGCCGCAATAAAAGCAGCTCTTTCAGCAAAGCAATTATCAGCGAAGACGCCCCTCCCTGGCCCAACGGCACCCGGGCGAACCGAGCCAGAACAACGCAGTCCCCGGTGCTGAGCGCCCACATATCGTCCCGCGCGCAGTTTCGCAGCAAAGCGAGAATGTTTGAGCACGGGATGATATGTGGGCGCTCAGCACCGGGGACGGTGGGACCTACTCCGTCTCACCCGGTCGAGCGCCGCGGGCCAGGGCGTCCTGGTACTCCTTGACTGCCTTGATCCTCTGCATCGGCTTCAATCGCTCGAACATGGTGTTGCCGTGCAAGTGATCGATCTCGTGCTGCAGGCACACGCAGAACAGGTCGCCCGTGGCCTCGTAGCGAATCAGGTTGGCGTCCAAGTCGTACGCCTCGACGACGACATGGTCGGGACGCTCGATCTCGCAGCTAATGCCGGGGATGGACAAACAGCCCTCACTAAACGGCACCAGATGGTCGCTCTGCTCAACAATGACGGGGTTAATGAGCACATACGGGTCGTAGTCGTTCTTGTCGCTGTAGTCGCAGTCGATGGTGACGAGTTGAATAAGCTCGCCGATCTGCGGAGCAGCCAGGCCGCAGCCGCCGTTCTCGAACATCATCTTCTTCATCTTCTCGGCAAGCGCCTCAATCGCCGGGGTGATCTCCTCGATGACGGCGCACTCCTGACGCAGACGAGGGTCGGGCGACAGTACGATTCCGTTGGCTTCCATGGCCATCCTTTCGGGTTGTTACATCAAATCATAGGCGTCGACGTCAACACTCACGCTCACGCCGCGCACGGAGCCCGCTTCTTTGAGACAGGCGTCGATATCATCAGAGATATGGTACCCCACGGGCGACTTCACAAGCAGATGGAAGCGGTAACGGTCCTTGGCTCTCTCGATTACACACGAAGCCGGGCCCAGCACCTGCGGCACGGCACTCCCCGCCTGCAAAAAGTCGGGCGCGGCAGCATGCCAACGGCGCTTGAGGAGCTTTGCAATGCGCCCGATGTAGTCCTGTGCTTCGTCTCGGTTCGCCGACCACACCAAGATGTTGACCAGGCGAACAAAAGGCGGGTACAGCGCGTCGCGGCGCTGGTCCAGGTCGTAGTCGGTAAAGATTGAACGGTCATGCTCAGCGACGGCGCGAATGACCGGGTCCTCGGGCAGGTAGGTCTGGATGATGACCTCGCCGGGGCGATCACCACGACCGGCACGGCCGGCGACTTGCTCCAGCAGATCGTAGGCGCGCTCCCCTGCGCGGAAGTCCGGCAGCTTGAGGGCGAAGTCGGCATTGACCACACCCACGAGCGTGACCTCGGGAAAGTCGAGGCCCTTTGCGATCATTTGGGTGCCCAGCAGCACCGCGCAATCGGCGGCATCGAACTTCTCAAGCAGCTTTTTGTGCGCATCCTTGCCGCGCGTGGAATCGGCATCCATACGAATAATGGCGACGTCCTCGGGCAACATCTGGTGCAGTGCGTCCTCGATCTGCTGCGTACCCAAGCCCATTTTTGCCAGGTAGCGACTGCCACATTTGGGGCAACGGCTCGTGGGCGCGGGATACGGCTGCACGCGCCAAGACGAACCGCATGTGTGACACTGCAGCGTGTGCGTGCGCTCGTGATACGTAAGCGCGGTGGAGCAGTGGTTGCAGGTGGGGACGCAGCCGCACTCGCGGCACATAAGGAACGGCGCAAAGCCACGGCGGTTATGCAGCAACACGGCCTTCTCGCGGCGCTCGACCACACGCTCCAGGCCTTCCATCAGCGGTTTTGAGAACATAGAGCGGCTGCCGTGCGAGAACTCACGGCGCAGGTCGGCAATGCGGACTGTCGGCAGCACGGCGTGTCCCGGGCGCTCGGGCATCTCGACGCGCGTCCAGGTGGCACCGTTATACGTGCCACGGCGGCAGCGGTCGAGGGCCTCAGCAGAAGGCGTGGCCGAGCCCAGCGCGAGCGGGCAGCGATAGCGACGCGCCATCTCGGCCGCCAATTCGCGCGCATGGTAGCGCGGGCTGGAACCCTGCTTGTAACTGGTCTCGTGCTCCTCGTCGATGATGATAAGGCCCAAGTCGCTGAGCGGGCAAAAGAGCGCCGAGCGGGCGCCCACGACCACGCGCGCGGCACCGCTGGCGACCATATCCCATTGGTCCAAGCGTTCACCGGCCGAAAGGCGCGAGTGGAAGACCGCAACCGTTTCGCCAAAGCGCGAGCGAAAACGGCCGACGGTCTGGGCCGTCAGCGAGATCTCGGGCACGAGCACGCAGGCCGAACGGCCGGCTGCCAGCACGCGCTCGATGGCGGAGAGGTAGACCTCGGTTTTGCCGGAACCGGTGACGCCATCGACGAGCACCACGTCGCCGTGTGCATCCAGGCGAGCTCGCTCAATCTGCGCGAGCGCCTGCTGCTGGCCGTTGGTGAGTGCCACCGGCGCCTTACCGCTCGCCGAGGACAGCGTGGTCTGCTCGCTGCAGCCACGCCACGCACGGCGCTCTTCCACCACCACGACACCGCGTTTTTCAAGCGCCTTGATGGTCGCCGACATGCTGTTATAGAGCAGGTTGAGGTCGCGCGTCGTGACCGGGCCGCATTGGAGCGCCTCGATGAGCTGACGTTGGCGAACCGCTGTCTTGGGCGGCGTGTAGTCGAAACCCTCGGGCGTGAGCATGACCCAGCGGTTTTGGATAGGCTTGACGGCGGGGCGCTCAACCGTCCACACGCCGTCATCGCCCTTGACCACGCGCGGACTTCCACCCGGGGGCAAGAACAAACGCAGGCACTCGGAAAGCGTCGCGACATACTCGCGGCTCATCCAGCGTGCGATACGGGCAGCCTCGACAGTAAAGAGCGGTTTGCTGAGGATAGCCTCGATGGGCTTGATGCGTGCGGGGTCGAGGGCGATGTTGCCTTGTAGGTCGCCCAGCTCAGGCGCAATGTCGACAATATAGCCCGCGGCGGCACGGTTACCAAAGTGGACCAGGACCGTTGATCCGATCTGCGCTTCACTAGCAAGAGGTTGAGGAATGCCATAGGCAAACGGCTCGGACAGCGCACGCGTTGGGATGTCGAGAACCACGCTCGCATAGGCGGCGATGGGCTCAGGTGCGGGCTCGGGCTGCGCCGGGGCGGCGGCAGGAGCCGCGGACTTCGGAGCTTCCTCCGGTTCCGGCGAACCAAACAGCGAAAGTTGCTCGACCATGGCCCCAGCACCTCCTATCCCATACGTCTACAGAAACAAGAGCCCCGCTCTGAGTGAACGAGGCTCGGATACATACATTTGCGCAGCGATTACAGCGCCATCGTGCGGGCGCGGTCGATGCGCGCCAGGCAGTCGTCGCGGCCGACGAGCGCCATGGTCTCGCCCAGCGGAGGACTCACCATGTTGCCGCAGACGGCGACGCGCACGGCCTGGAACACCACGCGCTTCTTAAGGTCCATCTGCTCGGGAAGCGGCTCAAGCGCGGCGTCAATGTTGACAGCCGTCCACTCGTCCACACCCTCGAGCGCGGCCTTAGCGGCATCCAGAATGGCACCCATGCCTTCCTTGGCCAGGCCCTTGTTGACAGACTTCTCGTCATACTCGAGCGTCTCGGCCGTAGCAAAGATGGGAGCGGCGACGGCCACGGCGTCGACCGGCATCTTGGTGCGCGGTTTAACGATGGCAGCGAGCGCGTCGATCCAATCCTCGCCGTACTCGACATTACCCTCGATGAGACCCGCCTCGTGCAGCTCGGGAACCATGATCTCGTCGGCAAACTGAGCATCGGACATGCCGTTGATGTACTCGGCATTGACCCAGTCGAGCTTCTTGGGGTCGAAGGTCGCCGGGTTCTTGGAGATGCGGTCGAGCGAGAACTTGCTGGCCAGGACATCGCGCGGGATGATCGTGGTCTCGCCGTCGAGCGACCAGCCGAGCAGCGCCAGGTAGTTGACGAAGGCGTCGGACAGGTAACCGGCGTCGCGGTACTCCTCCACCGAGGTGGCGCCGTGGCGCTTGGAGAGCTTCTTGCCGTCGGCGCCCAGAATCATGGAGATGTGGGCGAACGTGGGCACGGGCGCGCCGAGGGCCTCGTAGACCATGACCTGGCGCGGGGTGTTGGACAGGTGGTCGTCGCCGCGGATGACATGGGTGATCTTCATCATGGCGTCGTCGACGACAGTCGCGAAGTTGTACGTGGGCGTGCCGTCGGAGCGGAAGATGACGAAGTCGTCGAGCTCCTTGGCGTCGAAGGTCACCTCACCGTGGACGGCGTCGTGGATGACGACGTCGCCGCGGTCCTCGGGCACCTTGATGCGCAGGACGTAGGACTCGCCGGCCTCGATGCGGCGGCGGGCCTCCTCGGGATCAAGATCGCGGCAACGGCGCTGATAGCCCTGGAAGGGGTCCTTGCGCTCCTGCGCGGCCTTGCGATCGGCGTCGAGCTGCTCCTTGGTACAGAAGCAGGGATAGGCCTTACCCTCGTCCCAAAGCTTCTGGGCAGCCTGCTTGTACAGGTCCAGGCGCTCGGTCTGGGCGTAGGGGCCAAAGTCTCCGCCCACCTCGGGACCCTCGTCCCAGTCCAGGCCCAGCCAACGCATGGCGCGCAGGATGATCTGCGTGTTCTCGTCGGTGGAGCGGGTGGGATCGGTGTCGTCGATGCGCAGGATGAACGTACCGCCGTTTGCGCGGGCGAAAGCCCAGTTATAGATAGCGGTGCGGGCGCCGCCGATGTGCAGCTTGCCCGTCGGTGAGGGTGCAAAGCGGACGCGAACGTCTGATGCCATGGAAATCTCCTCGATTGCAGGATGGATGTCTAACCGCACCAGTATAAAGCATCAAAGCAACCTCCGCACAAAGGGCACCTACCTACTCATTGGGGACAGACTTAAATGACCAGTCATTGGGCAACCTGTCGGCACTTAGGAAGGCTGGTCATTTAAGTCTGTCCCCAATGAGTAGGTGCGGAAAGGGTGTGAATGTTTGATTTACGCGCTATGATGAGCCCTTGCATAGAGAGCCCGGCGGAATGGTAACGGTCGCCGGGACACGTTTTTTGAAAGGACTATCATGTCAGAAGAACTTCGTTCCATCCCGCCCCAACACGGGTCCTTTGTTTTTACGTCGGAGTCGGTGACCGAAGGTCATCCCGATAAGATCGCTGACCAGATCAGCGACGCCGTCCTCGACGCAATCCTCGCCAAAGAAATAGAGCTGCAGGAGCAGGGCTACATCGCCCCCAACGGCGTGCCTGCCAACGTGGAGAACGTCCGCTGCGCCTGCGAGACCCTCGTGACCACCGGCACCGTCATCGTCGCCGGCGAGATTCGCACTCAGGCCTATGTCGACGTACAGGAAATCGCCCGCGGCGTTATCCGCCGCATTGGCTACAACCGTGCCAAGTTCGGTTTTGACTGCGACACCTGCGGCGTTATGAGCCTCATCCACGAGCAGTCGCCCGATATCGCCCAGGGCGTCGACGAGTCCTTCGAGACCCAGACCGGCGCTACCACCGACCCGATCGACCTGATCGGTGCCGGCGACCAGGGCATGATGTTCGGTTATGCCTCCAACGAGACCAAGACCCTCATGCCCATGCCACACTACCTGGCAAGCCGCCTGGCCGAGCGCCTGGCCACGGTGCGTCACGACGGTACCCTCGCCTATCTGCGCCCCGACGGCAAGACCCAGGTCACCGTGCGCTACGAGGACGGAAAGCCCGTCGAGGTCACGACCATCGTCATCTCCACGCAGCACGCCGCCGAGATCGAGGACATGGGTAAGATCAAGGCCGACCTCATCGAGCACGTCATCACCCCGGTCATGGCCGCCGAGAACATGCCGTGGGATAATGCCGACATCTATGTGAACCCCACCGGTCGCTTTGTCGTGGGCGGCCCCATGGGCGACACGGGCCTCACCGGCCGCAAGATCATCGTCGACACCTACGGCGGCTATGGCCGTCACGGCGGCGGTGCCTTTAGCGGCAAGGACTGCACCAAGGTCGACCGCTCCGCCGCGTATGCCGCGCGCTGGGTCGCCAAGAACGTGGTCGCCGCCGGTCTGGCCGACCGCTGCGAAGTCGAGCTTGCCTACGCCATCGGCGTTTCCAAGCCCCTCTCAATCATGGTCGACACCTTCGGTACCGCTAAGGTCGCCGAGGACAAGATCGTTGAGGCCGTAGAGAAGACCTTCGACCTGCGCCCGGGCGCAATCATCCGCGACCTAGACCTGCGTCGCCCCATCTACGAGAAAACAGCAGCCTACGGTCACTTCGGCCGAGAAGACGCCGACTTCACCTGGGAAAAAACCGACCGAGTCGAAGAACTCAAAGCAGCCTGCGGCCTATAAGCCAGCAGCAAAAGCTACAGCCAAGAAACAACGCACCAACAGAAGTACCGGCTCCAACCGGTACTTCTTTTTTATTTAAAGGTGGTGAAGATGTTTCGATAAGCAAGGTAAGACAAGTTCCCAGCTAATGAATTTCGCCATCTAGCAACTCCAACCATGTATCCTTAGTCCCGAGGGACGGGGCATAAGGTCGATCGCGAGTTCCGCACGAGCCGGAGAGCACTTAATGTGCTCTCCGTGCGAGCAGGACTGTCCGAGCAGGCGACCTTATGCCCCGCCCCTCGGGACGACGAGCCACGTAAAGGAGCAGCCATGGCAGGCAAGCCGCAAACACTAGCTACGACCTCAGCATTCGAGATCTTGGGCCCCGTCATGGTCGGTCCCAGCTCATCGCACACCGCCGGCGCCCTGCGCTGCGCCCAAGTTGCCGCCAGCCTGCTGGAGGGCCGCATCACCAAGGTCACCTTTGGCCTGTGGAACTCCTTCGCCCACACCTACCGCGGCCACGGCACCGACCGCGCGCTCGTCGCGGGCATCCTGGGCCTCGACACCGACGACGAGAACATCAAGCAGGCCTTCGACCTCGCACGCGAGCAGGGACTCGAATATCACTTTGACATCAAGGGCGACGACGCTTCCATCCACCCCAATACCGTCGACATCGACATGGTCGACGACACGGGCGCCACGGCACAGGTCCGCGGTGAGAGCCTGGGCGGCGGCAAGATGCGCATCAGCCGCATTAACGGCGTCGGCGTCGACATCTCGGGCATGTACTCCACGCTCTTCGTGGCGCACCAGGACGTCCCCGGCGTGCTCGCCGCGCTCACGAACCTTCTCGCCTACGCACACGTGAATATCGCCTTCTGCCGCACCTACCGCACCGAAGTGGGCGGCCAGGCCTACTCCGTCTTTGAGACCGACGGCGCGCCCGACGACACCGTCGTCCCCATGCTGCGCAAGCTCGACAATGTCGATTACGCGACCTTTATCGAGCTCCCCGGTTCTGCCTCGTCGCTCTCCCCCGGCGTCTCGGCCAAGGAGATCTTCGACGACGGCGAGCAGCTGCTCGATGCGTGCAAGGAACTGGGGCTCAGCATCGGCGCCATCATGGCCATGCGCGAGGCGCGTCTGACCGGCGAGACCCACGCCGTCGCCGCCATGCGCCGCGTGTTCGACGTCATGCGCGAAGAGACCACAGCCCCTATCGCAAATCCGCAGCGCTCGCTCGGCGGACTTATCGGCGGCGAGGCCAAGCTTGTCGAAGCAACCCGCCGCAACGATTTGAGCACGAGCCTGATGGGCACCGTCCAGACCGACGCCGTGGCCCGCGCGATGGCCGTGCTCGAGCGCTCCGCCACGATGGGAGTGATCGTCGCCGCCCCCACGGCAGGCTCCGCGGGTGTCGTGCCCGGCTGCGTGCTGGCGCTCGCCGATCACCTTCAGCTCGACGACGAGCAGGTCATGGACGCGCTCTACTGCGCAGCCGCCATCGGTCTCAACCTCACCACGAGCGCCTGCGTCGCCGGCGCCGAGGGCGGCTGCCAGGCCGAGGTGGGAAGCGCCGCCGCCATGGCAGCCGCCGCTCTGGTGCAGATGCTCGGCGGCACGCCCGAGCAGGCTCTCGACGCCAGTTCCATCGCGCTGAGTAACCTGCTAGGCCTCGTTTGCGACCCCGTCGGTGGCCTCGTGGAGGTGCCCTGCCAAAACCGCAACGCCATCGGCGTGGCAGCGGCCTTTAGCTCGGCACAACTCGCCCTCGCAGGCATTAAGAGCTTGGTGCCGTTTGACCAGATGGCACATGTCATGCTCTCGGTGGGTCACGCGTTGCCGGCCACGCTACGCGAGACGGCAAAGGGCGGCATCGCGCAGGCTCCGGCCGCACTTTCAGCCTGTGCAAAATGCGGTGCGTGCGGATAACGGCTAAGAACGAATCAGAACCACCCTTAAAAAGGGTGGTTTGCTCTTAGGGTATAACCCACGGGCTCCGGGCTCGCGTCTAAAGGCGCGGGCCCGGACTTCGTCCAGGCCTAGTGCATCTTGACCCGTGGCGCGCCGGTCGAACCGGCGGGGTCACCCCCTCTTGAAGGGGTCCTCGTACTCCTTCACGCTCAGCTTGTCCAGCGCGATGTCGTGGGACTCCTGCTCCCTGATGTACTTGGCGATCGTCGCCTCGTTCAGGCCGACGGTGGACACGTAGTAGCCCTCCGCCCAGAACTTCCTGTTGCCGAACTTGTACTTGAGGTTGGCGTGCCTGTCGAATATCATCAGCGAGCTCTTCCCCTTCAGGTAGCCCATGACGCTCGCGACGCTGTACTTCGGCGGGATCGCCAGCAGCACGTGCACGTGGTCGGGCATCAGGTGCCCCTCGATTATCTCGATCCCCTTGTACTCGCACAGCTTCCTGAGGATCTCCCCTATGTCGCTCCTGATTTGGTTGTAGATCACTTTGCGCCTATACTTCGGCGTGAACACGATGTGGTACTTGCACATCCACTTCGTGTGGGAAAGGCTGTAGGCCTTCTGGGCCATGGCGACCACCCCTTCGACTCGAATTCTTGACGGCCTGAACAATCGTCAATATCGGTCGGAGGGGTGGCTTTGTAAAGCCGTTTGTCTCCACCCGCATAGCGGGTGGGTTGAAGCTGGCCGCTGCGCGCCCAGCAGACTAAAGTCTTGAACTCAAAGGTGGGACAAATGTCCCACCTCTTTTGAATGCCACCGTTTCCGTACCACAAACAGCAGGGCAATCGCTATAATGCAAGCCCAGTAAAAACACGATGAGCCGCAAGGCGAAATTCGAAGGATATGCATACGATGTCGCAAAACGATCGAACTCAACTGATTCCCGATCCGCAGCAGCGGAGCAAGCACACCGGCGGCGTTCAGTCGCCGCGTCCTATCGCGCCGAGCCACGGTCAGCAGCGTGGTGCGGCAAACGCTTCCCAACGCCCGAACCAACAACGTCAGCAGCGCCAGGAAAACGGCAATGCGCCCAAGCAGCCCCCCACGCACGCTCGAGGCGATCGCGGCCCCGCGCGCAAGTCCGCCGGCAACAATAAGTCGGGCAAAAAGACGACGCTCTTTGTCGTCCTGGGTCTTATCGTCATTGTCTATATCGTTGGCATCGTAGCGTTTTCGCAGCTAGCCTACCCCAACACCACCATTGCCGGCGTCGACGTCTCGTTCTCCAACGCTTCGTCTGCCGCCACCAAGGTCAACTCGGCATGGAAGCACTATAAGCTCACCGTGACAGGCGATGACTTTAGCTGGACCTATCAGCCCGAGTCCGATGAACCCATCGTCGACGGAGAGGCTGCCGCAAAAGAGATCATCAGCCACAACGAAGCCTTTGTATGGCCGGTCCGCCTTGTGGAATCCTTAAGCGGCAAAACCAAAACAACCGCTACCTCCAACGAAGTCGATCTTGATCAAGACGTCGACCTGTCCATGCTCTCCGACACCTTTGACCAAAAGAAGTTTGAGAAGGATCTGGGCGCCGCCATCGACGAGTTTAACGAGGGCCGTTCGGGCACGTTCGAGGCCAATAGCTCCTATGACGAGCAGGCCGGCAAGTTTACCGTCGAGAAGGCGCGCTCCAACGAAAAACTCAACCGCGAGCATGTCATTAAGTATGCCGAGCTCGAGCTTGCCTCGCTGGCCGAGACCGTAGATCTTTCCAAGCTCGGCAACGATGCCTATGAGCCGCTCAATGGAACGCTGACCGATGATCAGATTCAGGCCGCATGCGATGCCGCTAACAACTTCTTGGGCGTCAACGTGACCCTCAAGCTCAACGGCGAGGATGCCGGCAAGGTTGATGGCAGCTCCGTGTTGCAGTGGATCAGCTTTGCCGATCCGGCCAACCCCACGCTCGATACGTCGCAGATCAGCAGCTGGGCAGCCGAGCTCGCCAACGGCTTTAATACCGTGGGCTCCACTCGCTGGTGGACGCGCGCCGATGGCAAGCAATGCGCCGTCGAAGGCGGTGACTTTGGTTGGTCCATCGACAGCAGCTCGCTCGCCAAGCAGGTCGAGGACGCCATTAACAACAAGCAGACCGGCGAAATCGAGATCAAGTACTCCCAGAAGGCCGACACCTTTACCGCAAAGGGAGAGCCCGACTGGAAGGCGTATATCGACGTCGACCTGTCCGAGCAGCACGCGCGCTACTATGACGAGAACGGTAATATCGTTTGGGAGGCCAACTTTATTTCCGGCAAACCGGGCGAAGACGCAACCCCCGAGGGCGTGTGGCAGATCAACAGCAACGACGGCGGCAGCACCCTGATTGGAGCCAAGGACCCCGAAACCGGTAAGCCCAAATACGAGAGCCCGGTGAGCTACTGGATGCCGTTTGAGGGCAACATGATCGGCTTCCACGATGCCACCTGGCAAAACGACAAGAGCTTCGATAACGCCGAGTCGTACAAGTGGTGCGGCAGCCACGGCTGCATCAACCTGCGCCTGGCCGACGCCAAGGCACTTCACGACTGCATCAAAGTCGGCCTGTGCGTGGTTGTCCACTCGTAGTGCAACGCGCGCATTCCTACAACGTGGAACTGCTGCGACCAATCTAACAGTTCCGAAAGAAACCGTCCTATGCGCCCGCCCCAACCGGTGGGCGCTTATAATTATCGAGGTTCTTTCTATAAAGGAGACGCTATGCCGAATGTCCCCACGATCGCCCCGGGCCCAGATGATACCGAGCGCACGCCCGAAGGTGCCACCGAAACGATTCCTCTGATTACAAACGTACATGCCGACAAGCAGAGCGGACGCGCGAACGATACGGCCGAGATTTCCGATGAAGAGGCATATGCCAAGCTCAAGGCAAAACGCGCCGAACGTCGACGCAAAAAGCTGATTCGACGCGGTATTGCCGCCGGCGTCGTAGGTGCCATCGCGCTCATTGCCATTGTCGCAACCCTGGTTATCAATGCGCAGCCACAAGGCGCTAGCGGGCCTGTGACCGACATGGTGACCGAGGGCACGTTTAGCTCAACGGTCGAGGCGAAAGGCCAGCTCAAACCCATTTCGTCCTCAGTGGTCTCCCCTTCTGTCGACGGCACGGTCGATTCGATCAACGTGCAGGCAGGCCAATCCGTCAACGAGGGCGACGTGCTTATGACCATTAAAAACGACGAGTTAGATCGCAACGTTGCCGAGGCGCAGCGTGCAGTTGCAGCCGCCCAGGAAGACCTCACCAACGCGCAGAAAGCCGCCGCTGTCGCGCAGGCCACCCCAACGACGGACGTCGATGGAGCTTCCGCAGCGGCTGACGTCTCCGCCGCATCAGCGGACACGAACGCCGTATCGGCCGCGCAGCGCAGCCTCGCATCGGCCCAGGCAAACCTCGACCAGGCGAACGCCAAGGCCGCCAGTCGCACGGTAACGGCCCCGAGCTCGGGTAGCATCGTGGAGCTCAACGCCAAGGTGGGCGCCACGGTAACAGGCGGCATGATCATGGGCGAAAGCGATACGAGTGGCGGCAAGCAGTGCATGCAGATCGCCGACCTATCTAAGATGAAGGTGACCGTGCAGGTGGGCGAAAAGGACATCGCCAAGATCGCCGTTGGGCAGAGCGCCAACGTCACGTATCCCGCGTTTCCCGATATCGTGAGCCAGGGCACCGTCACGGCCATCGCTTCGGTGGCAAACTCCGACTCTACCAACGGTGGCGGTGGCAGCGTGACCTTTAACGTCGACATCCTCATCGAGGCGCCCGATGCGCGCCTGAAGCCGGGCATGACGGCCGAGATATCGGTGGTGACCGAGCAGCTCGACGAAGTGGTGATGGTGCCGACGATGGCGCTCATGACCGAAGACGGCGAACACTATTACGTCAACGTGGCAACCGATGACGAGGGTAAGCAAACCCATCGCGTGAAAGTGGCCGTCGTGACGCAAAACGACAACGAAGCCGTAGTCGGCAAGACACAGGTCAAGCGCGACGACCAGGGCAACGAGATCAACCCCAACGTGCCGGTTACCAAGCTGCGCGATGGCGACACCCTCGTCATGGACACCGGAGCGAACGCGACGGCTGACGGCGGCTACAGCGCGGATTCGGGCAGCATGTCTGCCGACGAGGGTATGTAATGCGTCCCGTTATCGACATCCGCAACGTGCACCGCATCTTTGAGAGCGAGGCGGGGTGCGCCCACATCCTGCACAACGTGAGTCTGGCGGTAAATCCCGGCGAGTTCGTCGCCATTACCGGCCCTTCGGGCTCGGGCAAGTCAACGCTCATGAACATCCTAGGCTGCCTGGATAAGCCGACGGCGGGCGTCTACTACCTGCAAGGGCTCAACGTGGCCGAGCTCGATGATGACGAGCTCACCGAAGTCCGCGCCCTGAGCATTGGTTTTGTCTTTCAGAGCTTCAACCTGCTGCCGCGCCTATCGGTTATCGAAAACGTCATGCTGCCGCTGGCCTACACCAATGTGCCCCGTAGCCAGCGCGAAATGCGCGCCGTGCACGCGCTGCAGGCCGTCACGCTGCCCGTCGACCACTGGGACCACCGCATATCCGAGCTCTCGGGCGGCCAGATGCAGAGGGTGGCCATCGCGCGCGCCCTCGTCAATGACCCGCCCATAATTCTTGCCGACGAGCCGACGGGAAACCTGGACTCCGCGACCGGAGCGCTTGTGATGGAGACCTTCCATAAGCTCCAGAAGCGCGGCAAAACCATCGTGCTTATCACACACGACCCCGGCATCGCCGCCGAGGCCGACCGTGCCGTGACCATCCGCGACGGTCGCATTCACGACGGCGCGTATATTCCACATGCACCGAAGACCCTACGCAGTGCCGTAGATAGCCTGCCCATGATTTCCGCCTCCGCTAACCCGCCGAAAGGAGTGGTGGCATGAGCGCCCGCGATCTCATCCAGGAAGCCCTTCACTCGCTCGAGGCCAACAAGGGCCGCAGCCTGCTCACCATCCTGGGCATCGTCATTGGCATCGCCTCGGTTATCGCCATGACCTCACTCATCGGCGGCATCCAAAACACCCTGGTCAACAGCCTGGGCCTCAATGCGGCACGCATGGTGCAAATCTATTCGTCGCAAGAACTCACCGAGTCGGACATCGAGAAGCTTCAAAAACTGGTGCCGCAGATAGAGCAGATCGGCATTGTCGACAGCGCGTATACCGAGTACAAGACCGGCGATAAAAGCTATACCGTCATGGCACAGGGTGTCGATAGCGACATGCTCGACGCCGTGGGGGCCAGCAAGCTCGTTGCGGGGCGCACCTATTCCCAGGCCGAGTCCCAATCAGGCTCGCGCGTGGCGCTCATCAGCCGCGGCGGCGCCGATCAGCTTTACGGCAACGAACAGGATGCGCTGGGGAAAACCATCAAGGTGTCCAACGGCGAGGTGCAGATTGTAGGCGTGATTGATGGCGGCAGCGACTCCATGGGCTCGCTCACGCTGTATATGCCACGCGAAACCATCGCCGGGCTGTTTGGCGACGAGAATCCTTCATTCCCCAGCGTGACGGCACTTGCCGCCGAGGGCACGGACATGGATAAGCTTTGTAAGACCATCGAGTCCAAGGTGCGCGCGATGAAGGGCATCGCGGAGGAGGATGAGTACGACAGTGTATCGGCGACATCCATGAAAAGCGCCATCGATGCACTCAACTCCTTTATGGGCGCGTTCTCGCTCATCATGGGTGCTGTCGCCAGCATCTCGCTGCTTGTCGGCGGTATCGGCATTATGAATATGATGCTTACCAACGTAACGGAGCGCATTCGCGAGATCGGCATCCGCCGCGCTCTGGGCGCAAGTCGTCGCGATATCACCGCGCAGTTTTTGGCCGAATCCTCGGCGCTGTGCGTCACCGGCGGACTATTGGGTGTCCTGATTGGCTATCTGCTGGCATGGGGACTCACGTTCTTTGCCGCAAGCTCGGGTATCATGAGCGAGTTTGGAGCTACCGGGACGATCACGCCAAGCTTCTCCATTACGACAGTGTTGATCGCGTTCGCCGTATCGGTCGGCATCGGCGTAATCTTTGGCTTCTATCCCGCTCGACGCGCGGCAAAGCTCGACCCGGTGGAGTGCCTACGCTACCAGTAAGCCACCACCAACAAGTTGCGGTGAATTAGGGACTAAATATGCTATCTAGCAGCAAAAACAGACACTATTTCACCGCAACTTATTGAAGGGCTGCTTGCGCCAGTTCCGGGCGTCGTCCTCGAGCTATTGGCGGATGACGGTTTTGTACGGTTCGAGCTTGCTCGGGGCGCTCCTCCTCGCAGGCGGGAGGGCACGCATGCGAGGAGGAGCACCTAGCGCGCGAACTCCCGTAAGAGCGCGTCTTTCACTTCCCGAAGCGAAAGGGCCCCGCCTCCCTCGGCGGGACGGGCGACCACGATACAGCGCGCTCCCACGTCGTGCGCGGAGGCGATCTTCTCGGC
>JBKTBE010000032.1:0-22575 GCA_046883645.1 Collinsella sp. | reverse complement strand
TGCCTCCCTTTTCTCGAACCTTAATTTCAAAGTCCAAGAAATGGGATGCAGTTCAGTTTAAGTCTGTCCCCAATGAGTAGGTGTCTAGGCGTGGGATTTGTTGTGCGTGAGAGCCAGGCCTACAGCGGCGATGGCCACGGCAAAGAGTACCGTGACGCCCAGATCGCAGGCGATGTCGCCCAGCACGGCGGACGTCAGGTCCGAGGCAAGCGCCTTGCTGATCGCGTCGTTCACCCAAAACGTCGGCACAAAATGCGCCGCGGTCTGCACGGCCGAGCCCATGAGCGACAGCGGCATCCAGGCACCGCCCAAAAACGTCATGAGCATGCCGAGTAAGTTGCCCACGCCGTTGAGTAGCTCCTCGCGCGCGCCCAAGCTCGAAAGGGCAAAGCCAACGGCCAGAGGCGTGCACGCCAGGGCAAACGTCGCCGCCAGCGCCAGGCACACACGACCCACGCCGACTTCGGCGACCGCGCCGGCAAAGCCCACGACGCCCATCATGCTCGACACAAACCAGATGCAGACGGTAAGCACGGCGGCGGCCGCGAACACGGCGAGCGAACGCTGGCGCTCGGAGATTGGGCCGGCCTCCATGCGGCGCACGCGCTCGGGCTCGTTCATACCCGAGAACACCAGTCCCACCGACACGATAACCGACGAGATGATTGCGTACGCACCAAAGTTGAAGTACGACTCGAGCGTGGCGGCGGCAGTCGAGTCGACCTTGACCTGCTCGACCTCGACCCTGGCGCGCTTCGCGGCGG
Source organism: Collinsella sp. (assembly GCA_046883645.1). Lineage (GTDB taxonomy): Bacteria > Actinomycetota > Coriobacteriia > Coriobacteriales > Coriobacteriaceae > Collinsella. Next base: position 21,811 of record JBKTBE010000032.1, on the reverse strand, counting down.
CATGCTCGGCCGCCTTGGCAACATCGCCGTTGGGGGCAGCGGGCTCAAGCGCCGCCGCAGCACCCGCGAGCGAGATCCAGCGCGAGGCCTCGGCAGACGAGAGCGCCGCCGCCATGGTGCCGGCGCCGTAGGTCACATCGAGCTTGGGCAGAGACTCCCCCGCGCGGGCGGCTGCAACAAGGTCGCCCTCAAACCCCTCCGGGATAAAGAACACGCAGTCGGCACTACCTTTGGCGCTGTTGCTCTTGGAGAGCGCGTCCGCAAGGTCGTAGGTGTCGTCGCCGACGCCCGTGACCAGCTCAAAACGCGACCCCAGGTGCTTGGTAAGCGCCCGCGAAAGGTCGCTATTGTCGCGGTCGACCACGATCACGTTGGTGTCGTAGGGCTTGTACTCGGTAAGCTGCGACGAGCTCCAGCTCACCGAGGCCGCGATGAATACGCCCATGAGCGAGATGAACACCGTATAGATGAGCAGGTAGAACGGGTGCGCCAGCGCCATGCGAAGCGCGGTCTTAAAGGTGCTCATAGCGGCTCCTTCCAAAGATCAGCGTGGCGGCGGCAACGAACAGCAACGCCATAAGGACCAGCGCACCGGCGCGAACGGCAAAGGGGCCCAGGTCCTCAAAGAAATACAGGCGATTGAACATGTCGCAGATGAGCTTGACGGGGTTGAGCCAACACTCGGCCGGGCAGGCGCGGGCAACGTCGTCGGCAAGCGCCATCGCCGGCTCGCCGTAGAGTCCGGCGAACAGGGCGCACGTGGTGGCAAAGCCCGTGAGGATGCCGGACTTGGACGCCTTGCCGCCCTTAACAGGCAGCGTGCCCACAAAGAGCCCCAAGCCCGTCGCGGCAAGCGCGACACGGCACCGCCCAGAACAGCCCCTCGCGCCCGCCAAAGTCGACGCCCACGACCAGGCGCACGTAGCCGATCGCAATCGTCATCGAGGCAAAGGAAACCAGCCACGAGCCCACAAAAATGCCAGCCAGTGATGCCGTCTTGGAAAGGCCGCCCACGCAGCGACGTGCGCCAAGGCCCGACAGATTGGGCTGCAAATCGACGACGCTCAAGGCGGCAAACTCGGCAGACATCATCGCGACCAGGCCAAAAAGCGCGTAATAGTAGATGACCGTGCCGTCAGGCGTGGTGCGTGTCAGGCTTACACGGCGGGTGCCGCCCTCGAGCGACAGGGCGCGCGCAACCGCCGCCGGATTGGCGAGCGCCGCCGGGTTGTCCTGGGCAATCTGGGACATGAGCTCGGCATTTTGTGTATACGAGCTTGCCACCGTCTCCAGAATGCTGCGGTCGGTGAGCACCGTCGACGCACGTGAGCTGTCGTAACTCGATAGCAGCGTGAGTTTGGGCGTGCCTGCATCGTCGACCGTATAGATGCCCGCGACCTCGCCGGCCTTGAGCGCACGGTTCGCATCGGCCGCGTCGTCGCACTCGTGGATCTCAAGCAGTCGGTCGTCGCCTTCCTTGGCAAGCGACGTCGCCACGTCCTTAAAGGTCGAGGCGTCCCAGGCCTCGTCCGCCACGACGGCAACCGGCACCGGGTCGACCGTGCCGTCAGAGCTCAGGTTCGCAAACATAAACATGAACATCGTGGAAAGCGCGACGGGAAAGAGAGCGCCCCAGACCCACGTGCTCGGCCGGCGCAGCAGCGTCTTGACCGTAATGATAATGGTGTTGAACATGGCTGCCCCCTAGTCGCGCAGCTCGCGGCCGGTGATCTCGAGGAACACATCGTTGAGGGTCGGCGGTTCGGAATAGATGCGGCCGAGCGGCACGTCATGCGAGCGCAGCGCATCGAGAATGTCCGTCAGGTTGTGCGGGCTCGCTTCGCACGAAAACGTGAGCTGTCCCGCCGTTGCCGAAAGGTCCAGAACGTGCGGCAGGCTTGCGACGGCACCGAGCGCCGCACTCGGAACCTCGCCGACCTCGATTACAATCTTCTCGCCCATCTGAATCATGCGCTTGAGCTCGTCGTTGGTGCCCTGCGCCAGCACGCGGCCGCCGTCCATGATCATGATGCGGCTGCAAATTTGCTCGACTTCCTCCATGTAATGGCTGGTATACACCACTGTAGCGCCCTCGTCGCGCAGGCGGCAGATGCCCTCCAGGATGGCGTTGCGGCTCTGCGGGTCGACCGCCACCGTGGGCTCGTCAAAGAAGATGAGCTCGGGCTTGTGCGCGATGCCGCAGGCGATGTTGAGGCGACGCGCCAGGCCGCCCGAGAGCTTACCAGGGCGGAACTTAGCAAAGTCGCCCAGCCCGACGAAGTCGATCGCCTCGTCCACGAGCGCCCGACGGTGCTTGCGGTCGTTAACGTAAAGGCTGCAGAAATAGTCGATGTTCTCACGCACGGTAAGCTCGTCAAACACCGCCACCTGCTGCGGCACCACGCCGATGCGACGCTTGAGGTCGTAGCGCGTGGGCGTCATGGGTTCACCGAACAGCTCGATGGTGCCTTTGTCGTAGGCGAGCAGCTGCAGAATGCAGTTGATGGACGTGGTCTTGCCCGAGCCGTTGGGGCCCAGCAGGCCAAAGATCTCGCCGGGAGCGATGCACAGGTTAAAGTGGTCGAGCGCGATAAGATCGTCGTAGCGCTTGACGAGATTTTCGACGTGGACGATGTCTGTCATGAGGCGGCCCTTCTGTTGATTGCGGCCCGGTACGATTGCATCATCGCAGGAACCGCCGGCGCGCACCAGTGAGCTTTGTCACGAGTGCGGGGGCCTTGGTCGTGCGGCCTGCCGACGCCCCCGCTTTGCCGCGCGGGAGGAATGTCACGGTTGCGCAGGCGGCCCCTCCACCACGCGCAGCTTCGCGTACAATACCCGTATGAACAGGCTTTTCGACAAATCGATCGTGCTAGCGTGCTGCATCGCAGCCGCCGTGGGCCTTGCTGTGGACGCTCGCCTGGTCGCGGCGTTTTGCCTGGGCGTTATTGCCACCTCACTGGCCGAGCTCGCACAGAAGGAACGCACGCGCCGTGCAAGCGAGACCGCGAGCTACGTCTACATCATCGCGGCCGTTTTCGTGCCGCCGTTTGTGCCGTTTGCGCCTCTCGCCCTCTATGACATCGCGCGGCGGGCGCGCCGTGAGCACGCCTGGGCCGCGCTGGGCATTGGCGCCACCTTTGTCTTTGCGCTCGTCGCGGACCTTCGCACCGGCGCGCTCACCGCCCGAACGCTCCTGCTGACCGCCATCCTTTCGGTCGCCGCCACGTTGCTGTCGCTGCGCACCGCGCAGCTGGAGCGCGAACAGGAACGCATGCGTCGCACCCGCGACAAGCTGCAAGAACGCGCCCTGGCACTCGAGGCACGCAACCGCGACCTCGCCGACCGCCAGGACTACGAAGTCGAGCTCGCGACGCTCGCCGAACGCGCCCGCATCGCGCGCGAAATCCACGATAACGTGGGCCACCAGCTCACGCGCGCTTCGCTTCAAACCGAAGCCCTGCGCGTGGTCCATGCCAACGAGCCCGGCGTTGCCGCCGATTTCGCCGACGTCAAATACACCGTTGACGAGGCGCTCCAGCTCGTGCGCGCCAGCGTCCACGCGCTCAACGACAATGCAACCAACCTCTCCGTGCAGCTCGAACGCATCGTTGAAGGCGCACGCTCGGACAGCGGTCCGCAGATTGAGCTTGAGGTTTTGGCCGAGCATGCGCCCGCCAACGTCGGCAACTGCTTTGCGGCGGTGCTGCGCGAGGCGCTGTCCAACGCCATGCGCCACGCCCATGCCAAAACCATTACCGTGCGGTGCATGGAGCATCCATCGTTTTACCAGCTCATCGTTACCGATGATGGCGCGGACGCGACCCCGGCGAGCAGCAGCAACGTCGCAGAAGGCATGGGGCTCGTCTCCATGCGTGAGCGCGTCGAGGCGCTTGGCGGAACCTTCACCGCCGGTCTGCGCGCCGGCGCCCCCGGCTGGCGCGTGTTTGCCACCGTCCCCAAACAACAAGGAGATGAGGGCCGATGAGGCTCATCGTTGTCGACGACGACCGCTTGGTGGTCGATTCGCTCAAGATTATCCTGGGCGCCCAGCCGCAGATCGAAGTGGTGGGCACCGGAGCCGACGGCAACGACGCGGTGACACTCTACGCCGAACTCGCACCCGATATCGCGCTGCTCGACATTCAGATGCCGGGGCGCGACGGCCTTTCGGCGGCGCGCGAGATCCTTGAGCGCGACCCTTCGGCGCGCGTGGTGTTTCTGACGACATTCTCGGATGACGAGTACATTGTATCGGCGCTCAAGCTGGGCGCCCGCGGTTACCTGATCAAGACCGATGTCGCCGCCATTCCGCCAGCGTTGGCACAGGTCATGGATGGCAAACGCGTGCTCGAGGGCAAGGCGATCGAAGATGTTGACTTTGACGGGATGGGCGACAAGACGGGCACGCCCCGCCGGCCCGCAGCCTTCGCCAGCCTAACCGACCGCGAGTTCGAAGTCGCCGAGCTCATCGCCCGCGGCCTCGACAACAAGGAGATTGCCGCCACCGCCTATATGGGCGAAGGCACCGTACGCAACCACATCAGCTCGATCCTGGCAAAGATGGGCCTGCGCAACCGCACGCAGATCGCCATCGCCTACCTGCGGGGGTAATTGACCAGTGGCCGATCGCTCCGGCATAGCAAAATGACTGCCATCGATTTAATGCCATTTCAAAACTATGCCGGTTTCCGGGGCTGAGTCACGAGTCCCCAACCATGCCGATATTCGTGAAAATAAAACCGCAGGTAGACGAGCCGTCATTTTGCAGAAAACGCGGGTATGGATGGGAGTCCTGAGTTTAGCCCCGTAAACCGGCATAGTTTTGTTTGAACGGTCCTGCGCGAACGCACCCACCAGCCGCGTGGGACCAAAATGATCCGTTTTCCTCCGTCCCCGGGGGATCATTTGGCGGCGCCAACCACGAAATCGGCCCATCTACTACGTTTGACTCGATACCCCCGACCATACCCCTGTTTTCCAGAAAACTGCAGGCGTTCTACCTGCGGTTTTGTTTTCGCGTTTTTTGGCATGGTTGGGGGTAAGGGGCTAAACGTAGTAGATGGGCCCATTTCGTGGCGCCCCCGGCGCACAAAAGCGCCGCCACGGAGAAGGGAGATGTCTCCGTGGCGGCTGGGGGTGGGGTTACATTTTTGGCTTTCCGCCAGCGGCCCGGGGCCTTTTGGCCCCGGGCGCTGTCAGTGTGCCTAGCGCTTACGGATACCCCAGATCAGGGCACCGACGCCGGACATGGCGATGACAAACGCCATGAGGAGCGCGGCTGCCTGCTGGTCACCCGTGGTGGGCAGGAAGCCCTTGACCGTCTTGACGATGTTCGTCACGGTCTTGGGTGTGCCGGGGTCGGGCGTCGGCACGGGCGTTTCGGGCTTCTTGTACGTGTTGTTGAACACGATGCCCTCGACGCTCTTGTCGTCCTTGGTATAGGCGATGCTCGCCTTGAGGTTACCCTCGCCGTCATCGACCACGTTGATGGTCGCGGTAAAGACGGACTTGTCGTAAGTCATACCAGTCTCGTCGCCCTTGACCTCGCTGATGGTGTAGACGTACGTTCCGGGCTCGTCGTACTCGAACTTGTCGAAGTTGATCTTGCCGTCGGCATCGTTGGTGACGGTGGACTCGATGTCCTCGCCAACGAGCTTAAAGCTAAACTCGTCCTTCTTGAGCTCGCGCCCCTCGAGCACCTTGATAGCGCCGATGGAGACCTGCGTGGGCATGGCGTGATACTTGTTGGTAAAGCCAGCGGACCCGGTGGTTCCCTCGAGCTTGTGCGTCGCGGTCAGCGTGCCGTCGCCGTTGTCGGAAACGGTGGTCACGACGGTGTAGGTCGCGCCGTCATAAGTGACGCCCTTGTACAGGCCGAGCGCGTTGGGGCAAGCCTCACGCAGCGTGTACGTGTGCGTGCCGGGCGCCTCGTAGCGGATCGGGTTCAGTGTCACGTTGCCGCTGGCGTCGTTGGTGCCGCTCGCGACAACCACGCCGTCCTCGAGCAGTTCAAACGTGAACTCGCCGGCTGCAAGGTCGCGTCCGGTCAGACGTTTGACCGTCTTGACCTGGTCGGACACGGACGAATCGGTAGGCGTCACGCTGTAGGCATTAGTGAACGTGAAGGCCGCACCGCCGTCGCCTTCGCGCACGACGCGCAGATGTCCGGCACCGTTGTCAGTCACGGTGTAGGAAACCTTGCGCGTGGCGTTGACGTCGTTGGTCACGCCAGGGGCGCTGCCGGACTCGGTCACCGTGTAGGTAAAGGTATGCGAGCGCGGAGTAGCGGCGGCGGACTCGTTCTCGTCCTCGGATTCATCAGAGTTAACGTCAGCGTCGGCCTTTGCCTCGTCGGCCTTTGCCTCGTCGGCCTCTGCCTCATCGGTCTCTGCCTCGTCGGCATCGGCTTCATCGGCTTCGGCCTTGTCGGTCGCATCGTCCGTCACGCCCAGGGCGAGGTTGAGGTCCTCGAGCGTAAAGTGGATCTTGCCAAAGTCCACGTTGCCGGCCGCGTCGTTGGTTGCGGTCGTGTGCTCGGGCATCGGGGCTCCCGCCTCGTCAGCGGCCACGGTAAAGGTGAACTTGCCCGCGATGTCGGCCGGGGTCAGGCCCTCGGCAGCCTGAAGCTTCTTGGTGCCGGCGAGCGCGGCGTCAACGGCATCGGTGCCGTAGACGTTCTCAAACTCGGGCTTGATGCCGTCGTAGACAGGCTTCGCCGTCAGGGTGCCATCGCCGTTATCGACGACAATGACCTTAAAGCTAAAGCTCGGCGTTGCGGCCGTGATGCCCTTGGCCGCGAGCTGCGGTGTGAACTCAAAGGCGGTGTAACCGATGGTCCATGCAAGCTTGGCATCCGTATCGGTGCGGATAGCGCGCTTGGCGTTTACCAAGTCGGCGAGCATCTCGGTGGTGTAATGCAGGAAACCGAAGCTTACCTGGCCATTAACGTTGGTAGTGCATGTACCCTCGATGGCTTCCTTCTCGCCTGCGTAGGCGATGCCAAAGTAGAACTCGCCGTCGGCCATCGGGCGACCGGCCAGGGTCTTGGTGGCAACGACCTGAGCAGCGGTACCGCCAGTCGTGTTGGTCGTAGCACTGTAGCTGTTGACGAACGGGACCACGGCGCTCTCGACCGCAGCGGCACCGGTCTTGTACTCGGTCGGCAGCGTGCCCTCGGGACCGCCGGAAACGGTCGTCGTGGCGGTGAGCGTACCGGCGGTGTCGTCGGCGATGGCGATCGTCACGGTGCGGGCAGCGTCGTCGTAGGTGTAGCCGGGCTGGCTGTCGTTCTTCTCGGCCACGGTGTACTTAAAGGTCTTACCGGCGTCAGCCTGCGTAAACTTGACCTCATGGCCTGCCAGGATGTCGATCAGGCCGACCGTTCCCTCTGCCGTCGCGGGGGACTTGAATTCGTTGGCTACGGGCAGCAGGCCAAGTGCGTTGGCCGAAGCCTCGTCGGCGGGCGTCACGGTAAAGGTGAACTGGCCTTCGGTCATGGGACGTCCGCGGAGGGTCTTGCTGAGCTTGAGGCCGCCGGCCGCGGTGTAGTTGAGCTCAGTGCGGTACGTGTTGGTAAAGCGTCCGTTTTCCTTCTTGGTGACGTTGGCGGTCAGGGTGCCATCGCCGTCCTCGGTCACGGTCACTTCGGCGGTCGCGACATGGGCGTCATACGTCATGCCGACCGTACTGCCCGCGTTCTCGCGGATCTCGTACTTGTAGGTTCCGGCAGCCGTGTAGTGAATCTTGCCGAACTTGATGGCGGCGATGCCGTCCTTCGCGTCGTGATTGCTCACGGTTGCGGTTGCAGGATCGGGCAGCGGGGCGCCGTCGGGGGCGGTGATCGTAAAGCTGAACTCGTCCCCATCCGTCCACTCGCGACCGTCGATGGCCTTGCTCAGGCCAAAGTCGAGGTCTGCATCGGTCGGGGTCACGCTGTAGGCGTTCTCGAAGGTTGCAGCCGTGGCGTCCTTCGCGTCCTTCAAGACATGCTCCGCCTTGAGGGTACCATCGCCGTTGTCCGTGATGGTGGTCTCGATGGCGTACTTGGCGTCACTGTAGGTAATGCCTTTGCTGGTGGTTCCGCCGTTGACCTCGCGCAGCGTGTAGGTGTGCTTGCCGGGCTTGTCGTACTTCACGGCGTCCATCGTGATCTTGCCGTCGGCAGTGTTGGTACCCTTGGCAACGACCTTGTCGCCCTCAACGAGCTCGAAGGAGAACTCGCCGTCCTTGAGCTCGCGACCGGTCAGGACCTTGGTCGCGGTGATCTGGTCGGTGACGCTCGTCTCGACAGGCTTCACGCTATAGGCGTTGGTGAACGTGAAGGCCGCGTTGCCATCCGGCTTGCGGGACACGTCCAGCTTACCCTTGCCGTTATCGGTCACGGTGAAGGAAACCTCGCGCGACAGCTTGGCGTCGTTGGTCACGCCAGCGACCTCGCCGGACTCGGTCACTGTGTAGGTAAAGGTATGCTCGCGCTTCTCGGGCTTCTCACCCAGGGCCTTGTTAAGGTCGTCGAGCGTAAAGGTGATCTTGCCAAAGTCGACCTTGCCGTCGGCGTCGTTGTGCACGCTCGTACTCGCAGGCATAGGCGCGCCCTCTTCGCCGATCACGGTAAAGGTAAACTTGCCGGTGATGTCGGCCGGGGTCAGACCATCGGGAACCTGCAGACTCTTCTTGCCCGCAAGCGATGCCTCGGCAGCATTCGTGGTGTAGACGTTCTTGAACTCGATGCTCTTGACGTCCTTGGCGTCCTTGGCATCCTTCAGCTCGTGCGTAGCCACCAGCTGGCCCTTGCCGTTGTCGGCTATGGTCGTCACGATGGTGTAGACCGTGTCGTCGTAGGCGATGCCGCCGGCGTTGCCCTTGACCTCACACAGCGTATAGGTGTGCTGGCCGATCTCGGTGTACTTGATGGGGCTGAGCGTCACCTTGCCGTCGGCAGCGTTCGCAACGGTCTCGATAAGCTCAGAGTCCTCACCCTTGATCTCGCGCAGCTCGAAGCTGAACTCGCCGGCCGCAAGGTTGCGCCCGGTCAGGGACTTGGTCACGTCAATCTTGTCGGTGACACTGGACTCAACAGGCTCCGCAGTGTAAACGTTCTTGAACTCGGTCTCGTCGGCTTCGCTCCAGGCCACCTTCACGTCAGCGCTGAGCACGCCCTTCTTGTTGGGCGTGACCGTCACGGTGATCTCCGCGACGTTCTTGCTGTAGGCAATGCCGTCAACCGTGGTCCCGGCGTTCTTTTCGCTGACCTTGTAGACATACGTGCCAGGCTCGTTGTATTTGATCGTGCCGAAGCCGATGGCCGCCTTGTCGTCCGGGTCAGGCTTGGTCACAGACGCAGTCACGGGCGCCGTCGCGGACTCGGGCATCGGGGCGCCGTCCACGGGCGTCAGCCCAAACTCAAACGTGTCCTCATTCGTCCACTCGCGGCCCACGAGCACCTTGGTCAAACCAAACTTGACCTTGGTATCCACCGTTGCCGGCGTCATGTCGTACTTATAGCTAATCTTGCCGTTGTTGCCCAGGTAGGAGTTGACATGCGTCGCGGTCGCCTTGGCAGACGTGTTGTTCCACTTGGGGTTGAGCACGTCGGTCGCGGTACGGGTGTTGTTGCCGCCCACGCTATCCTTGGTGGTATGGAGCTCATCGATAAAGGCCAGGCGTGCGGTTCCCACGGTAAACACCAAGTTACCGTTCTCATCGGGAACAATCGCGCCATCGAACTTCGCGGCGTCGCCGCCGATAAACTCGATGACGGCGGTGGCGGGCTTGGCCTCGCCGTTCTCGCCCTGCTCCTCAAACTCGTCCTTGTAGTAATAGGTAACCTCGCCAGCCAGCGCGGACCCCTTTGCAGGCTGCGTGCAAGCCTTATCCGTGTAAATGGGCGTCTGCTTCTGGAAATAGTAGTAGCGGTTGGTGTCGGCGGGCTCAAAGTTCGCGATCGTATCGCCCAGCGCGCCGGCAGCCCACTTGTTCGCGTAGAAATTCACGGTCTTGGCGCCGTCAACGACGGTCGTATTATGCTCGATGTAGTCCTTGAGCCCCGTGACCTTCTCGGGCGTAAACAGGTTGTCGAGCGCAACGCTCTTCACACTCGAGGTGTACTTCACGCGGATAGGCTGAGCGCTGTCGACCGAAAGCTTGCCGTCTTCGTTCTTAAAGTGGCTCTGCGGAATCAACGACGCAGGAATCTTGACCGTTACGATATCGCCGGTCTGAGGCTCGCCCTCTTTGGCATGTTGAACGGTGATGACCAGGTTCGCGGCATCACCCGTGAATGTGTAGGTGTCGACGTTGTCCTCGGTCTTTGTCGGCTTGTCAAACGTCGTGCCGTTGTATATAAAACCGTCGACCTGCATAAAGTCGCCCAGCTCATCGGTAAACGTAATGTAGCCGGACTTGGTCGCGTCGTAACCCTTGTGGATTTCGGTCGGGTGAGGTGCTTCCGACGTAATGGCCTTTGAGATGTCGTCGAAGACCTTCTTGAGCTCATCGGCATTGGTCGCCGACTTGTAGTAGTCGGAGTTTTCCACGCGCGCACCAAGCATATCGCTCGTATACGACGTGGCGCTGGGATAGTTACTCGACACGGCGTGCATGAACTTATTTACGTCGCTCGTTCCCTTATTCGAGGGATCGGCAGCGGGGTTCGCTCCGCTAAAGATGCCGATAGTATAAACGGTGGCCTTGCCGTCCTTCATGCTCTTGGCAGCCGTCACGGCAGAGTTGGCGACATCAGAATCAAACTCGCTGTAGCTCGTTGGCTTGCCGTCGGTAAAGAACACAACGACCTTCTTGGCGCCCTCGCGTCCAAAAGTTTTAATGTTTTTCTCGGCTTGTTTCATACCATAATCGGCACGCGTAGCGCCAGCAGGCTCGATAGAATCGATCGTTCCCTTAAGACCCTTTGCGCCGCCAACCGTGCACGCTGTCAACTCTTGCATTGTCTGCGAATAGTTGTAGCTATGGCCGCCGGAGCGGTACTTGTCGTTTCCAACTTTGTCGGTCTCATCACCCGCAAACTTAACAATGGCAACCTTATGCTGCCTATCGACACCCTCGATACCTTCGTTTTGTTTGGCGATGGTGTCGATAAAGCTTTTCGCAGCGCTCTTCAGCGCATCGATACGCTTGGTGGAATCTCCACCACCCATAGGATCATTCATCGAGCCGGATGCATCCAGCACTAGCACGATGTCGAGTGGCGTGGTGACTGTCACGGTTGAATTAGACGTCGAGGACATCGCCGAAAGCGTGGTCACAAAATCTGACACTTCGTTTTCTCCGGTTGCCTCAACCGTTTTGTCGGTCCAGATTCGACCGACGTTTTGAGTCGTCACCTTATTGCCGCCGTGGCCGGCCGCCCATTTTTCCCAGCGTCCGCTGGTGTCGGGGTCGACGACCGTCGGCCCGCTCGCTGTCGGCCCGTCCATTCCCGTACTGGACCTGGCGTTGGCCTCGGGCAGCATGGCGAATGCTGCAGCCGGCAACACAAGCACTACGGCAAGTATCACCGCCAAGAGACCCCTCGTGTACTTACTCATCGCGTCTCCCTTCTCGCGGTCTCAGACCTTGCATCAGCCTAAAGTTACGAAATGAGACACAATTAGGGCAGGTGACACATGTTCCAGATTCGGTTTTGGGCGTGAGACAAATGTCTCACCAAAGTTGAGACACGGCGTTTTCGCAGGAAAACGGGTGCGACTCGGAGTCATCAGGCAAAAATGATCCGCTTTCCTTCGTCCCCGAGGGATCAGCTGGCGACACCCACCACGAAACCGGCCCCGTCTACTACGTTTGACCCGATACCCCCGACCATGCCCACGTTTTACGAAAAACCGCAGGCGTTCTACCTGCACTGATAATTGTTCTCGGGGGAAGCGGGCACTGCGGGGCGCGGCGACGGCGCGCGATTTCCGCGTCGCAGCGCTACCCTGATGCTGAATGCCGGGACGATGACCCACTGACCTGCTGACGCCTCTTCGGCCGTCCTCAAATCCGACCTGTCTCGCCCCGGCATCCGCGTCCCGGAGTCCTGCCATGACCTAATAGGAGCATGAGCGCGGACAATCGGACAAGCCAATTGGATTGTAGCGCTCCCGTCAGTGCAATGTCTGGGAGACCCGGGCGCGGGGCAGGCGGCAGACCGAGGGGAGCGAAAATGGAAGGCGAAACGGTCATCGCGGGCGTCGACACGCACAAGGACGTGCATGTCCTGTGCCTGCTCGACGGCCTCGGGAGGAAGATCTGGAGCGGGAGCTTCGGGGCCGACCCCGAGGGCTACGACAGGCTGGCGGAGGCGATAGGCGACCCGGGGAGCTGCATGGTCGTCGGCGTCGAGGGCACGGCATCGTACGGGGCCGGGCTGACGAGGAGGCTCGTGGAGCTCGGGTACAACGTCGTCGAGGTGCTCAGGCCCAAGAGGGACAAGGTGAGGCCCGGCGAGGGGAAGAGCGACCCGCTGGACGCCGAGCGCGCGGCGCGCAAGGCGGCGTCCGGGAGGGGCTGCTCCGTGCCGAAGTCGCAGGACGGCTGGGTCGAGGCGGTGCGCCAGCTCTACGTCGCGCGCAGGCTGGCCGTCGCGACGTCCACGTCCTGCGTGGCCTGCGCGAAGTCGATGCTCACGACGGCCCCGAGCGCCCTGAGGGAGCGGTTCAGGGGCCGCGAGCGGCCGAAGGACCTCATGCCGCTGCTCGCGCGCGGGAGGAAGGCGGGCGACGCGCTCGAGGAGAGCGTGCTGGCCTCGCTGCGGTCCGTCGCGGCGGTCTGGAAGGAGGCCCGCAGCCAGGTCGAGTCCCTCGACGAGCGCATCCGCGCGCTGCTGGAGGCGAACGCGCCCGCGCTGCTCGGCGTCGAGGGCTGCGGCACCACGACCGCCGCCGCCCTGGTCGTGGCCGCCGGCGACAACCCCGGCAGGCTGAAGGGCGAGGCGGCGTTCTCGATGATGTGCGGCGCCTCCCCGATCCCCGCGTCGAGCGGGAAGACGGACCGGCACAGGCTCAACCGCGGCGGCAACCGGCAGGCGAACTGGGCGCTCTACGAGATCGCGATCAAGCGCATGGCGTACGACGAGAGGACGAGGAGGTACGTGGCGAGGCGGACCTCCGAGGGGAAGTCCCGGCGGGAGGCGGTCCGCTGCCTGAAGCGCTACATAGCGCGGGAGGTGTACCACGTGCTCATGGACCCGAACCCCGACGGCGCCGCGCCGGAAGGCCCCGAGCTCGCGAAGATGCGCAAGGCGATGCGGGTGACTCAGAAGAAAGCCGCCGCGGAGCTCGGCCTGTCCGCAGCCACACTCGGGCACTTGGAACGGGGGAAACGGCGGTCGACGAAACTGGAGAGGAGGTATTACGAGCTCCTGTGCGAATTGGAGAGAGCGCTCCCGCAAACTGCCTCTTGACAACTTATAGGAGCGTCGGTTTTATTTTTGCGTTTTTTGCCGTGGTTGCGGGCAGTAGCTTAAACGTAGTAGATAGGCCCATTTCGTGGCGGGCGGGTTGCGCAGACGCCCTCGCAAGGCCAAAATGGTCCGTTTTCCTCCGTCCCCGGGGGATTAGGGGCTGTTACCGATGCGGTGTCATTTCAAAAGTATGCCGGTTTACTACGATAAATACGGGGTCCCCGACCGCACTCGCTTTTTCACAAAATCGCAAGCCGTCTACCTGCAGTTTTGTTTTTACCAAATGCTGCGTGGTTGAAGATTAGCGATTCATCGTAGTAAACCGGCATAGTTTTGTTCGAGATGGCCTAACCGCGCGTCTACGCGCGGGACCGGCGGGGCATTTTTGCCCCGTCGACCCCTATTTCAGCCCTACTCCGGCTTGGTTTCCACCGTGGGAGTCTTGTCCGCTGCGACTGGGGTACGGGCGGTGTCCATAGTCAGGCAATGTTTGGGGCAGCTTTCGATGCACTCGCCGCACACCACGCAGGCATACGGGTCAATCGACCACGTTCCGCCCTTGCGATCGACCGCGAGCGCGCCCGCTGGGCAACGCCGCGCGCACATGCCACAGCAGATGCACACATCCATGTCGTTAACGATATGCCCGCGCAGGCGCTCGGGCGCCGTCAGCTTCTCCTGCGGATAGCACACCGTGACCGGCTGCTTGACCATAGAGCCCAAGGCCGTCTTGGCAAATGTCAGAAAACTCATGCCGCGCCTACCTTTCCGTGCAGCTAATGCAGGGGTCGATGGTCAGGATAATCATGGGCACGTTGGCAAGGAGCACGCCCCGCAGCGCATGCGTCAGACCCGCCAGGTTTTGCGACGTCGGCGTGCGCACGCGGAAACGGTCCAGGTTCTTGGTGCCGTTGCCGCGCACATAGTAATACGCCTCGCCGCGCGGTTGCTCAATCACAACCTCGCCGCGTGCGCCGTCGGCCGGCGTGAGCTTGGTGCGCCCGCCGATACCGTCGTGCGGAATCTTGCCCACAAGCTCCTTAATGATGTCCATGGCCTGCGTGACCTCGGCACAGCGCACCTGGCAGCGGGCATAGCAGTCGCCATCGGTGGCGACGATGGGCTCAAACGCAGCCAGGTCCGCATAGGCACCATCGCCAAACATGCGCACGTCGTAGTCCACGCCCGAGGCGCGACCGAACGGGCCGACCATCGAAAGCTCCAGCGCGTCCTTCTTGCTGATCACGCCCACTCCATGCAGGCGCTCGCCGCAGCTGTTGTCCTCCAAAAACGTATGCACCAGAGCCTCGTAGTCAGGACGCATGGCATCGAGCGTCTGGACAATGCCCGCCAGCTCGGAGTCCTCGATATCGTGCTTAAGGCCGCCGATCTCGTTAATCGAAAGGATCACGCGCCCGCCGCAGGTGCTCTCGAAGATCTTGAGAATCTGCTCGCGCAGGGTCCACGAACGATAGAACAGCGCCTCGAAGCCAAAGGCATCGGCGAGCAGGCCCAGCCACAGCAGGTGCGAGTGAATGCGCGAAAGCTCATGCAAAATGGTGCGGATATACTGCACGCGGCCGGGCACCTCGATGTCGAGCATACGCTCGCAGGCGCTGGCATAGCCATAGCTATGGCCCACGGCGCAGATGCCGCAGATGCGCTCGGCGATGTAGCCAAACTGGTGCATATCACGCTTTTCGGTGAGCTTCTCGAGTCCGCGGTGCACAAAGCCGATCTGCGGAATTGCCTCGAGAACGCGGTCGTCCTCGATCACCAGGTCCAGATGAAGCGGCTCGGGCAGCACCGGGTGCTGCGGGCCAAACGGAATAACGGAGCGATGCGCCATGGACCTTACGCCTCCTTTTTCTGCTTGTCGCGAGCGGCCTTGGCGGCAAGCGCCGCGCGGACCTTGGCCGCTTTCTCGGGATCCATGGCGGCGAGCTTTGCTTCCAGCTCGGCGGCTTTGAGCGCGGCCTTGGCAGCGGCATCGTCATGCTGAGCATCGGAGCCGGCAGCCGCAGCGGGCTGAGCAGCGGCGCTCGCGGCATCGCCGGCACCCGCGGCGCCCTCCCCCGCAGCCGCAGCCGCGGCGGCCTTTTCGGCCGCAGCCTTGCGCGCCTTGGCCTCTGCAGCCGCGCGGACCTTCATGGCTTTCTCTCGCGCGGCCTTCACCTCGGGCGTGATAACGCTCATGGGTTCGGCAGTCGAGACCTGGTAGAAAAAGCCCTTAAAGTCGATCTGCATGTCGGTGATGGCAAGACCAAATAGGTCGTGGGCCTCATTTTCAAACGGGAACACCGCGGGGTAATACGAGCTGATGGACGGAATCTCCTGGCACTGATCGATGCCCTTAACCACCAGGTTCTCGATCGCATAGTTTCCGTCCCGCGCGATCTGCTCTTGCGCAGCGCGGACGTTGATAAACGTATAGACCAGGCGATACGATCCGTCGTCCACACAGCGCTCGGCATGCATCTGCACAAAGCGCGCGCCGGCACCCTTGAGCGCCTGCACATTCGGTAACAGCTCGTCGATCCCAACGATGGTATAGATAGCCTTTTGCATTACTCGGCCTCCTTTGCAGCGACGGGCGCGGCGGGCGTCCCAGCAGGTGCGTCGCCAGCGACGGGCGCGGTGGGCTTCCCGGCAGGCGCGTCACCGGCGGCGGCCGTGTCACCGGCCCCCGCAGCCACAAACCCGTCCTCGCCCAGCTCAACGCCACCGTCCCAGGTAGCAGCGCCGCCCACGGTAAGTGGGTCGCCGCCGGCGCGCATCACGGCCTCCTTCTGGTCCAGGATGCCGCATGCCTCCACGATGGCATCGATCACGGTCTCGGGGCGAATGGCGCACCCGGGCGCGTACACGTCCACGGGAATCGCGCGGTCCACGCCGCCGATCACGTTATAGGCATCGCGAAACACGCCGCCCGAGCACGCGCAAATGCCGCACGCCACCACGCACTTGGGCTCGAGCATCTGGTTGTAGATCTGGCGCACGACGGGCAGGTTCTGGGCATTGACCGACCCCGTCACCAAAAAGATGTCCGCATGCTTGGGGTTGCCGGTGTTGACCACGCCAAACCGCTCCGCATCGAACAGCGGCGTGAGCGAGGCCAGCACCTCGATATCGCATCCGTTGCAGCTCGAACCGTCGTAATGAATAACCCACGGCGAGCGCGACATTTTATGATCCATGGATGCCGCCTCCTAAATAAACACGTCGACGAGGATGGGCATAAGGTTGAGCAGGCCAAACACCAGCGCCACGCCCCAGCCGAGCTTAAAGCAGCTGCGCCAGGTGCTGCGGGCAAAGGTGTTGTCGATCAGCACCTCGACAAAGTACGTCGCAGCCATCACGACCAGGGCGACCACCCAGCTCACCGGGTTGTCCCAAACAAAGAACATGCCCACCCACATCAAAAACAGCACGGTCTCGCACCAGTGCATAAGGGTCATCTTGGCCAGCGTGCCGCCGCTCATCTCGGTGGCGACGCCCTGGACGATCTCCTGATGCGCGTGATGCGAGTACGAAAGATCGAACGGCGACTTGCGCAGCTTGATGGTAAGCACCGCGAGCAGCGCGAGGAAAATGGGCGCGCTGTACACGATGATGGGGGCCGACTGCCCCGTCACGGCAATGGAATCGAAGCTGTCGGTGGCAAGGTACAGGCCCACGCTCATCAGCAGAACGGCGGGCTCGTAACTCATGACCTGCAGCAGCTCGCGGTCGGCGCCGACCTGGGCAAACGGGCTTTGCGTCGAGGCGGACGCCAGCACCACAAAGATCGCGGCGAGGGTAACCATAAAAGCGCACAGCAGCGTGTTGGAGCCCGACACAAAGATGCCGCCGCCCACGACGGTGAAGATGAGCGCGCACGCCATGTAGGTATCGTCCATGGTGTTTACGCTGGCAGGGGCCTTGCGCAGCAGCTTGGCAACGTCGTAGAAGGGCTGCAGCAGGCGCGGGCCCACGCGGCCCTGCATGCGGGCCGAAAGCTTGCGGTCGACGCCGTCGATCAGGCCGCCCACAAGCGGCGCCAGCAAGGCAAACGCCACGGTACCAATAAAGATGCCCACGACGCCCGAACCTTCAAAATACTTGCCGCGCAGCACCGAGGGCGCGCTCATGGCAAGCCGCTCGGGCCCAATCCACGCGCAGCACAGCAGCGCAAACAAGATAATGCTGCAGCACACCACGCTACCCGCGGGGCCAATACGCTTCTCGCCAAGGGCGTCCTCCGAGTACCAATTTCGCTTTTCGGCCTTCACCTCGTGTCCCATCGAGCCGCGGAAATGGCGGTAATTGTCGGTTCCCACACCCGAAAGATATACGTTTACGTGCGGTTTGTTGCTCACGCGGAATGAAGTCAGCAGCACCACGGCGATAAACGCCACGATAACCACCATCAGATACATGGCGTCCTTGCCAATAACGTACGGCACGCGGCCAAACACCATGGCCAAGTAAGGCGACACCAGGCCGCTCGAGATAACCGGGAAGGCCACGCAGCACAGAATCAGGAGCGCGGCGATGGTGTTGAGGGCCATCCATTCGGTCTTGTGGACATTGACCTCAACGTTTTGAGCCGTGGGGTCGACGCCCGAAAGCTTGGCAAGCCACTTGCCCCAGAAGTAAAACGTCGCGGCCGAGCCAAAGGCAAGCACCATGATCATGAGCACGTTGCCGGTCTGCGCAAACGCCACCAGGGCGCCCCACTTGGACACGAGCATGCCAAACGGCGCCACAAACATGCCCATGATGCCCAGCATCATCAGCCGCGTCAGGTGCGGCATGCGGCTGAACATACCGTCCATGTCCTCGATATTGCGGCTGCCGATATGATGCTCGGCCGTGCCCACGCACAGGAACAGCAGCGACTTGGCCACCGTGTGGAACAGGATCAGGAAGATGGCCGCCCACACGGCCTCGGGCGCGCCGACACCCAAGCAGGCACTGATGAGGCCCAGGTTGGAAATGGTGGAGTACGCGAGCACGCGTTTGGCGTTGCTCTGCGAGATGGCCATGAGGGCAGCGAGCAAAAACGTGATGGCACCCACACTCGTGACCATAAAGCCAGTCACGGGATAGATGGCATAGAGCGGGCTGAGCTTGACCATCAGGAACACGCCGGCCTTGACCATGGTGGACGAGTGCAGCAGGGCGCTCGTGGGCGTGGGGGCAACCATGGCACCCAACAGCCAAGTGTGGAACGGCATCTGTGCGGCCTTGGTGAGTGCGGCGAGCGACAGCAGGATGACCGGCATCACCAGCAGCGCGGATTGCGCGGTTCCGGCGCCGGAAAGCTCGATCATGCCCGAGATGGTCAGCGGCATGCCGTTAACGTGCAGATACATGAGTCCGATCAAAAACGCGATACCGCCCAGCATGTTGAGAATGATCTGGGTGAAGGCGTTTTTGATGGCCTCGGGCGTGCGCGTGTAGCCAATCATAAGGAACGAGCACACGGTGGTGATTTCCCAGCCGCAGAACAGCCACTCAAGGTTGTCGCTCGTCACGATGACGAACATGGCCGAGAGGAACAGGAACATAAGCGCCAGGAACTGCGGGCGACGGTCGGGCGCGGTCTGCCCGCGCAGCGCGGCCTCGTGCTCGTCGTGGGCCTGGAAGTCCTTCATGTAGCCCAGGGCATACACGCAGATTAGGCTGCCGACGATGCCGACGGCGAGGACCATGATCACGCTCATGTAGTCCAGGTAGAGCGGCGTTGCGATGACGGCTTCGGCCGCGGGCAGCGTCATGGCTGCAAAGGCGAGCGAGCCCACCAGCTGGACGATGCCGAGCACCGTGGTGAGCGCGTTCCTATATTTGTACGCGTTGTACAGGATGACGGCGCACAGGATGACATCGATGACGGAGCTGATGATCGAGAGCACGTGCGAGGTGCCGGGGGCGACCTCAAAGCTCTGCGGACCCGTGCCAAAAAACATGACGGCGACTACAACTGTCACCGCCATAATAATGCCGGAACCTATGAGCCCCACCGCATCGCGGGCGCGGTCACCGCGCACGAGCAGCATGCCCAGCGCCGGTACCAGCGGAAACAGGGTAAGGAAATACAGTAGCGTCATACCATCACTCCCCCATGCAAAAACGCTGCAATTGTTTAACGTTATAGCTCAATTGAGGAGTAGCGGCGGCAGGTTTTCGGTCAATTGGGGAGTTTTAGGCGTACGGGGTAAGGAGTCTGTCCTCATTGGAGTAGAGGGGCAACGTTTCCTTACCGCGGCGACAGGCGCGCGGGCCGCTGCGCGGTTTATTGGCCACGTTGGAGAATGTCCCGATAGGCTCGCACCGGTCCAAAAAGTTGGCGCGGCAAGAAAAATGCGCCCCTGTGGGCGCACCATCCCGTTTGCTATTTCGCCTTTTTAACGCGCGGCTTGCGACCGCGCGGCTTATCGACCAGTGCGGACTCACCGCTCTCGCGGTACTGACGGCACCAAGCCTTGACCGAAGACTCGCTGGGAATCTTGTGCTTGATCATGGCCTCGCGAACCGTTAAGCCATTTTCCAAGCGGTCCTTGACCACGGCGAGCTTAACTTCGTACGAATAGGTGTGATGATGCGAACCGGCGTTGAGAACGGCGTCGGCACCGCCCACAGCATACGCGCGGGCCCACTGACGAGCTGTGGCCTGGGGAATGCCAAGCTCCGCGGCGAGGGCGCGATGGCCGACCCCCTCTTGGAGGATCTCGACGGCGCGCTGCCTAACCTCGGGCGCATGCGTGCGAGTCCTAGTTGCTTCCGACATACCTGCCACTTCTTAGCCTTAACCGTTAATCTGCTTTCTTACGTGCAAGTTAGATAGTAGCATTTTACTGTTTGCTCAAAGCAGTTAATTAAAATAGACGCGGCGTTATCTGGGCATTTGGCACCAAATTACGACATTTCTTTATCGATTATTTACGCTGGTAGCTGACTCGCAGCTAATCGTCATTCGCTTGTCAACAAAATTGACATCTCTTTATGTCCTTTGGTATAGAGGATATAGTTATTAACCCCTCCCACAATAATTTTGAGTGATCTGCAATGCAGTAGACGTCCTCACTCCTCATGATTACCGCGCATTGCCATCCACTGGAGCAAAACAAAAAGGGCGGGACCTGCTGCGCTTGCAGGCCCCGCACCGGTTGACACCCGACGGGACACAGCCGGGCGAGACGGATCCGTGCTACCGCCCCGCCTGGCCGCGATGTCCAACTACAGCTCGTTGGCCGCGTGATACGCCGTGCGAATGGCGCTCGCAATGTCGGCGGTGCGCTCGCCCGAGCAGTCGCCCACGCAGGTCACGGGCACCGTCACGCCATCCAGGTCAAACGCGTTGGCCTTGGAGCCCACGGCCATCACCACGTAATCGCAGGCGATCTTCACCGGCTCCTCGGCGCCGTCCTCGGCGGTGCGAACGGCCTCCACGCCCTCGTCAGTAATGGCGGTCAGGCGGGTCTTCACGTGCTGCTCCACGTTGTGCTCGGCAAAGTCGCTCATAATCAGCGGCAGAATGGTCTCAGACTCGCCCGCGGCAATCTTGTCGAGCATCTCCACGATCGCCACCTCGCAGCCGTGCTGCAGCAGATACTCGGCAGTCTCGGTGCCCACCAGGCCACCGCCAATGACGGCGACGCGGCCGCCGAGCTCCACCTTGCCGGCCAGCACGTCCCAGCTCGAGACGACCTTGTCCGAGTCGGCACCCGGAACGGGGATGACCACGTCGTGCGCGCCCACGGCCACAATCGCGGCGTCGGCGGCGTTGAGGTCCGCGGGGCTAGCGACGTGGTTGAGCTCAACCTTCACGCCCAGGCCAGGCAGAATCTTCTCGTAATACTCGACCGAGCGCATGATCTCGTCCTTGCGCGGGGGCGCGGCCGCCAGCACAATCTGGCCGCCCAGATGATCGCTCGCCTCGTAGACGGTCACGTTGTAGCCGCGCTTGGCTGCCACGCGCGCGGCCTCCAGGCCGGCAATACCGCCGCCCACCACGGCGATCTTCTTGTCGCCCTCGCCCGGCTTGATGGCGATGGTCGCCTCGTCGCCGTTCTCGGCATTGAGCACGCACGAGATGTACTTGCGGTTTTGAATCGCGTCGACGCAGCCCTTGTTGCAGTTGAGGCACTCGCGGATGGGCTCACCCGTGGCGGCCTTCAGCGCAATGTCGGGGTCGCACATGAGCGAGCGGCCATAGGCGATGATGTCGGCGGCGCCGTCTTCCAGAATCTTCTCGCCGGCCTCGACCGAAACCACGCGGCCGACGGTTGCCACCGGCACGGAGACCAGGGCCTTGACGCGCTCGGCCACGGGCAGCGTCCAGTTGTAGGGCATGGCGCCCATGGGCGGAATGGTGTCGCCCATGTTGCCGGTATGGTTGGCCTGCGCGACCTGTATCATGTC
>JBKTBE010000136.1:0-1579 GCA_046883645.1 Collinsella sp. | reverse complement strand
TCATAAAGTAGAGCTTCATGCGATTCCAGCCGGCCTCGAAGGCCGCCTTGGCCGCACGGTCCAGGTCCTCCTCGGTCACGTTCTTGTTAATGATGTCGCGCATGCGCTGGCTGCCGGCCTCGGGCGCGAACGTCAGTCCGCCCTTCTTTTCGCCGGCGACCGACTCGGCCATATCCACGCCAAACGAATCCAGGCGCTGCGACGGAATAGACACGCGAATACCCGTATCCTCCAAGCGACGGTTGAGCCTGCCGAGCACGTCGCGAATGCAGGAGTGGTCGGTCGTGGAGAGCGAGGTCAGCGACACCTCGTCATAGCCGGTCTTTTCCAGACCCTGAATCACCGACGAGACGATCTGGTCGGCCGAACGCTCGCGCACCGGGCGATACGTCATGCCGGCCTGGCAAAAACGACAGCCGCGGGCGCAGCCGCGCAGAATCTCGATAGACAGGCGATCGTGAACCAGCTGCGCATAGGGCACGCACGACTGCGACAGCGGATTCGTGGCGCCGAAATCCTCGACGACGCGTTTGTAGACCACGGTCGGCGCATCCTTGCCCTCGCGCGGCACGGTGTAGCCATGCGGCGAGCAGGGCTCGTCGTGACGAACCTCATAGAGCGACGGCACGTAGTTGCCGGCAATGGATGCAAGCTGCTCAACAATCTGCGCGCGCGGGACTCCTTCGTCGCGCAGGCGGCGATGCAGCTGGCAGGTCTCGAGCAGCGATTCCTCGCCCTCGCCGATGAGGATGGCATCGAAGAAGGCCGCGTACGGCTCGGGGTTGTACACCGAGGGGCCGCCGGCGATGATGATGGGGTCGTCTTCGCCTCGGTCGGCCGCCAACAGTGGAATGCCAGCGAGGTCGAGTGCCTCGAGGAAGTTCGTCACCGCCATCTCGTGCGGCACATGCAGACCGACGATATCAAACGAAGCGACCGGCGCTGCACCCTCAAGCGAGAGCAGCGGAATGCCCGCCTCGCGCATAGCGTCACCCATATCGGGCCACGGCACATAGCCACGCTCGCAGGAGATGCCCTCGGCCTGGTTAAGGATGTTGTAGAGGATGGCGATACCCTGGTTGGGCAGACCGACCTCGTACACATCCGGATAGATCAGGCAGCAACGGTAGTCGGCATCGGCCTTGGAAAGCGTGCCCCACTCGTGATCGATATAGCGACTCGGCTTCTCGACCTTGGCGAGCAACGGCTCAATTAAATGAAAACAGTCTTGGTATGCAACGCGCAACGGAAAACCCCTAAGCAGCGAGATCTGATGCGTCCTGATAGGACGCCATAGGACGGGTAGCGCCCGCGACCGTGGTCACCAGATCGCGAACGCGGGAGAACGTGGCAGTGACCACCTCGTTGGCACGGCTGTAGTCGACATCGCGCTCGTAGAGCGAAACGAGCGCACGGCCCATGCCATAGGTGCCCGCGGCAGCAGTGAGCGCCTTGACGGCAAACCCAATATGCGGCGTCTTCTTGACAAGTGCGCGGGTGACCGCTCGGATCACAAGACCGCCGGCAAGCACGCCCGCGACCTCGTAGCCGCGCTCGGGCTTAATGCCGCGTCCAAAGA
>JBKTBE010000135.1:0-1640 GCA_046883645.1 Collinsella sp. | reverse complement strand
CTACCAGCAAGGCATCCGCACCATCGGCGCCGAGGACATCGCCCAGGCCCGCGAGCTCGGCTACACCATTAAGCTGCTGGGCATCGCCCGCAACACCGATGCCGGCGTCGACGTCCGCGTGCACCCCACGCTGATCCTTGCCGACCACATGCTCGCTAAGGTCAACGGCGCCATGAACGCCGTCTACGTGGTGGGCGACGCTGTGGGCGAGACCATGTTCTACGGTGCCGGCGCAGGCTCCTTCCCCACCGCGAGCGCCGTCGTGGGCGATATCCTGTCGCTGTCCGAGCAGATCAGCCGCGGCGTTGCACCGCTGCCCGAGATCGAGCCCTACGGCCACAACCTCGCCTTTAAGCCCATGGACGAGCTCCAGACCAAGTACTATGTGCGCCTGAAGGTCGCCGACCGCGTGGGCGCTCTGTCCGAGACGGTCGATATCTTCGCCAAGCACAACATCTCGATCTCGCTCATCAATCAGGTCGAGGATGGCAAGTCGGGCGTCACCGACACCTGCTCGGTCATCTTCCTGACGCACCGCGCGCTCGAGAAGGACGTCCAGGCTGCCGCCGCCGAGCTTGCAGGCGTCGACTGCGTGGCCGAGGTCGCCAACGTCCTGCGTATCGAGGACGTCGAGGCCTGGACCGAAGGCGTTATGGCCAACTAGTTCGGTCTTCGGTATACGACATATATGTTGAGGGGCTCCCGTCCGGTCTTGGACGGGAGCCTTTTTACTTGCGCGCTCGGGGCGCATCGGCGTGCCTTGCGTTTGAACAACTTGACCGTTCATTGACAACCGGGGGTACCGTTCACCGATAGGCGAACGCGCTCGTTTTGGGCCGCCACTATGCTGTGCTGCGTATGTCCACACCCCCGAAGAATGGAGGCACCATGTTGCTCGAGGGCAAGAAAGCAATCATCACCGGAGGCACGCGCGGCATCGGCTATGCCATCGCCTGCCGTTTTATTGAGGAGGGCGCCGCCGTCACCGTCTTTGGCTCTCGCCAGGAGACCGCCGACGCCGCCGTTGAGAAGCTGACCGCAGCCTATCCCGAGGCCAAGGTCTGGGGCCGCTCCTGCGACCTCACCTCGCTCGAGGCCGTGACTGAGGCCTTTACCCAGGCAGCCGCCGACATGGGCGGCCTGGACACGGTCGTCAACAACGCCGGCATCTCCCAGCGCTCGCCGCTTCTGGAGTACACAGCCGAAGAGTTCGCCAAGGTCATGGACCTCAACGTCGTCGCCGTCTTTAACGGCCACCAGGCCGCTGCCAAAATCATGACCGAGGCCGGTCACGGCGGCACCATCACCACCACGAGCTCGATGGTCGCCAAGTACGGTCAGCCCTCCGGCGTTGGATATCCCACGTCCAAGTTCGCCGTCAACGGCATGGTTCAGTCGCTCTCGCGTGAGCTCGCCCCAATGGGCATTCGCGTCAACGCTGTCGCGCCCGGCGTGACCAAGACCGATATGGTCGCCAACCTTCCCGAAGAGGTCATCAAGCCCATCATCGCCACCATTCCGCTCGGCCGCATGGGCGAGCCCGAGGACGTCGCCAACGCCTTCGTCTACCTGGCGAGCGACATGTCCTCCTACGTCACGGGCGCCGTACTCCCCGTCGACGGAGCCGCCCGCTCTTAAGG
>JBKTBE010000031.1:0-23279 GCA_046883645.1 Collinsella sp. | reverse complement strand
CCTATATGCTGATCCTGGGTGAGAAGGAGGTCGAGGCCGGCAACATCTCCGTCCGCGATCGCTCCAACGAGACCGTTCAGATGAGCGTTGACGAGTTTGTTGCCAAGGTGACCGAGGAGATCAAGACTCGCGCCTAAGGCAAACTTCATAACAATTAACAAAGGCGACCGTTCACACAGGGCGGTCGCCTTTTTTCATGCCGAAATAAGAAAAACCGCTGGTTGAGCGGCTTTTTTTGTTGCACAAAAAGGTACGATTTCCTTAAGTACAAGAAGGCCTTCGACATATCGGCTACTAGTGAGTAATCCCACCTAGCGTCTATGAAGAAGGCCATCTTTGTAAACTATGGCATCTGAGCGTATAGTGCGAACACCACGTGCAAATGCATTCTTAATATAACGCTTTCTGCTTGAAATCACAATGGTGTCTGTTTCGACCTGCCAATCAAGGGAAGATGGTGTAGAGTATCTTCCCGCAGTACAAAAGCTCTTTGGGAACTTTAAGGGTGACGCTTTCAAACTGAGAGTGTTGCCCTTTTTTCATGTATGCAATGTGTGACGTACTGGCCAAGCACCATCCCGGCAATGGAATGATCGAGCATGGGCGGCTTCTACTGGTTGACGTGATCGTGGTCAAACAAGTGATATCGATTAGAATTAAATCAATTGCGCTGGAAGCCTTCGGGCGACACCTGAAGAGGGCTGATGCGTCGGTCCTCTTTTTTTGTTTGGATGTAAGATTCGGCCAGGCAAAACAAGGATCTCATTTGGGGAGAAACAAATATCCGGCGGTTTTCCGCTTCGGGACGCGCGGTTTAAGCGTGCTTTTCGGAAGTGCGGGGAAAAAATCGGAAACCTCCGAGCATAAACCGAATTTCGGCAACAAAACCGACGCTCCTATAAGTTGTCAAGAGGCAGTTTGCGGGAGCGCTCTCTCCAATTCGCACAGGAGCTCGTAATACCTCCTCTCCAGTTTCGTCGACCGCCGTTTCCCCCGTTCCAAGTGCCCGAGTGTGGCTGCGGACAGGCCGAGCTCCGCGGCGGCTTTCTTCTGAGTCACCCGCATCGCCTTGCGCATCTTCGCGAGCTCGGGGCCTTCCGGCGCGGCGCCGTCGGGGTTCGGGTCCATGAGCACGTGGTACACCTCCCGCGCTATGTAGCGCTTCAGGCAGCGGACCGCCTCCCGCCGGGACTTCCCCTCGGAGGTCCGCCTCGCCACGTACCTCCTCGTCCTCTCGTCGTACGCCATGCGCTTGATCGCGATCTCGTAGAGCGCCCAGTTCGCCTGCCGGTTGCCGCCGCGGTTGAGCCTGTGCCGGTCCGTCTTCCCGCTCGACGCGGGGATCGGGGAGGCGCCGCACATCATCGAGAACGCCGCCTCGCCCTTCAGCCTGCCGGGGTTGTCGCCGGCGGCCACGACCAGGGCGGCGGCGGTCGTGGTGCCGCAGCCCTCGACGCCGAGCAGCGCGGGCGCGTTCGCCTCCAGCAGCGCGCGGATGCGCTCGTCGAGGGACTCGACCTGGCTGCGGGCCTCCTTCCAGACCGCCGCGACGGACCGCAGCGAGGCCAGCACGCTCTCCTCGAGCGCGTCGCCCGCCTTCCTCCCGCGCGCGAGCAGCGGCATGAGGTCCTTCGGCCGCTCGCGGCCCCTGAACCGCTCCCTCAGGGCGCTCGGGGCCGTCGTGAGCATCGACTTCGCGCAGGCCACGCAGGACGTGGACGTCGCGACGGCCAGCCTGCGCGCGACGTAGAGCTGGCGCACCGCCTCGACCCAGCCGTCCTGCGACTTCGGCACGGAGCAGCCCCTCCCGGACGCCGCCTTGCGCGCCGCGCGCTCGGCGTCCAGCGGGTCGCTCTTCCCCTCGCCGGGCCTCACCTTGTCCCTCTTGGGCCTGAGCACCTCGACGACGTTGTACCCGAGCTCCACGAGCCTCCTCGTCAGCCCGGCCCCGTACGATGCCGTGCCCTCGACGCCGACGACCATGCAGCTCCCCGGGTCGCCTATCGCCTCCGCCAGCCTGTCGTAGCCCTCGGGGTCGGCCCCGAAGCTCCCGCTCCAGATCTTCCTCCCGAGGCCGTCGAGCAGGCACAGGACATGCACGTCCTTGTGCGTGTCGACGCCCGCGATGACCGTTTCGCCTTCCATTTTCGCTCCCCTCGGTCTGCCGCCTGCCCCGCGCCCGGGTCTCCCAGACATTGCACTGACGGGAGCGCTACAATCCAATTGGCTTGTCCGATTGTCCGCGCTCATGCTCCTATTAGGTCATGGCAGGACTCCGGGACGCGGATGCCGGGGCGAGACAGGTCGGATTTGAGGACGGCCGAAGAGGCGTCAGCAGGTCAGTGGGTCATCGTCCCGGCATTCAGCATCAGGGTAGCGCTGCGACGCGGAAATCGCGCGCCGTCGCCGCGCCCCGCAGTGCCCGCTTCCCCCGAGAACAATTATCAGTGCAGGTCGCGGAAAGCTAAAACAGGGGTCTGGTCTGTCGATCTCGGTTTTTTCACCGCACTTCCGAAAATGACCGACGGAAGTATGCGGCAAATTTCGGAACCCTCGAGCACATCGTCCTTTTCATGAAAAGAACTCGCAGGTAGAAACTTTGTCACTATCCAGTGTGGTTGACGTGTCTAGAATTTGCCACACACTTCCGGATTTTGCATAAGCTCGACTGGTTTGTTTATCGATTGGGGCAGAGGAATCTTGTCTGGACCTCGTTATATGTATTTAAATGGATGAACTTAACCTATAAGTTAAGTTCATCTAGAAATGGGAGGTGCCCTTTGGCAGAAGGATATGAACTTGTCGAATATAGAGACCTCAAGGGCCGACCGTTTTGGGAATTGACGGCTTCTCCCGATAACTCTCAATTCCAGAAAATGTTGTCAGACCATGAGCGGAAATTAACCGCTCAAACAATGATCGGCCAGAATAGCACGTCAGCTTCTGGAATCTGAGCGCTGACTTTTATACATGGTTTTCGAAACGGAGAATACAATGATTAAAGTAGATCTATCTGATTTTTATGCCGAAACAGAAAGTATCGAAACGCGCGCTTATGAACATGCACTAGATATTGAGTTTATTGTTCATCGTGAAATGAAACATTTGGGATTGAGCAAAAGTGAGCTGGCAAATCGTATGGGCATAAGCCTTCAGTCGCTTTCTAAGCTCTTGAATTCTCAACCTAATATGACTTTGAAGACGATTGCAAAGTTCGAACTTGCTCTGGGCATTAAGATCGTTCCGCAGGTTATCGTCAGTTATTCCAAAGAACTGCCGTTTCTTTCATCCAATGATTCCGTGCGAGAGCAATGTCCATCGCCTGGCATTCTCCCTGCAGAGCTGTCAGCAGATTGCGATGTGCCTTTTCAGAGCGAATAGTAGCCTCTCAATGAGCCTGGGTCGGACGAGTTGCCACTCCCACGTCCTCAAAAAAGTTCTTAAAACAGCCTTAAAGGCTTTCCAGCTCGCGTTGACAGCGTAAAATACGCATGTTTGACTATGAACAGAGTGGATTTTAGGGGAGGGGTGCGCCATGGAGGTGCTGGTTGTTGGCAACACCGCATATGTTGACGATGACTTTTGTGCCAAGGCGTTCCCCGGGGACCATGTGCAGGTCGTCGCTGCCGCGGAAGCACGCCGCGATGAGTCATCGCCCCATGCCTCGTGGAAAGAGCTTCTGCAACACCTGGATCAGGCCTACGAGTTCGAACGCGTGGTCTACCTGTCTAATTACCTTACCCCGCATACCGATACCGTGGGCGATATCGAGCTGCTGCGCACGGTCTTTCGTGCGTGCGCGGGTCGCCGGGTCCAACTGCTGTATGTAGCGGGGCCCGCGGGTGCCGAGGGCGCCGCCGATGCCGCGGGGCGAACGGGCAAGGGCATTATCGCGCACGCAGCCAACGACCTGTGCCGCTACTACGCTGCTCGCGAGGGCGTTCAGACCAAGATCCTGCGCGTGCCGTTCCTGTATACCGCGTCTGCCGCACTGGAGGACCCGTTTTTGGTGCCGCTGTTCGACGCGTGCTCAACCGGATCGGTCGCTCTGCAGGGCACGCAGGATGCGGCGTTTCCCCTGCTGTGTGCCGAGGAGCTTGCGGTGCTGGTACGCCGTATCTTCGACAGCTGGGATGGCAACTTTGAGACGCTCGACGTTGCCGATGCCTTCCATCACACGGCGGGTGAAGTGGGCGAGGCTCTTCAGGCGCTGTTCCCAGGGCTTTCAGCTGCCTATGGCGATTCTGCCGGCTATGCCCTGCCCGCCAGCGACGTCGCTCGCGTGCGCTATGGCTGGTTTCAGCGCTACGACTTGCTGCGCGATCTTTCGACCATTCATGCGCGTTGGGATGCTGGCCGCGAAAAGAAGGTCAACCCCTTGCGCGCCGCCATCGACCGCATCCAAATGCGCACGCTGCCTATTAAATGCCTGGAGACGGGCGTTGCCTGGGTCCTGTTCGAGGTGCTGGAGCATCTGTTCTCCCAATCGGCCCAGCTCAACGTGCTCGATTATCGCCTGCTCTACGTGGTGCTGATCGGCACGCTGTATGGCTTGGACTTTGGCCTGGTTGCGGCGCTGCTGGCGTCGGTGGGTTTGGCCGCGAGCTACTTTACTCAGTACGGCTATACCTTCCAGGGTCTCTTTTACGAGCCGTCCAACTGGCTGCCGTTTATTGCGTACTTTGTGGTGGGTGCCGTGTGCGGCTATGTGCAGCTGCGCAACAGCGAAGCCATTAGGGCGGAGCGCGATCAAAACGAGCTCGTGCGTAATCGCAATACGTTCCTCACACAGCTTTACCACGACGCGATCGAGGACAAGCGCGCGTACAGGCGCCAGATTGTGGGTCGCCACGACAGCTTTGGCAAGATCTTTGCCGTGACGCAGGAGCTCGACGTGCTCAACCCACGCGACATCTATCGCAAGTGCTGCGAGCTTTTGGGTGAGATCCTCGAGAACGATTCAGTGGCGATTTACCATGTTTCGGGAGGGGCATTTGCTCGCCTGGTGGCAGCAAGTCCCGCGATTGCCGAAGATGCCGCACGTTCGCTCACGCTTGAGCAGCTTGCACCTCTTTTGGGCGACGGGGGCCGTTCGAACCTGTGGGTGAACCGCGAGCTGACGCCGGGGCTTCCCATGTTTGGATACGCGATCGAGCGCGACGGGGCACCCGCCGTGTTGATCTTTGTGCGTCGTGCTGCCGAAAATCAAATGACCCTCTATTATCAAAACCTGTTCCGCATCTTGTGCGGCCTGGTCGAAAGCGCACTGGGCCGTGCCTTTGACTATGAGGCGGTGGCGCAGGATAAACGCTGCGTTGACGGCACTTGCGTGCTCAAGCAGGCTGCCTTTGGCCAAGAGCTCGCGGCGGAGCAGGCGCTGGCAGATAGCAAGATGGGGAGTTTTTTGCTCCTGCGCGTGGTACCGGGCATGGAGCCTGTCGGCGAGCTGGTGGGCGCAATTGGGTCGGCAATCCGCGAGAGCGACGCGGCGGGCTTGGTCAACGGCGACGTGCTCTACCTGCTTATGCGCCAGGCAAAGGCGTGCGATCTGCCCATTATCCGCGAGCGTCTGAGTGCAAAGCAGATTGCGGTGGAGCCCGTCGATGGCGAGGACATCGTGGCGTTGCTGCAGCATATCTCTTACACCGGTGACGGTGAGGGGGGTGCCGCTTGATCTCGCTTGTCGTTGCTGCCGTCTTGCTGCTGATTCATGCGCTGGTTTGCCTGATGCTGTGGACGCTCATGAAGTTGGGCCTGCTGCCGGTGCGCGGGCACATGCTGGCTGTGATAGTGCTGGTGCCGCTGTGGGGCCCGTTGCTGGTGGTTCTGCTATCGGTCCGCAGCGCGGTGTTTGGCGAGGGGCTGAAAGAGTCTGCGCTGGAGTCGCTGCGCTTCAACGACGAGCTCCATCGCAGTATGTCGGTACCGAGTGGTGAGGACGATGCAGACGTAGTGCCGCTCGAGGAGGCGCTCATCGTCAACGACCCGGCATACCGGCGCCGCCTAATGCTCTCCATGCTCACCGAGGAGCCCGACGCGTACCTGGCGCAGTCGCAGGCGGCTAAGCTTAACGACGACGTTGAGGTGGCGCACTATGCCGCGACGGCGGTGGCGCAGATCTCCAAGGAGTCCGACCTTAAACTGCAGCAGCTGGAGCGTGCCTTTAAGACGGACACGAGCGCGCAAAACCTCAACGAATACTGCGATTTTCTTGGTGAATACTTGGGCTCAGGCTTGGCCGAGGGGCGCGTGGCTCAGATTCAGCGCCAACAGTACGCGCGTCTGCTTGCGCGTCGCTGCGAGCGCGAGGATACCCTTGAGCTGCGCATTCGATACGCGACGGCGCTGGCCGATGTCGGACAGATCGACGAGGCGCAGGCCGTGTCCGACCAGCTGGTGCTCGACGTGCCCGAGGAGCAGGAGGTTTGGATGCTTTGCCTGCGCCTGGCTGTGATGCGCCGCGACGGTGACGAGGTTCACCGTGTGATCGATGCGATTGACAAGCAACATGTGTATTTGAGTGCCGCCAACCGCGAAAAGTTGGCGTTTTGGCGCGACGGGGAGGAGGCCAGATGAGCGTGGTGCAACATATCCGCGACCGAGCAGGCCGCTTTCGTTGGATGGGGCTCCTCGTGGTGTGGGCGATTTTTATCGTCATGGCCGCCGTGCTGCTGGTGGAGCGTGCCGGCGTGCAGTACAGTGCGGGTCAGCATAAGCTGGGGATGCTTGCCGCCAACGATGCGGTGCCGGCTTCCTTGGCAATCTTTGGCCAAAAGCCCACGTGCCTGGTTATTTCCGATTCCGATCAAGCTGGCGTCGACGACGTTAA
This sequence comes from Collinsella sp., assembly GCA_046883645.1. Classification (GTDB taxonomy): domain Bacteria; phylum Actinomycetota; class Coriobacteriia; order Coriobacteriales; family Coriobacteriaceae; genus Collinsella. The sequence goes on along the minus strand of JBKTBE010000031.1, from coordinate 16,450 downwards.
AGACCAGTTCGACCAGATTTTGTTGGACATGAAGATCGCCCATCGCGATGTTGATATTGCCACCGACGGTGCGGACGCGATTCCATCGCTCACGTCGTTTGATCGCGTGATCGTGCTTATGCCCTCGCTTGACGGACTGGGTACGCATCTGACCGATCTGATGAGTTGGGTGAGTGCGGGCGGCTCACTCATGTTGGGCATGACGCCAGATAACTCGAACTACCTGCAGGCTATTGCTTCCAAGCTTGGGATCGAATCGGCCGGATATGACTATGCGAAAGCCGAAAGTATCGTTCCGAGCGAGGACTTTATGTTGGGCGGAGGAGAGCGCTACGAGTTCTCGGATCCCTTCGATTCTTCGCTCTCGGTTTCATTGCGCGATACGGCGCACGTATGGGCAAAGACCGGTGACGCGGGCACGCCGCTCATTTGGTCTATCGATTGCGGCAGTGGTCACACCGTGGTGTGCAACATTGGCATCTACGACAAGGTCATGCGTGGGTTCTATGCTTCGGCCGTAAGCTTGCTGGGCGATGCCACGGCCTATCCGGTCATCAACAGCGCCGTGTTCTATTTGGATGACTTTCCTAGCCCCGTGCCCTCGGGCGATGGTACTTATATCAAGCGTGACTACGGCCTTTCCATTGCCGATTTTTACACCAAGGTCTGGTGGCCCGATCTGCAAAAGCTCGCGCAAAAATACGGCATTCGCTATACCGGCGTGATGATCGAAAACTATGAGGACGCGGTCAACCAGACCGAGCCCGCGCGCCAACCCGATACCACGCAGTTTCGATATTTTGGCGGCATGCTGCTGCAGATGGGCGGCGAGCTGGGCTTTCACGGCTACAACCATCAGCCGCTTGCGCTCTGGGACACCGACTATGGTACGTTGTACGTCTACAAGACCTGGAAGAACATAGAGACGCTCGTCGCTTCGCTTAACGAACTTATCGCGTTTCAAGACGAGGTCCTGCCCAACGCTCATGGCTCGGTCTACGTGCCACCGTCGAATATCCTTTCGGCCCGCGCGCGCCAGCTTATCGGCACCGACGTGCCGCGCATTAAGACTATTGCCAGTACGTATTTTGAGGATGGCACCGACCTGCCGTACGTGCAGGAGTTTGGCGTGGCGAGCGATGGCATTGTGGAGCAGCCACGTATTGTTTCGGGCGGCATGGTCAACGATTCCTATATGCGTCTGGCAGCCGTGTCCGAACTCAACATGCACTACGTGAGTACGCATTTTATGCACCCGGACGACCTTTTGGACCCCGATCGCGGAGCCAAGGAGGGCTGGGAGGTCTACAAGGGCGGCCTGGTCGACTACCTGGAGTGGCTTACCAAGTCTGCGCCCGACCTGCGCCGCCAGACCGGCTCGGAATGCTCGGGCGCCATTCAGCGCTTTTCGTCGGTTACGGTGAGCGTGGATACCAGTGCGGATGCCTGGACGCTCAGCCTGGGCAATTTCCACGACGAGGCGTGGCTCATGTTCCGCGCCAATAATGGCGAGCCGGGTGCGGTGACGGGTGGCGAACTGACGCACCTTACGGGCGATCTGTATCTGCTCAAGGCAAATGATAATACCCTGACGATCGAGCGCAAGGAGGGTGGCGACAGATGAGAATCTGCTTGGTACTCGAGGGTTGCTACCCCTATGTGCACGGCGGCGTATCTACCTGGATGCATGGCTATATCCAGGCCATGCCCGAGCACGAGTTCGTGCTGTGGGTGATTGGCGCGCATGCTGCCGACCGCGGCAAATTTGTCTACGAGCTGCCCGGTAACGTGGTCGAGGTGCACGAGGTGTTCCTGGACGATGCCCTGCGGCTTTCGGGCGAGCAACACGAAGCCAGTTTTAACGACCGCGAGCGCGAGGCGCTACGCCGCCTGGTGTCGCTCTCCAATCCGGACTGGGACGTGCTGTTCGATATCTTCCAGCGCCGTCGCGTACATCCGCTCTCGTTTTTGCAGAGCCGCACGTTTATGGATATCTTCCGCGACGTGTGCCTTGCCGAGTACCCCTACACGCCCTTTGCCGACGCATTCCACACCATGCGCTCTATGCTGTTGCCGGTGCTCTACCTGCTGGGCAGCGAGGTGCCGGTTGCCGATGTGTACCACGCTATCTCGACCGGCTACGGCGGCCTGCTCGCCTGCCTGGGCTCAAGCGTTCACCATGCGCCGGTGCTGCTGACCGAGCATGGCATCTATACCCGCGAGCGCGAGGAAGAGATCATTCGCGCCGATTGGGTGGTGCCTTCGTTTAAGGACCGCTGGATTCGCTTTTTCTACCTGCTTTCGGAGGAGATCTACCGCCGCGCCTTCCGCGTGACGAGTTTGTTCCATAACGCTCGCAAGACGCAGATCGATATGGGTTGCGATGCAGACAAATGTCTGGTCATCCCCAACGGTATCCAGTTCGACCGCTTTAAGGACATTCCCTTAAAGCCCGATGACGGCTGGGTGGACATTGGCGCGGTGGTGCGCCTGGCGCCCATCAAGGACGTCAAGACCATGATCTATGCCTTCTTTGAGTTGCACGAGCGACTGCCCAAGGTGCGCCTGCACATCATGGGTGGCGTGGACGACGAGGAGTACGGCGCCGAGTGCCACGCGCTGGTCGATACCCTGGGCGTGCGCGACCTGATCTTTACCGGTCGCGTGAACGTGGTCGAGTACATGGAAAAGCTCGACTTTACCATTTTGACGAGCATCTCTGAGGGCCAGCCGCTCAGCGTGCTGGAGTCGCTTGCAGCGCGCCGTCCCTGCGTGACGACCGAGGTGGGCTGCTGTCGCGAGCTGCTCGAAGGCGCCCCGGGTGACGACTTTGGCGTGGCGGGTTTTGTGACGCCGCCCATGTATCGCAAGGGCTTGGCCGATGCCATGGAGCGCATGTGCGTGAGCCGCGCCCGTCGCATTGAGATGGGGGAGCGCGGGCAGCGTCGCGTTGCCACGTACTTTTTGCACGAGCAGATGCTCGCCAACTATCGCGCGCTGTACGACGAGACGGCGTGTGCGTTTAAGCTGCCCAGAGAGGGGGAGTAGCCGGTGGCCGGAATTGGTTTTGAGCTCAAGCGCCTGTTTAGGCGCAAGGGCCTGTTTGCCACGATGCGCGCTTACGGCTACGCCGGCATTGTGTGCACGGGTCCCATGCTGTTGGGCGTGCTGCTCCAGGTGGGTATCTTGGTGCTGTGCGGTCTGTGGGGTGTGGGCCGTGCCAACCAGGATCTGCTGGTGTGCATGGTGACCTACACACTGCTGGCCTCGCTTTTGCTCACGAGCTTTTTCTCCATGCCGGTCACGCGCTTTTTGGCTGATATGTTGTTTGCCGAGCGCGAGGACGAGATTCTGCCTTCGTTTTGGGGCTCCAATGCTGTCATGCTCGTTGCGGGCACGGTGCTCTACGGCGTCTTTTTGCTGTTCTCGGGCGCCACGCTGCTGCAGGGGCTGCTGTGCCTGTGGCTGTTCAACATTATGATCGTCAACTGGAACGGCATGAGTTACCTCACGGCCATCAAGGATTACCGCGGCATCCTGTGCAGCTTTGCGGCCGCCATTGGCGTGGCGTGCCTGTGCGCCCTGGCCGCGCTGGCACTGGGACTGCCGCCGGTCGAGGGCTTGTTGGCGTCAATTGCTCTGGGCTACGGCGTCATGCTCGCCTGGGACGTGGTACTGCTGTACCGGTATTTTCCTCAGAGCGACCGCAGCCCCTGGCCCTTTTTGAAGTGGCTCGATCAGTTTATGCCGCTGGCGCTCACAGGTCTGTTAACCAATCTGGGACTCTTTGCGCACCTGGTGATTATTTGGGCCGGTCCCATTGGCGTGCAGGTCAAGGGCTTGTTTTATGGCGCGCCCTACTACGATGTGCCGGCGCTCATCGCGTTTTTAACGATCCTGGTCACGACCGTCAACTTTGTGGTCTCGGTCGAGGTCAATTTCTATCCGCGCTATCGCGACTACTACAGCCTGTTCAACGACGGCGGCGTGGTGGGCGACATTGTGGTGGCAGAGGAGGGGATGCTCTCCACGCTCAACAGCGAACTGCGCTTTTGCGCGCTCAAACAGTTGTTTGTGACCGCGGTGGTCATCTCGCTCGAGACCACGGTGCTCTCGGCCCTGCCGCTGGGCTTTAACAACCTGATGCACGGGTATTTTCGCACGCTGTGCGTGGGCTATGGCCTGTATGCCGTGGGCAATACGGTGATGCTCATCTTGCTTTACTTTACCGACTACAAGGGGGCCGTGCTGGCTTCGGGCCTGTTTGCCGGTGTGGCCGGGCTGGCGACTGCCGTTTCGTTGCTTTTGCCGCAGCAGTTTTACGGCTTTGGCTTTTTGTTGGGTGCGGCGGTGTTTTTTATCGTGGCGCTGCTGCGGCTCGATACCTATACCGCCAACTTGCCGTATCGTATCCTGAGCCAGCAGCCCATTGTGGCGACCGACAAGACGGGCTGGTTTACCGAACTTGGCCGGGTGCTCGACCGTGTTGAGCAATGCTACGAGGACAAGCGCGCGGGCGGTGAGCCGCGCAGTGCGTTTGAACGTATGGTGGTTCGCCTGTACCAAAAACATTGGGGAGGTTCTGATGATCGATAAGTTGATGTCTCGCCGCTGCCTGATCGAGGCGGCTGCCGGCGCGCTGTTGCTTTCGGGCTGTTCGTCTCAGGACGAATCCTCGACCAAAAAGGTCAAAAAGCAGGACAAGATTAAAAAGGCCGAGTCCTCGGACGGTACCAAGCATCTGCGCGATAAAGATGAGCTGTACGAGGTCTACGACGACTCGGGTATTGTGACCATGTACCTGACGGTCTCGCGCGGCAACAGCTCCGAGAACACCGACCACAGCTGGGCCGAGATCAACACGTACTCGGTGTATGACTATGCCGACATGGGTGTGACGCGCTATCAGGTTATGGGCCTGCTGCAGCCGGGCGACGAAGACGGCCCGGTGGCCGGCGAGGTTGGCTATGGCGAGGAAGCGCCCAATGCCACCGTGCAAGTGCGTGGTCAGACATCGAGCAATAACTCGCAAAAGAATTACAAGGTGGAGCTCAAAAAGGGCAAGGGTACCTGGCGCCAACAGCGCGCGATTGCGCTCAACAAGCACATGGGCGAGGGTATGCGTTTTCGCAACAAGATGGCCTACGACCTTATCCGTGGGATTCCCCAGATGATGGGCCTGCGCACGCAGTTTGTGCATCTGTGGGTGTGCGACCAGACCGAAAAGTCCAACGACACCTTTGAGGACTACGGCCTGTTTACGCAGGTGGAGCAGCTCAACAAGACGGCGCTTAAGGCGCACGGCCTGGATAAGAGCGGGCACCTGTACAAGGTGAACAGCTTCGATTTCCATCGTTTTGAGGACACCATTAAGCTTGCTGACGACCCCGACTACAACCAGGCAAAATTTGAGGGCATGCTCGAGATTAAGGGCGATTCGGACCACACCAAGCTCATCGAGATGCTCGATGCGCTCAACGACGAATCGCAAAAGATCGATGACGTGCTCGACACCTACTTTGATACCGAGAATCTGGTCTATTGGCTGGCGTTTCAGATCCTGACGGGCAACTGCGATACGCAGAACCGTAACTGCTATCTGTACAGCCCTCTCAACTCAAATACCTGGTACTTTTTGGATTGGGATAACGACGGCATGCTGCGTAAGCTGGAGCTTTCTCTTACCGGGTTTTCGGACTACGCGAGCTGGGAGCGCGGCGTGAGCAACTACTGGGGCAACGTACTGTTCAATCGTGCGCTGCGCAGCAAATCGTTCCGCAGCGAGCTCGACCGCGCCGTCAAGGACCTGCGTTCGTATATGACCGAGGCACGCCTGAGCAAGATGATCAAGCACTACCGCGAGGTTACTGAATCGCTGGTCTTTGCTTCGCCCGATATCGACCATCTGCCTGTCACCAAGGACCAATACGAGCAGATCGCCGCGGCGATTCCCTCCGAGATCGAGGAGAACTACAAGAGCTTTCGCGAGAGTTTTAAAAAGCCCATGCCGTTCTACATCGGCGTGCCGCAGATCGATAACGGTAAGCTGCGTATTAACTGGGATGCGTCCTACGACTTTGAGGCGCGCGACATTCGCTACACCGTGGAGCTTGCGCGTGACTATGCCATAGGCGATGTGGTCTTTAAGGCCGAGGACGTGCTACTGCCCGAGGTGACCTGCGATGCGCCCAATGCCGGCCAGTATTTTGTGCGCGTGCGCGCCACCAACTCAGACGGCTATATACAAGATGCGTTTGACTACTATGTGACCGACGACGGCAAGCACTACGGCATGAAGTGTTTTTACGTGCAAGACGGCGGTAAGGTCGTGGAGGACACGTATGAGGAGGGCTAGCGCGCTGCTTGAGCGCTTGGCGGCTCCGCCTGTGCGTACCACGCAGGAGCGTTACCGCCACGAGCTCAAATATCTCATTAACGAGGGCGAGCACGCCGCGCTTGCCTGTCGCATGGCGCCGGTGTTTAAGCTGGACAAGCATGCGCGGGCGGGCGGTTACACTATTCGCAGCCTGTATTTTGACGACTACTGCAACTCGGCCTACGAGGAAAAAGACGCCGGCATTCTCATGCGCAAAAAGTATCGCGTACGCATCTATAACGGCAGCGACAAGGTGATTAAGCTCGAGCGAAAAAAGAAGTACGGTAGCTGGATTTACAAGGAGGATGCGCCGCTCACGCGCGGCGAGTTTGAGCAGATCCTGGCCGGCGACTACGACTTTTTGCTGAGGAGCCCCTATCCGCTCTGCCGCGAGTTCTACATCGAGTGCATCTGCAACATGATGCGCCCGCGGACCATCGTGGACTACGAGCGCGAGCCGTGGGTGATGGATGAGGGCACTGTGCGCATTACGTTTGACATGAACGTGCGTGCCGCGGTGGGAAGTTTTGACATCTTTGACGCGACCTTGCCCGCGCTGCCAGTCCTGGAGCCCGGCAAGCTGGTGATGGAGGTCAAGTTTACAGAGTTTTGTCCGCAGCTGGTGCGCGATATGGTGCCTCCGGGCGCGGCCGAGCTTACGGCGGTCTCCAAGTACTGCCTGTGTTACGAAAAGACCGCCTACCTGCGCGGTTTTAACTACTGGGAATCGGATTTTGAGAACCGAGGGGATATTTAGACCATGAGCACCAGGGACTTTTTTAAGAACTCCGTTTTGGAGGCGTTTGGCCAGGTCGACCCTGCCAAGATTGGCCTTTCGCTGCTCGTGGCGCTCGCCATGGGCATCCTGATCTATTACGTGTACAAGCGCTTTTTTACCGGCGTGGTGTATTCGCGCAGCTTTGCCGTGACGCTCGTGGGCATGTGCGTGCTCACCTGCATGGTCACGCTCGCGATCTCGACGAACGTGGTCATCTCGCTCGGTATGGTCGGTGCTCTGTCTATTGTCCGCTATCGTACGGCGGTCAAGGACCCGCTCGACCTGCTGTATCTGTTTTGGGCTATTACCACGGGCATTACGGCCGGCGCCGGCATGTATGCGCTCGTGGGGCTCACGGCGGTGGTGATCGTGGTGATGATCGCCGGCTTTGCGAGCCACCAGGACAAGGCGCGCGTTTACATGATGGTCATCCACTACACGGGTCAGACCACTGGCGACGATATCGTGCGTGCATTTGGGCGCACCAAGTTTACCGTCAAGTCCAAGACGATGCGCGGCGACAAAGTCGAGATGGCCGTCGAGCTTTTCTCGGACGGTGTTGACATGCCCTATGCGGATGCCATTCGCGCGCTCGACGGCGTTGAAGATCTGACGTTGATCCAATATAACGGCGAATATCACGGCTAACTATGGTCCGGCGTTTTAACAAACGCCGGACCGCTCGACGCTGCGCGGGCATCTGCCGGGCGATCTGCCGCTCAAACCTTCGCTCGCGTACATAAAGTACGCTTCGCTCCTCTTTCGCGGCACCTCGCCACGGCAGCTGCCCGCTCGCTGACGTTTGCTCGACCTGGATGAGCGAGTTGATTCATTGAGCGCGTTCGCGGGTATTATGGTGAAAGCGATTTCAATGACAGGGGTGCTCGTGGTTAAGATGAAAGATGTGGCCGAGTTGGCCGGCGTTTCGAGCGCCGCCGTCTCGCGCTACCTCAACGGTGGGTATATCTCGGCGGATAAGGCCGAGCGCATTAAGCAGGCGATTGAGCTGACCGGATACGTGCGATCCAGCCAGGCTCGCGCGCTGCGCACCGGTTCCACCAAGCTCATCGGCGTCATCGTGCCTAAGATCAACTCGGAATCCGTGAGCCGCATTACCGCCGGTATTGGCCAGGTGCTCGGTCGCCGTGGCTACCAGATGCTGCTTGCCAACACCGACAATGCGCCCGATCGCGAGCTCGAATACCTCGATTTATTCCAAAACCATCCGGTTGATGGCATTGTGCTGGTGGCAACCATGATCACCGACGAGCACCGTCGGGCGATTGACTCGTGCCGCGTGCCCATTGTGCTGATCGGTCAGCATGTCGAGGGCGCGGCGTGCGTCTATCATGACGATTACGAGGCTACCTTTGAGCTGGGCCGTGCGCTTGCGGGTCGCGTGGACGGCAAGATCGCCTACATTGGAGTTTCCGAAGAGGACCGCGCGGCCGGTTTCGACCGTCGTCGCGGTTTTGAGGCCGGCTTGCGCGCCGCGGGCGCGGTGCTTGATCCGAGCCTGATTCGCCAGGGGTCATTTACGCTCGACTCGGGCTATCGCGCTGCGCGCGAACTGCTCTCCGTCGATCCCGATGTTTCGTTTATCGCGTGCGCGACTGACACTATGGCGGCCGGCGCCCTGCGCGCTTTTGACGAGCTGCGCGGCGTGGGCGAGGGCGTGCGTCGCGTGAGCGGTTTTGGCGACAACGCGTTTTTGCGCGCACTGACGGGCGGCATTCCCACCGTGCATTATGGCTACCTGACCAGTGGTGTCGAGGCGACCAATATGCTGCTCGACGCGCTCGATGGCGAGGAGGGGGAGAGCGGCCTGCGGACGCTCAAACTTGGGCATCAGCTCATGAATGTCTAGTCCTTGGACGCGTCTGCCTGCCTTTGAATCCCCAGTTTTTGTCTCAAAACTACCATTCGCCGGCTTTTTCCTACCGTTCACCCTACTGTGAAAACGATTACAGACATATGAAACTGAAAACGATTACAGTGTAAGTGTCAAAGATGGCCGGGTGCAGATGCGCCCGTTGGAGGAAAGGGAAGTCATGGACTACCGCAAATCAGCCCAAGAGGTGCTCGACAACATCGGTGGCGCCGGCAACGTTGTTTCGGCCGCACACTGCGCCACGCGTCTGCGCCTGGTGATTGCCGATAACGCCAAGGTCGACAAGGAGGCCCTCGAGAATATCGACGGCGCCAAGGGCGTCTTTGAGGCCCAGGGCCAGCTTCAGATTATTTTTGGTACCGGCACCGTCAACAAGGTCTACGAGGAGTTCATCGCGCTCAGTGGCGTCGAGGCTGCCACCAAGGCCGAGGTCAAGGAGGCCGCGGCGCAGCAGCAGAACATCTTTATGCGTGCCATTAAGGTGCTCGGCGACGTCTTTGTCCCCATCATCCCCGCCATCGTGGCTTCGGGCCTGCTGCTGGGCATTATGAGTGCCCTCAACTTTATGGCCTCCAACGGCTTTATCGCGCTCGACACCAATAACTTTATCTACAAGATTGCCGACCTGGTCTCGGGAACGTCCTTTGGCATCCTGCAGATCCTGATCGGTTACTCCGCCGCTAAGGCCTTTGGCGCCAACCCGTATCTGGGTGCCGTCGTCGGCGGTGCGTTTATCAACTCCTCGCTGCAGAGCGCCTATACGGTTGCCTCCGAGGGCGTGCAGACCATGGTCACTGTCATTCCCGGCGTGTACAGCTTTGAGTGGGTCGGTTATCAGGGCCATGTGATCCCGATCGTCATCGCCTGCGCCATTCTGGCCTTCCTCGAGAAGCGCCTGCACAAGATCGTTCCCGAGATGTTCGACCTCTTTGTGACTCCGCTCGTCTCGGTGTTCGTGACCGTGCTCGTGACGCTCGTTGCCGTCGGCCCCATCTTTGTCTGGGCCGAGAACGCCATCCTCGGTCTGATCCAGGCCCTGCTGACCCTGCCCTTCGGCATCGGTTCCTTTATCGTCGGCCTGTTCTATGCCCCCACGGTCGTTACCGGTATCCACCAGATGTACACCGCCATCGACCTGGGTCAGCTTGCCCAGTACGGTGTGACCTATTGGCTGCCCATCGCCAGTGCCGCCAACATCGCCCAGGGTGGCGCCGCGCTCGCCGTTGCCTTTAAGACCCGCGATGCCAAGATCAAGGGCCTGGCGCTTCCTTCGGCCCTGTCCGCCTTCATGGGTATTACCGAGCCTGCCATCTTTGGTGTGAACCTGCGCTTCTTTAAGCCCTTCATCGCCGGCTGCATCGGCGGCGGTTGCGGTGCCCTGGTCTGCGCACTCACCTCGCTTGCTGCTTCCGGCACCGGCGTTACCGGCATCTTCGGTATCCAGCTGTGCCTGGCCCAGCCCGTGCAGTACGCGATCATGTTTGCGGTCGCCGCGCTGGTTTCCTTTGCCGTCTCGTTTGTCCTGTACAAGGACGAGCCCAAGGCTTCCGAGCAGGCCTAAGAGCTTTTGATTGAGGGGCGCCCGCGGGTTGTATGCTCGCGGGCGTTTCCCGTATCTGGTGTCGATTTCTGGCGCCTTGTTACTTTCGATCCGTTAGGACTTTGATATGTCTAATGCACTTGGCCGCGACCTTGCAAAGCTGGTTGCCGCTGTTGACACCGCCGCCTCTGAGTGCGGTCATGGCGCATATGGCCAGCACTTCCATATTATGCCGCCGGCGGGCTGGCTCAACGACCCCAATGGTCTTTGCCAAGCGGGCGGCGTGTTCCATGCCTATTTTCAGTATGCGCCGTTTGATGTCGAGGGTGGCGTCAAGATGTGGGGCCATGCCACAAGCCGCGATCTTATTACGTGGGACTACGTTGGCGCCCCGCTGCTGCCCGACGAGCCGTTCGATTGCCATGGCGTGTATTCGGGCTCCGCGCTTGCCGAGGACGGCCGCATTCGCGTACTGTACACAGGCAACGTTAAACTCTCCGATGCAGACGGCACGTACGACTACGTCAATACCGGCCGCCGCGCCGATACTGTTTATGTCGAGAGCGTTGATGGCCTTGCCGGTCGGGAGTTCAGCCAAAAGCGTGTGGTGCTGGCGTCCGAGGATTATTCCGAGGATTTGACCTGCCATGTGCGCGATCCCAAGGTGTGGCGCGATGATAATGGGCGTTACCACATGGTGCTGGGCGCGCGTCGTCGCGTGGATGGGCCTCATGTCGATAGTCGATTTTGCGCCATGCACGGCGAGGGTGCCGGGCGCGATGTGGGCGAGATCCTGGTGTATGGCTCGGCCGATATGCTGAGTTGGGAGCTCGAGAGCCGCGTGTCTACCCCCGAGCGCTTTGGCTTTATGTGGGAGTGCCCGGGGTATCTGGAGCTTGAGGCGGATGGCGGCGTGCCGGCAAGGTTTCTGTCTTTCTCTCCCCAGGGGCTCGAGGGCGGTCGTTGGGACCGCGGTAACGTGTATGCAGCGGGCTACATGCCTGTAACGGGCGACATTACGGGTGGCAATGACGCTTATGAGCTGGGCGAGTTTCGCCTGTGGGACGCCGGTTTTGACTTCTATGCTCCGCAGGAGTTCACGGCCGAGGACGGTCGCCACATTCTGATCGGCTGGATGGGCATGCCCGATGAGCCGACCTATGGCAACGCGCCCACCGTGGCGTGCGGCTGGCAGCACTGTATGACGGTGCCGCGTGAGCTTACAGCCGGTGCTGGCGGCGTGGTGCTGCAACAGCCGGCGCGCGAGATTGAGCACCATTATGCCTCGGTGCGTGTGGGGGCGGGCTCGTTGGAGGTTGCCGGCGATACCTGCTTTGATGTTGTTGTCGACGGTGTCGACGGCGCGTTTGCCGCGACCGTAGATGGCGAGCTGAAACTGGTGTTTGTGCCCGCCGAGGGCGAGCTTCCCGCGCGCTTTGAGATGCGATATACCGATGAAGGTCGCGCTTCTGCCGGCTGCGGTCGTACCGTGCGCTGGGAGCCCGTCGACGAGGTGCGCAACGTGCGCATTGTTGGCGATGTCTCGTCGGTCGAGGTGTTTGTGAACGATGGCTCGCTCGTGTTTTCGACGCGCATCTATCCCGAGGCCTATGGCGTGACCGTTGACACTCCGGGTGCGAACGTGACCTACCACGCGCTCAACATCTAGGCGATTCGTCGCATATCGGCGCTATACTGCAGCCGTTGCCCACGATGCGGGGAACATCCGCATCGTGGGTTTTTGCTTATGAAGGGGCGGTGCCTTGTGGATGTACAGCAGCTAGAAGAGTCCTGGGCTGTAAGGACCGGCGCGCGTGAGGCGCGTCTTGTTGCGGCCCTGCATGTGCCGGCGGCGCTGTCTTTGTTGGGGATTGTGCGTCCCGGTGACCGCCTGGTGGCCTTTGCGGACGATTTTGCCGATGCGTTTGCGAGCGGATTTGACGGCTGCGATGTTGTGATGGTGGGGGAGCCGTCTGTCGAGGCGTTTGCTGCGGCGTCCGGTGGCTTTGCCGGCTCGTTTGACGCTGAGGGTCCGCACCTGTGGTGGTTCGTCAACTCCATCGGCGGGTTTGGTCTGCGTGTGCCTGATCTTCGTGCGCTGGGTCGGGCGGCGCGTGAGGCCCATGCGCTGCTGGTTGTGGACAACACCGTGGCGTCAGCTTTTGGCTGCGATTCGCTGCGGCTGGGTTCTGCGCTGTCGCTCGAGGCGCTCGATCGCGTATACGCCGGTGATGCTCCGCGCAAGTTGGTTGCCGTATCGGTCGCGCGCTCGCAGCTCAAGCGCCATCGCGTGGATGCCGCGGCCGAGTGCGCGCATGCCCTGCTTGAGGGCTGTGGCTTGGCCAAGTTTGAATTGACTGCTGACGAGGCCGGTGTGCTGGAGCGGGGACTGGACTCGCTCGACGTCCGCATGCAGGCGCATTTCGATCGCGCCCGTGCGCTGGCCGAGTATCTGGCCGCCAACGAGATGGTGCGCAGCGTGCGCTATCCCGGGCTGAGCTCGCATCCCGACCATGTGGTTGCAACGGGAATCCTCGAGCACGGCTTTGGCCCGGCAGTTGAGTTTGACCTTATCGAGCGCAGTGCGGGTGATTTCTTCGATGCTTTGCCGGGGGAGTTTCGTACATCGCCCGCCGGCGGCGCAACGACGCGCCTCTCGGCCACGCGCGGCAAGCAGGGGAGCACCATCCGCCTCTTCGCCGGCACCGACGACCCCTTGATCGTGGCCGCCACCCTAGACAACGCCCTCTGTAAATTAGCTACTCTTTGATGCTGGCGATGAGGGCGTTGGCTTTGGTGGCGATGACGTTGTTAATGTCGGCCTGCAGCTCTTCGTAGACCGCTATGGCTCGTTCGCCGGCGGGGGTGAGGGTGGATCCGCGGGCGCCGTCGCGCTCGATGAGCTTGCAGCCCAGCTGACCTTCTGCCTCGTTTACAATGCGCCAGGCCTTGGAATACGCCATGCCCATGCTCTTGGCGGCTCGGTTGAGCGAGTGCTCGCGGGCGATACCCTGCAGCAGCAAGACGCAGCCGTGGCCGAAGACGCCCGGCAAATCCTTGTCGCACGCTTGAATGACCAACTTTGCCGTCGTCTTGTACTCCATGTGCTCCACGTCTCCCCGCTAAAGTGTTTGCTGGGCAAACGCAAAGCCTGCGTCAAACCCTCGTGTGCTCTTCTTAAATCATGCATTGTAGCAGTCAAAGTGCGTTAAGATACTTCCCCAGTATTGGGCGCCCAAGGTTGGGCTGGGTCCTACGAGGCCTGCAGCCGACCGGTCGCATGGAAAAAGGAGAAACATGGCTACGTTCTTTCCCGGTGAGTCCCACACGTTTTCGGAGTATCTGCTGGTCCCTGGTTACTCGTCCTCGCAGTGCATCCCCAACAACGTCTCTCTTAAGACGCCGCTAACCCGCTTTAAGCGCGGTGAGAAGCCGGCAATCACCTTGAACATCCCCATGGTTTCCGCCATCATGCAGTCCGTCTCGGGCGTCGACATGGGTGTCGCGCTCGCTACCGAGGGCGGCCTGTCCTTCATTTACGGTTCCCAGAGCGCCGAGTCCGAGGCCGCCATGGTCAAGGCCGTCAAGGATCACAAGGCTGGTTTCGTTCAGTCCGATTCCACGCTGACCCCTGACATGACCATGGAGCAGGTCATCGAGCTCAAGGAGAAGACCGGCCACTCCACCATGCCGGTCACCGACGACGGCACTCCCAAGGGTAAGCTCCTGGGCATCGTCACCAGCCGTGACTATCGCCCCAGCCGCGATGACCACCAGACGAAGGTCTCCGAGTTCATGACCCCGCGTGAGCAGCTCATCGTGGGCGACAAGAACATCAGCCTTAAGGTTGCCAACGACGTCATCTGGGACAATAAGCTCAACGCCCTGCCCATCGTCGACGACTACGATCACCTCATGGGCATCGTCTTCCGCAAGGACTACGACAGCCACAAGACCAACCCCAACGAGCTGCTCGACGGCGACAAGCGCTACATGGTCGGTGCCGGTATCAACACCCGCGACTATGCCGAGCGCGTGCCGCTGCTCATCGAGGCCGGTGCCGATGTCCTGTGCATCGACTCTTCCGAGGGCTTCAGCGAGTGGCAGAAGCGCACCATCGAGTGGATCCGCGCCAACTACGGCGAGGACGTCAAGGTCGGTGCCGGCAACGTCGTCGACGCCGACGGCTTCCGCTTCCTGGCCGATTGCGGTGCCGATTCATTAAGGTCGGTATCGGCGGTTCTATCTGCATCACCCGTGAGACCAAGGGTATCGGCCAGCCAGGCCACCGCGCTGACGTCTGTCGCGCCCGTGACGAGTACTACGAGGACCGGCGTCTATGTGCCCGTGTGCTCCGACGGCGGTATCGTCTATGACTACCACATGACACTCGCCCTTGCCATGGGTGCCGATTTTATGATGCTGGGCCGCTACTTCGCCCGCTTCGACGAGAGCCCGACCGAGCGCGTCAACGTCAACGGCCAGTACATGAAGGAATACTGGGGCGAGGGTTCCGCGCGTGCCCGCAACTGGCAGCGCTACGATCTGGGTGGCGCCGCGAAGCTCAGCTTCGTCGAGGGCGTCGACTCCTACGTTCCCTACGCCGGCTCCCTCAAGGACGGCGTGGGCGGTACGCTTTACAAGGTCAAGTCCACGATGTGCAACTGCGGTGCCCTCTCGATCCCCGAGCTCCAGGAAAAGGCACGCCTGACCCTGGTGAGCTCGACCTCAATCGTCGAAGGCGGCGCCCACGACGTAGTCGTGAAGGATTCCCAGCAGAGCGTTTCCTATCGATAAGCGGCTTTCCCAAGCACCGCACCTTGCCGTTCAAACCGTCGCTCGCGTACCAAAGTACGCGTCGCTCCTCTTTCACGGCAATCTGCGGCACTTGGAAAACCCGACCATGTTTGGGCGGATAACAGATAGCGGTTGATTCACAACCACGTTATTTAGATAAAGCGAGATGCCTGCAAGTCGCAGGCATCTCGCTTGTCGTATTTGCTATCATCAGTCAAGTTAACCTTAGGGGCGGTCGGCTTAGCTTTGTTTGCTACAAGTTCCGCACGCAAAGAAGAGCACTTAATGTGCTCTTCGTCTTGCGCAGGACTGTCCGCAGTAGCGAATAAAGCTAAGCCGACCGACCCCAGCTAAGATTAAAGGAGCTGATATGTGCGATTGCACAGATCATAAGGACGAGATCCCTGTCTACGACGCGCAGGCCATTGAGTCCCGGTGGATGAAGGCCTGGGAGGACTCCAACCTCTTTGCCGTCGACACCGACGACAGCAAGCCCAAGAAGTACGTGCTCGAGATGTTCCCGTATCCGTCGGGCGACCTGCACATGGGCCACGCTCGCAACTATACCATCGGCGATGCCATGGCCCGTCAGGCCCGCATGCGCGGCTACGACGTGCTGCATCCCATCGGCTTTGACGCCTTTGGCCTGCCTGCCGAGAACGCCGCCATCAAGCACAACACGCAGGCTGCCGCCTGGACGTATAAGAACATGGACCAGGCGCTCGCCACGATGAAGCGCATGGGCTTCTCCTACGATCTGGATCGCATGGTCAAGACCTGCAGCCCCGACTACTACCGCTGGGGTCAGTGGATCTTTGAGAAGATGTGGGAAAAGGGCCTGGTCTATCGCAAGAAGAACCCGGTTAACTGGTGCCCCACCTGCAAGACCGTTCTGGCCAACGAGCAGGTTACCGAGGGTAAGTGCTGGCGCTGCGGCACCGAGCCCGAGAAGCGCGACCTTGAGCAGTGGTACTACAAGATTACCGAGTACTCTCAGGAGCTGCTCGACGACCTGGAGAAGCTCCCCGGCTGGCCCGAGCGCGTCAAGCAGATGCAGGCCAACTGGAT
>JBKTBE010000134.1:0-1678 GCA_046883645.1 Collinsella sp. | reverse complement strand
CCTCCGGCACGGCCTGCCTGTTCTTTAACAACATCGGCAATGCCCCCGAGGCAGCGGCGCTTGCCAAGGCATGTCGCGCCGGCCGCACGGTCAAAGTAGACATGGGCGAGCTCTTTTGGCTCGACGAGAACGGCAACGAAAAGCGCCATGGCTTTATCATCATCGCCGGTTCGGGCTTTGACGCCGAGATCATGATGAAGGCCGCCCCCACCAAAAACGACATCGGCGAGATCGCCTACTTCCTCTCCGCTCTCGCCACGCCCAACCCCACGGTGGCGCACTTTACCATTGAGCATGATGGCATTGTTGAGGAGCTCGACGGCATCTGCTGCATGGCGGGCAACACGTCTGCCATCCAAAACGACATCAACCTGTTCCCCAACTGCCGTATGAACGACGGCATGGTCGACATCGTCGTTATTGAGCCCGTGCGCACGGTGCAGTTGCTCCCCACGGTAATCACCGCCGCGCTCGACCCCGCCGGCAAGGTACTCGGCCGCCCGCAGTTTAAGATCATCCAGACCAAAGAAGCCAAGATTACCTGCACGCCATCGCTCGGCATGCAGTTTGATGGCGAGATCATCTCCAGCAACTCCGGCGTCTTTGGCGCCCGCGCGCTACCGCAATGCCTTGATATCATCGTCGACGAATTCTCGCCGCTCGGAAAATAGGAGGACCCCCGTGAACGACAACCCCATCCTTGGCTTTATCGTCATCGTTTTGGCCATGCTCGTCGGCTATGCCATTAACGTGATTCACCGTCGAAAGAAGTAGCCATTACTCTTAGACGGCCCGTGCAGCCCGGACCCCTCGCCGGCATGAAACCACATGCCGGCGAGGGGTCCGCTTTTTTTCTTGACGCTTTATTTAGCTACATTTTTCGCTGGCGTTATACAAATTGATTTCCCACTAAATGAGTTCAATTTACCGTTAATCGCATATTTCGCTACGCTTATCGAGTAAATAACTTTCATGAATGTATATTGTTTCGAATTCGTTACGCTAAGGGGGTGTAATTATTGGGTGAAGCCCTCTGGAGACAGAGGGCTTTCGCACGCTGGGAGGGAATATGAGTAAAACTCATCCCGTCAACGCGCTCAAGAAGCTTGGCATAGGCCTTGCATTTGGAGCTGCAACCATCATGTCCATGCCGACATCTGCGCTCGCCTGCACGCAGATGTACATGGGCAACAAGCTGACGGCCGACGGTGACACGTACTATGGCCGCGCCGAGGACTTCGATAAGCGCTACCTCAAGCACTTTGGCATTGAGCCTTCTCACGGCCCGGGGCATACGTACGGCTCGGACGAGTCCGCATTCATGTATACCTCGACCAAGACCACGTATCGCTACACCTATGTACGCGACCATCCCTCCCAGTGGCACGGGCGCTATGATGCCTACTCTGAGGCAGGCATCAATGAGAAGGGCGTGTCCTGCTCCGCAACGCTGACCACCGGCATGAATGCTGATGCTGGGGCAGCAGACCCCCTGACCAAAACCGGTATTGGCGAGTACAGCTACGGCAGCGTTATCTTAGGTGAAAGCGCCAATGCACGTGAGGGCGTCGAGCTCCTCGGCAAGATCATCGACGAGCAGGGCGCCTGCGGCAACGATCAGATTAGGCTCTGTTAGACCAGGATTGACATGCCGACCTGCCGGCTAACTCGCCGTCTC
>JBKTBE010000030.1:0-23402 GCA_046883645.1 Collinsella sp. | reverse complement strand
GACGGCGAGTTAGCCGGCAGGTCGGCATGTCAATCCTGGTCTAACAGAGCCTTTTCTTTTGAGCGATATGGGGCCGTCTGTTGATTGGGGACAGACTTAAATTGAACTGCGTCCCGAATCTTGGCCTTCTTTTATTAGAAGCGAACACTAGGACGCTTTCAATAGCCGTTTCCGAAACTCCACCGGGGTGAGGCCGCCGAGCGCCACCTGGCGACGCCTCGTGTTCCAATGCACGACGTAGGCGTCGAGGTCCCTCTTGAAGGACTCGAAGTCGGCCCACTCGACGCCCCTGAAGAACTCGTCCTTGAGATGCCCGAACACCTGCTCCGTCGCCCCGTTGTCTAGGCAGTTGCCCTTTCTCGACATGCTCTGCCTGGCGCCGTGCCTCCTGAGCTCGCCGGTCCACCTAGGGTGCTGGTACTGCCAGCCCATGTCGCTGTGGACGATCGGCGAGGCCCCGGCCGGCATTCTCGCGAACAGGCGCCTGAGCACCTCCTCCTGCTGGGCCATGTCCGGGCTCGTCGACACCGACCAGGAGACGATCTCCTTCGTGCAGAAGTCGTAGACCGGGGCGAAGTACGCCTTGCCCCAGGGCTGCCTGAATTCCGTGACGTCGGTCCCGAGCTTCTCCCACGGGGCGCCCGCGCGAAAGTCACGCGCTATCAGGTTGTCGAATCTCTCGCCGACCGGGCCGCGGTAGGAGTTGTAGCGATGGTAGTCGGTCTCCCGGCGGATGCCGCAGCGGATGCCGAGCTCCCGCATCATCTTGAGGACCGTCTTGTCCGCTATCCTCGCGCCCAGCTCGGCCCTCAGGCACATCGCTATCTGGCGGTGGCCGCACCCGTTCGCCGTCCTCGAGAAGATCTCGCGCACGGCCTCCCGGAGCTCTGGCCGGGTCGCTCTCGGCGGGTGCGCTACGGCATAGTGGTAGCTCGACGGCGCGAGCCGCGCGGCCGCGAGCAGGTCGCATAGGCGGTGGTGCCCTGAAAGGGAGGCTACGACCTGGGCTTTCTCCCAGTTTGAGAGCTCTTCTCCGCTTTCAGGGCTATCGATTTTTTTAGATACGCCACCTGGGCCTCGAGTTTGCGCACGCGCTCCTCGAGCTCCCGCTCGCGCGTCCGCCCCCCGGGGCCCTCCGGCCTGCCGCGGCGTCCCGGCTCGAGCGCCTCCGGCCCGCCCTCGCGGTACAGCCTGCACCAGCGGTCGAGCGATGTGGCGGCGGCGATGCCGAAGCGGGCCATCGCCTCCGACCGCGGCATCCCCTCGTCCACGACGGCCCTCGCGACGGCGAGCTTGGTCTCCATGTCGTAGGTCCTGCGGCTCTCGCCCATCCCGATCAGCCCCTTCCTCCCGGTTGCCCGGTACGCGTAGAGCCATTTTCTCACCGCCGGGGCGGGAACGTCGAGCTTCTTGGCCGCGAGTTCGAAGCCGAGGCCGGCCTCGAACAGGTCGGCGGCGCGTGCCCTCATCTCGCGACCGTATCTTGCCTTCTTCCTGCGGGGCATTTCCGATGCCTCCCTTTTCTCGAACCTTAATTTCAAAGTCCAAGAAATGGGATGCAGTTCAAATGAGCGTTTTCACGCATTTAAGTCTGTCCCCAATCAACATTGCTGCGGCACTTTGCTCGGCTAAAGCGTACAATAGCGCCTATGCGAAAGGGGAACAGATGATCAACGAAACGATGTATGCTCGCGGTGCGGAAAGCTCCATCATTCGCGAGATCTTTAGCTATGGTCTTGAGCGCAAGGCACAGATCGGTGCGGAGAACGTATTCGATTTTTCGCTGGGCAACCCGAGTGTTCCGGCGCCCGCTGCTGTGGCTGAGTCGATTAAGAAGGCCCTGGAGCTGCCGAGTGACCAGTTGCACGGCTACACCCCCGCTCCGGGCCTGCCGCAATGTCGAGCAGCCGTCGCCGAATCGCTCAACCGTCGCTTTGGAACGAACTATGAGGGCAAAGACGTCTTTATGACGGTGGGTGCCGCGGCTTCGCTCACCTGCACGCTCAACGCCGTTACGAACCCGGGCGACGAGGTTATTGTTATCGCCCCATACTTTCCGGAGTATCGCGTTTGGATTGAGAAGGCCGGCTGTACGTGTGTTGAGGCGCTCGCCGATGAGGATACGTTCCAGCTGAGCGTGGACAACGTGCTCAAGGCGATTAGCGATAAGACGGCGGCCGTCATCATCGACTCTCCCAACAACCCGACCGGTGCCGTATATACGCGCGACACGCTGACGCGACTGGCCAATGTTCTGCGCGAGGCCAACGCTCAGCGCGATCCCGAGAATCCGATTATGCTCATCTCGGATGAGCCGTACCGCGAAATCGTGTACGGTGCCGAGGTGCCTTGGGTGCCCTCGATCTACGAGCACACCATCGTGTGCTACTCGTATTCCAAGTCGCTGTCGCTGCCGGGTGAGCGCGTGGGGTGGATCTTGGTTCCCAACACCAATCCGCAGGCTGCCCGTCTGATGCCGGCTGTTGCGGGTGCTGCCCGTACGCTGGGTTTTGTATGCGCACCGGCACTCTTCCAGCGCGTAATTATCGACTGCATCGATGAGCCGAGTGACGTTGAGGCCTATGCACGCAACCGCACCGCGCTTACCGACGCACTAGCGGAGTATGGCTACACCTATGTTGAGCCGGATGGCGCGTTCTACCTATGGGTGAAAGCGTTGGAGCCCGATGCGAATGCGTTTTGCGAGCGCGCAAAGAAGTATGAGTTGCTTGCGGTTCCCTCGGACAGCTTTGGTATGCCGGGCTGGTTCCGCCTGGGCTATTGCGTGAGTTACGAGACGATTATCAATTCGCTACCCGCTTGGAAACAGTTGGCGGACGAGTATCGTTAAAAGTAAAGCGCTCTGCCTACAATGTTTTACGTGAAACGGGGTTTGGTGTTAAGC
Organism: Collinsella sp.; assembly: GCA_046883645.1. GTDB lineage: Bacteria > Actinomycetota > Coriobacteriia > Coriobacteriales > Coriobacteriaceae > Collinsella. Next base: position 20,497 of record JBKTBE010000030.1, on the reverse strand, counting down.
CGGACCCCGTTGTCATGGACGTTGTGTCTTTGGGATGGAGTGGTTTTACGACTATCGAAGGCTATGCGTACAATGAATATAAGCGACGGCCGTGCCAGATAAGGAGACCTGATGCCCTACCTGCTTTCTTGTGACATTCATACCCATACGATGTTCTCTGCGCATGCATATTCGACCATTGAGGAGAATGTGTACTGGGCGGCAGAGCGTGGCCTGCAGGTGCTCGGATCTGCCGACCATCTGAGCTCTATGGTTACGGCTTGCCCTAATGACCTGTGCAGTTATCAGTTCTTTATCAACCAGGATATCTGGCCGCGCATTTGGAGCGGCGTGCTGGTGCTGCGTGGTGCCGAGGCCGATATCGTTTCGCTGGACGGAAGCCTGTTTGGCGAGGACACTCCTGTCACGCTCGATATTGCCGGCGATTCGTACAGCCGTCAGCATTCGCTGTTCGATTTGGTTACGCGTAATTTGGATTATTTGGTTGCGAGCGTGCATAATTCGCAGATTGCTGAAGGCGCGACGCTGGCCCAGACGACCGAGATGTATATCAATGCCCTGGAGCACCCCAAGGTGTTCATGCTGGGCCACACGGGGCGTTCGGGCGTGCCGTTCGATATCGACGAGGTGCTGTTGGCAGCTAAGGCCAAGCACAAGATTATCGAGATCAACAACCATAGTCTTGAACACGGTGTCGACACTGAGCATTGGGCCGTATGCCGCAAGATCGCCGAGCGCTGCGCCGAGCTGGGCGTGGGCATTGGCGTGTCAACCGATGCCCACATTGGCATGGCCATTGGCAAGCTCGATCACGCGCGCAAGATGCTCGACGAGATTCGCTTCCCGCTGGATTTGATCGTGACGCGCGACCGCGAGACGCTGCTGCGCGAGATGGCGGCAGCCGACGTGTGCGATCTGCGCAATGGGATGTAGCGGAGTTTATAAACCAAGCGAAGGGGGCGGCCCAGGCGGGTCGCCCCCTTTCTTGTCCCAAAAATCTACTGAGGTTGGTTAGCGGCGTTCGAGGACCGCTACGGTTTCGGTGTGGTCGGTGTGAGGGAACATGTCGACGGGCGTGATCTTGAGCAGGCGATAGCCTCCGTCGAGGAGCTGATGCAGGTCGCGCTCTTGAGTTACGGGGTTGCAGCTGATATAGGTGATGCGGCGCGGCTTAAGCGCGCAGGCAGCTTCGAGGAACTCGGGCGTGGAGCCGGCGCGCGGCGGATCGATGGAAAGAACGTCGACGCGTTCGTTGTTGTCGGCGGCATCCAGGATGTAGTCGGTGGCGTCGTCGGCCATAAACCAAGCGCTGCGGGTGAGGCCGTTGAGCTCGGCATTGCGACGTGCGTCGGCAATGCCCGCCGGGTTGCGCTCAACGCCGAGCAGCATAATGCCGATACCCTTGTTCTGGGCATCTTTAGCTGCGCACAGGCCGATAGTTCCGCTACCGCAATAGGCATCCATGAGTACGTCGCCCTGCTGCAGGTCCATGCCGTCAATCGCGAGCTGATAGAGCAGCTCGGTCTGCTGCGGGTTGGTCTGGTAGAACGCGGTGGGGGAGATATCGAACTCGCAGCCGAGCAGCTGGTCGCGCATGCACTCGGCGCCATATACAATGCGGGTTTCCTCGCCGAGGATGGCGTTGCCGGGACGTCCGTTGATGTTTTGGGCGACGGTGACGATGTGCGGATTGAGTGCGGCGACAGCCTCAAAGAACTCCTGCGCATGCGGCAAGTCGCGCTGAGCGGTCACGAGCGTGACCATGACCTGGTCGGTACGCCAACCGCAGCGGACGACGGCATAGCGAAGCAAACCAAGATGCTTGTCCTCATTAAAGGCGGGAATATGTAGCCGCTCAGCTTCGCGTGCGATGCCGTTGAGAATCTGACGGGCGCCCGGTGCCTCGACGGGGCATTCGGGTACGGCAACGATCTTGTGCGTGCCGCGCTCAAAGAAACCGCAACGGACGGCGCCCTCCTTACCGGGAGCAAAGGGAGTGGCAGCCTTATGACGAAAACCGCGCGGCGCAGGATATTTACCCGGGTCGCCCAGGGTGACGCCCATACCGCGAATGGGGTCGACGGTTAAGCCCTCATGCTCGCAAAGAGCAGCAAAAAGCTCCTCCATAGCAGCCTGCTTAGCTGCCAACTGCTTTTTATAAGGACGATTGAGCGTCGTACACCCACCGCAAGCTTTCATGATCGAACAGGGAGACTTGGGGTCCACAGCCTTACGCGCAGACGAAACCTGATCTTTATGCGAGCGCTTGGAGCGAGTCTGAGATGCCTTATCCTCGTTCCGACGAGAGCCGGGACGCTTGGCCTTAGCCTTGCCCTTGGCCGACTTACCCTTCGCGTCCTGAGACGACTTGGATTTCTTAGAAGATTTTTTCTCCTCCGACCCCTCAGCTGCTTCGATCAAAGCACGACGAGCCTTACGCTCCGCACGAGATTCTGCCATGAATTAACCCCACTAATTTATTAATTTAAAGCTACAAGCATTGTACCGTGCCAAGCCAACAGACGATATGCAAGCGGTTTATTGGTATCAGTGATAGGTACAACGATGATTGCCCGCTGGGCTCCGGGGCGGGGGTTAAGTTTATCGCGAGTTCCGCACGAACAGGAGGCCACTTAATGTGGCCTCCGTCGTGAGCAGGACTGTAGAGCAGGAAACTTAACCCCCGCCCCGGAGCCCAGCGGGCAACCCCTCCCTTGTGCTCTATCACGCTAAAGTGTATGATTCTGAACGTTACATGACTCACTTTACCTAACTAAAGTGCCGCCAAGGGGGAATACCATGAATACCGATATGTCTCGTCGTCAGTTTGTTGGTCTAGCCGGCTCGCTCGCCATGGTGCTTGGCCTTGGTCTTGTCGGTTGCGGCGGTGGTGCCGATAAGGGTTCCGCTGCAGCCAAGGACGTGAAGGGCGCTGCGGAGTCCAAGAAGCTCGTGGTGGGCTTTGATAAGTCCTATCCTCCGTACGGCTTTGTGGGCGACGATGGCGAGTACACCGGCTTTGATCTCAATCTGGCCAAGGCTGTTGCCGATAAGCAGGGCTGGGAGGTCAAATACGAAGCCATCGACTGGGACGCTAAGGACACGCTGCTTAACTCGGGCGCCATCAACTGCATCTGGAACGGCTTTACCATGGAGGGTCGCGAGGACGACTACACGTTCTCCGAGCCGTACATGCTCAACGAGCAGGTGCTGGTGGTCAAGAAGGATGCGGGCATCAAGAGTTGGGACGATCTTGCCGGCAAGACCGTGATTACCCAGACCGATTCCGCTGCGCAGGATGTGCTCGAGGGTGATCAGAAGGATCTGGCGGCGACATTTGCCACGCTCGATACGATCGGCGAGTACAACACGGCCTTTATGCAGCTCGAGAGCGGCGCGGTCGATGCCGTGGCTTGCGACCTTTCGATTGCCCAGTATCAGCTTGCCGCCAAGCCCGATGCCTATACGCAGCTTGATGAGCCGCTGTCCAGCGAGCACTACGCCGTCGGCTTTAAGAAGGTCGACACCAAGTCGGCCGACGCCGTGACCGAGTCGCTCAAGGCGCTCTACGAGGACGGCACGGTTAAGGACCTGTGCGACAAATATGCAGATTACGGCCTTTCCTTCGACAACTGGGTTCTGAAATAGCGGCTTTCCCAGGCACCCGATTTTGCCGTTCAAACCGTCGCTTGCGTACATTTAGTACGCGGCGCTCCTCTTTCACGGCAAACTCGAGCACCTGGAAAACCCGCTTTAGCATTGGGTTTGCTGTTCTGTTGCTGTGAAAGAGAGCTTAGGTTGTCTATTCAGGTCATGATGCAGATGCTTGGCCAGGGATTCTTGGTCAGTTTGCAGTTGTTTGTGCTGACGCTGCTGGGGTCGATTCCGCTGGGAATCCCCGTGGCGTTTATGCGCATGAGCAAAATCGCGCCGCTTCGCTGGATTGCGCGCATCTACATTTCGGTCATGCGCGGTACGCCGCTCATGCTGCAGATGTTTGCCATCTACTTTGCCCCGTACTACGTGTTTGGCATTTCGCTCACGCCCGATTCCAAGTGGACGGCGTGCGTCGTGGCGTTCATCATCAACTACGCCGGCTATTTTGCCGAGATCTATCGATCGGGCCTGCAGTCCATTCCGCGCGGTCAATATGAGGCCGCCGAGGTGCTGGGCTACTCGCGCATGCAGACGTTTCTGTATATCGTGATGCCGCAGGTCGCCAAGCGTATTCTGCCGGCGATGGGCAACGAGATCATCACGCTGGTCAAGGACACGTCGCTGGCGTTTGCCATTGGCGTGGGTGAGATGTTCTCGACGGCCAAGGCGCTGGTCGCCTCGCAGGTGAGCATGGTGCCGTTTGCAATCGCGGCGCTGATCTACTGGGTCTTTAACTTCGTCGTCGAGATGCTGCTGGGCGCTGCCGAGAAAAAATTGGATTACTACCATGATTAATTCGGTAATGAATATATCGAACGCGCGTAAGGCGTTTGGCGGCAATGAGGTGCTCAAGGATATCTCGCTTGAGGTGAAGCGTGGCGAGGTCGTGGCGATTATCGGACCTTCGGGTGGCGGCAAGTCCACGCTGCTGCGGTGTGCCACGCTGCTCGAGACACTCGACGGAGGCTCGCTCTCGTTTGGAGACCTTGCCGTTGCGACGGATGCGGGTTCGGGCGCGGTCTATGCGAAGGGCGATGTGCCCAAGCAAGCGCGCTCGCGGTTTGGCCTGGTGTTTCAGAACTACAATCTGTTCCCGCACTATACCGTGATGAAAAACATCATCGATGCGCCGATTCGTGTGCTTAAGCGTCCGCGCGAGCAGGCGGAAGCCCGCGCTCACGAGCTGATTGCGCAAATGGGGCTGACGGGTAACGAGAACAAGGTGCCGTGTGAGCTTTCGGGCGGTCAGCAGCAGCGCGTGAGTATTGCCCGCGCCCTAGCGCTCGATCCGGAAATCTTATTCTTTGACGAGCCGACCTCGGCGCTCGATCCCGAGCTGACGGCCGAGGTGCTGCGTGTCATTAAAGACCTTGCCGCGCAGAATATGACGATGGTGATCGTGACCCACGCAATGCAGTTTGCGCGCGATGTTGCCGACCGCGTGGTCTTTATGGATGGCGGTCGTATTGTCGAGGAGGGTCCTGCCGAGCAGGTCATCGACCATCCGCGCGAGCAGCGCACCCGTGAGTTCTTGAGCCGTATCGAGGGATAGGCTCAGGTATTTACTCAACTATTAATTGAGGCGAAGCCGCCGCAGGTCTTACGGTCTGTGGCGGCTTTTTGTTTGCATCGACGGGGTTCAATAATCGCCTCACAAGCTTGTCTCTTCCTCTCGCCGCCTGTATTCATACGTGTGCCGAAAGGTGTGCATGGACGGTCGCCCGTGAGGGTAGGGTGGTGGCATAGGACATTTGGAGGGTGAGTCGGCTCGGCTGCCGACCATGCTGCTCCCGGGATGGCACCGACCGCGAACTCTCCCCGTTGGCGTCGCGCATTGCGCGCGGCCCTGCAAGGAGGTCATCATGGGTGCTCCCAAGACCGGTAACGTAAGGAACGTGGTGCTCGTAGGCCAAGGCGGGGTGGGCAAGACTTCACTCGCCGAGGCCATGCTCCACCTTTCCGGTAAGACCGCCCGCCTGGGCGGCCACGACGGCACCAAGTCCACGCTCGACTATGACCCCGAAGAGGTCAAGCGTGCGTTTTCCATCTCGACGACCATTGCGCCGATCGACTGGAAGGGCGCGCGCATCAATGTGCTCGATGCCCCGTGCTACCCCGATTTTATCGGCGACGCCTTTGCCGCGATGAGCGTCTGCGAGACGGCTCTGTTTGTGGTCGACGCCGAGGCCGGCCCACAGCCTACGACGGTTAAGCTCTGGTATGCCGCCGAGGACCTGCGCCTGGCGCGTGCGGTGTTCGTAAACCGCCTGTCGCGCTCCGAGGCCAGCTTTGCGACCACGATGGACCTGCTGCAAGAGCGCTTTGGCACGCGCTTGGGCGCCGTGACCCTTCCCTGGGGCGAGGGCGAGGACTTTGACGGCATCATCGACCTGGTGCGCATGAAGGCGCGCCACTGCAACGGCACCGAAGCCGTTGAGTCGGAGATTCCCGAGGAGTATCGTGCCCAGGCCGAGGAAGCCCATGACCATCTGTGCGAGCTGGTGGCCGAGGCTGACGATGAGCTGATGATGAAGTACCTGGAAGGCGAGGAGACGCTGACGCAGGAGGAGCTTGAGGGCCTGCTGTCGAAGGCGATTGCCGAGCGCATCTTTGTGCCGGTCTTTGCGGGCGATTGCATTAAGGAGCAGGGCGTCAACTCGCTGATGGACGACATCGCCACGTACTTCCCGGCGCCGACCGATTACGGCGAGATGCCGCTCATCGACGGCGATTCGCTCAAGATCTCGAGTGACGATGACCGCCCGGTGGCGTTTGTGTTTAAGACGCTGGCCGACCCGCAGCAGGGTCGCATCAGCTTTATCAAGGTGCTGACGGGCACGCTTGAGCCGGGTCTTGAGCTGGTCAACGCGCGTACCCGCAAGGGCGACCGTCTGGCTCACCTGTATGTGATGTGCGGCCGCGACATGACCGAGGTCGGTCACGCCTATGCCGGTGACATCATCGTGGCGCCCAAGCTGGCTGCCGAGACGGGCGATACGCTCTCCATTACCGGTAAGGTCGAGGCTGCGGCGTTTAAGTTCCCCAACTCTCAGTACCGCATCGCCATCGAGGCCGAGAATCGCGGGGACGAAGAGAAGCTCTACACGTTTATCGAGAAGGCCTGCAAGGCCGATCCGACTATGAGCATCGACCGCGACGAGGAGACGGGCCAGACTATCATCTCCGCCGTGGGTGAGGCGCAGGTTTCGGTGCTGCTCAACCGTCTGGAGGACCGCACCAAGGTCGCTGCCAAGAGCGTGCCGATCCGCATCCCGTATCGCGAGACCATCCGCCGCACGGCAAGCGCCCAGGGCCGCCACAAGAAGCAGACCGGTGGTGCCGGTCAGTATGGCGACTGCTGGCTGCGCGTTGAGCCACTCATTGGGCCCGACGGCACGAGCGACGGCTACGAGTTTGTGGATGAGGTCGTGGGCGGCCGCATTCCGCGCTCGCTCATCCCTGCCGTGGACAAGGGCGTCCAGGAGACCATGAAGGACGGTATTATTGCCGGCTATCCGCTCACGGGCATTCGCGTCGCGGTGTATGACGGCTCGTATCACAGCGTCGACTCCAACGAGATGGCGTTCCGCGCGGCGGCTCGCATCGGCCTGCGCAAGGCATGCGCCGATGCCGACCCGGTGGTGCTGGAGCCCATCGAGGAAATCACGGTGACTATCCCCGAGAGCTACGCCGGCGCCGTGATGGGCGACATCTCGGCATCGCGCGGTCGCGTGACGGGCATGGAGACCGATGAGCGCGGCGACACCGTGGTCATCGCACAGGCGCCTCTCGCCGAGTTGACGGATTACTCGACTCGTCTGCGCTCTATCACGCGCGGCACGGGCGACTTTACCATGAAGCCCGCAGGCTATGAGCAGGTGCCTTATGACGTTCAGGCCAAGCTGGTCGAGCGCTATGAGGAGGGTCGCGCCAAGTAGCGTGTGATTTTGCCTGCAACATGCATGCCGATGCAAGGGCCGCTCTGGAAGTGCCACGCCAAGTAGATCGATGTAGGGCAACCACCACGATGGGAATAGTCCCCATCGTGGTGGTTTTTGGTGGGCGAGGTGCCTGCCGGCTTTTACTGGGCCCGTCTCCTTTCATGCCGTCGCGAAAGATAGATCTCCTTTGATAGAATAAACGTATATAGACGTCTATTTGAACTAGGAGGCAATATGTTCGAGGCGGTTATCTTCGATATGGACGGGCTCATGTTCGATACTGAGCCGATTTGGGCTTCCTGCTGGCCCAAAACCGCAATTGAGTTTGAGGTTGAATGCAAAGAGGGTCTTGCGGACGCCATGCGTGGCACCAATGGATCAGAAGCGGTGTCCATTATTCGCGAGTGGTATGGTGATGAGGTCGATTCTCAAGCGTTTGTTGACCGTTTTTACGAAATAGCGCATGAAGCGCTGGCTCAGGGCGCAGAGAAGAAACCCGGATTAGATCGGCTTCTCGACTATCTTCAGGCTGAGGGAATTCCGATGGCAGTTGCTTCATCATCGAGCAGAAAAATGATCGAGGCAAATTTGATAAGGGGAGGAATACTCCCTTATTTCGATTCGATCGTCTCTGGTATTGAGGTCGAACACGCCAAGCCTTATCCAGACGTCTTTTTGAAAGCGGCGGATGAGCTAGGAGCTTCGCCGCAGAAATCCCTCGTTTTAGAGGATTCCTATAACGGGGTGCGTGCGGGATTTGCAGGAGGATTTTGCACTGTCATGGTCCCCGATCTCTCTGAGCCAACAGATGAGATGGAAAGATTGGCCACGGCAATAGTTTCGAGCCTAAATGACGTTACCGATATGCTGGCAAATGGGGCGCTGGGGTAAGCATGTCAAATGAAAGGGGCTGTCGAGTGCTTCTCGGCAGCCCCTTTTTTCGATTTGCTGCATTTAGTGCTTTGCGCATAAATCAAAAAGGTATATAGTCGTCTATAAACAGGTACATAGACGTCTATATAAGTATCTGGAACGAAAACTCAACTCGAATTGCCGTAACCCGGTTGGAGGAATCATGGCAGTTGTAACTTCGACTGAGCTGATCCAGATTGCACGCAAGAACGGATGGCTCCTTCCCGCATATAACACGACGAACATGGAGATGACCTTAGGTATCCTGGATGGATTACAGAGGGCCGGGATGCCGGGTATTCTTCAGATCGCCCCTACTAACGTCAAGCTGTCCGATTACGGCATGATCGCATCCATCGTAAAGCGCGCGGCGGAGGATTATATCGTTCCCACGTGTCTGCATCTCGATCACGGCAAGACGCTCGAGGACGTACGCCAGGCGGTCCAGGCTGGCTTCACCTCTGTCATGATCGACGGTGCCGCGCTTTCCTTTGAAGAGAACATTCGCTTCTCGCGCCAGGCGGTCGACTATTGCCATTGCTATGGCGTGCCCGTCGAGGCGGAGCTTGGCGCCATTAAGGGCAAGGAGGACGATCATGTTTCCGAGGCGGATCTTAAGACCGACCCGGATCAGGTTTGTGAGTTCGTAGAGCGCACGGGCTGTGATTTGCTGGCTGTGTCCATCGGTAATGTTCATGGCCTCGAAGATGAGCCGCGCATCGATTTGCCGCTGCTTGAGAAGCTTGCAGAGGTATCTCCGTGTCCCCTCGTTCTTCATGGCGGCTCGGGAATTCCCTACGAGACCATCCACGCGATGCAGCCGCACAAGATGTCCAAGATCAATATCGCAAGCGACCTGCGCAAGGCCTACATCACAACTGTTGGCAAGGCGTATGAGGCAAACAACAATGAGCACAATCTTGCCAAGGTGCTAATCGATGCTCGAGAAGCCGTTGCGACCGTTGCCTACAAAACGACCCGCGCCATCAACGGCATCGCTGAGTAAAGCGGAATTATGGATATGGATGAGGCGATAATGGGCGCGCTCTACCTTGGTGTCGATGTTGGCACGTCATCGGTGAAGCTTACGTGCATTGATGAAAGTGGAAAAGTTGTCGCAACTGCAAGCGAGGCTTACGAATGCTCTGAGCCTCATCCCGGTTGGAGAGAGATCGAACCCGGGATATGGTGGGATGCCGTTTGTTCGGCGTGCGCCTTGCTTGGGGAGAAGGTCGACCTGTCTCTAATTAAGGGCGTTGGGGCCACCGGGCAAATGCATACGACGGTGCTGGTTGATGCTGCTGGGGTTCCGACATGTCCGGCGATAATGTGGAATGATCAACGCACGATTGACACTGTTTTTGATGAGAAGCAGTGGGCGCTAGCTGTAGGTCTTCCTCAGGTTGCCAGCTTCCTTTCAACTGGGGTTCCGGCAATGAACCTTGCATGGATGGCTAAAAACAACCCAGCAGCTCTTTCCAAGAGCGAGGTATTCCTTTCGGTTTCGGATTGGATCGCTCTCAAGTTTGGCGGACATCCCGGCATGGACTATTGCGGAGCGTCGACAACGGGGCTTTTCGATAATAAGAAGCAAACTTGGATTGACGAGGTTTGCGAGCATTTTGGGGTTCCCGAGTCGTTGCTTCCCGCTGTCGAGCCTTCCGACAAGGTTATCGGGGTCGTTAGCGAAAGGGCTTCGGCTGAGACGGGAATTCCCGCAGACGCTTCGATTGTAAGGGGAACGGGTGATAATCCTGCGGCGGCGATTTGTACGGGTTGTCTCCTGGAGGGCATTCCCACCATTTCGCTTGGCACAAGCGGTGTGCTGATGTATTCGGCCGAAGGGGTTGAACTTCCAGATGTCGGTAAGCCCGTATTGTTTAAATGGGGTAATACCCTTAAGACGCAAGTTCAGCTCAGTATTAGGTCGTGTGGCGGAGCTAAGGAGTGGTGGTACGGGCAGATTCTAGACAGCGACTCCTACGATCTCGAGGACAAGGCCGTTGAGGATCCTTTCTACGAAATGAGGGACCTCATGTTCTATCCGCATCTGTCGGGGGAAAAGGTCTTGCACGGTTGCCCGTCGGTTCGAGGTGCCTTTTTGGGGCTTGACCTTGACACGACGCGTTCGGAGCTTGAGAGGGCACTTATGGAGGGCACGGCATATGCCCTCAGGGAACTCAAGGAATCCGTGAACCATTCGCAGGAGTGGTTCGGCATTAGGCTTGTTGGCGGAGGGGCTAAGAACGATTTTTGGGCGCAAACGCTCTCAAACGTGTTGGGAATCGATTTAGTGCGCATGGAATCGTCCGGTGCCGGTCAGGGCGCGGCATTGCTAGCGCTTTCAGCTTCTTGCGGACAAGATTTGGCCGATGTTGCCGCTGGGGTCTGCAAAAGGCTAGATTCCGTTGAAAAAAACGACAAAGTCCACGAGATATACAATGTGCGTTTTGACAGGTATATGCGCATATTTAAGGCATTAGAAAACATCTATGAGCTAAAGAGCGCATAGCCGTTTGCCCTACAAAACCAACCATTCACCGAAAGGAATGCAAGGGCAAAACTCAGAAGGCGGTCGCTTTGTAATATATAGACGACCGTAGACAACCATGAGCGTATATGGCCGAATGAAAGGGGAGGAGCGGGCGCTCAGGTAGGACGATAGCAGTAACGAACATCAATTAAGGAGAATGAAAATGGGAGCAGTAAACGATTTCCTTATCTTCCTTGCGGAGGGCTTTACCGGCCTTTTTAATGCTGCGGGCGAGCAGTTTGCCTCGTTTATCACGGGCATGATCCCCATGCTGATTTGCCTGATCCTTACGATCAAGGCAATCATCCAGCTGATTGGCGAGGAGCGTGTCTATGGGTTCATGAAGAAGTGCACCAAATATGCAGTTCTCCGCTATACCCCATTCCATTCCTTTGTACCTTCTTCCTCTGCAACCCGATGGCGTACACCTTTGGTGTGTTTGTCGAGGAGGACTATAAACCTGCATTCTACGATGCAGTCGTGTCCATGATGCATCCCATCGTCGGTCTTTTCCCGCATGCCAACTCGTCCGAGCTTTTTGTTTGGCTTGGCATCTCGGCTGGCTACGAGGCGCTGGGGAAGAACTCCTCTGAGCTTGCTATCCGCTTCCTCGTCGTTGGCCTGATCGTTTGCCTGATCAAGGGCATCGTCACCGAGAAGCTGTACCTCATCATGAAGAAGCGCAACGAAGCTAAGCTTGCCACCTGGTAGTTCAGCGCAAAAGGAGAGTCTAGATCATGAGTGAATTCAAAAGCGTAAAGGCGTCCCACGGCGGCAACGGTTGGGGCGGACCCCTTATCATTACCCCCACGGCCGAAAAGCCCTATGTTCTGAGCGTGACCCTGGGCGGAATCAGCCCGGTTGCCCTTCGCATCGCGGAGCTTACCGGCGCCGAGGCGCACGACCAGTTTAAGGACCCGATCGAGACCGATCAGGCATGCGCTGTTGTTATCGACTGCGCTGGCGTGGCCCGCTGCGGCACTTATCCCAAGATGGGCCTTAAGACGCTGAACATCAAACCTGGTTCCCCGTCTGGCCCTCTGGCACAGTTCATCACCGAGGATCTCTTTGCGTCCGATGTCAATCCCGATTGCATCGCTCTTGTCGATGCCGCGGATGTTCCCGCTGAGCCGGTAAAGACCGAAAAGGCATACGAGGAGACGACGAAGGAAAACGTTCACGCAAAGATTGCCGAGGGACGTGCCGAGATTGCGTCCAAACAGTCTAACGGGGTTATGGACGTTGTCTCTAAGATCGGCACCGGCGTTGGTCGCGTCATCAGTATCATCTATCAGGCTGCACGTGATACCGTGAATGACGTTATCCGCAACATCATCCCCTTTATGGCGTTTGTCTCGGTGTTGATCGGCATTATTAACTACACGGGTTTCGCGAACGTTCTCGCCGGCGTTCTCACTCCGCTTGCGGGCTCGCTGCCCGGTATGCTGGCAATTGGCATGTTCTGCTCAATCCCGTTCCTTTCGCCGTTGATCTGCCCCGGCGCAATCATCGCTTCTGTGCTTTCTGTTCTTGTTGGCAACCAAATCGCCAACGGCACGATTCCCGCCAACTTTGCCCTTCCCGGCTTCTTTGCCGTCAACTGCCAGGTTGGTTCCGACTTTGCTCCCGTTGGCATGACTCTCATGGAGGCAAAGCCCGAGACGATCGAAATCGGTTACCCTGCATTCCTGTTTGGTAAGTTGATTACCACCCCGATCCAGATTATTCTCGCCTACGTACTGTCCTTTGGCCTGTAAACTGAATGCTTTAAGAGGGAAAGGCCCGCTATGCTCAACGCGCTCATTACAATAGCCTTCTTTATTCTTGTATGGCTTGCAGGAACATTCACCCAGTATCGCTATTGGAAGAGGGTGCGTGTTCTCATCCATGAGCGCGCTCGCGATCATGAGGGATACTTGGGCACGGGTATGTGCAAGGTGAGTTTTAGCCGAAAGGCGTTTGTGATGATCTTGACTGATCATGACGGCGTGATTAACGGTTGCTATGAGCTCAAAGGGCTTTCCCTCAAACCGGAGTTTTCGGAGATGAGCGAGATGTTGGGGTTGAATATCGAGACCGCCCTAGACCATCTGGCCAACGAAAGCTATCACGATGCTTTTGCCCAGGCTATTCGTGTTATCGACAGGTCAATGACTGCGCCTGCGGCGTAACAAAGATAGGAGAAATCAAATGTACAAGGTTAAGGTCACTGAGATCGGCTCGTTTGTTGAGGAGCTTCTCAACGAGAAGATGGTGGTCCTGTTTGGCCCGACCGCTCCTGCAGAGTTGCGCGACATCTGCGTCGTTCACGATGGAACTCCTACAGAGGATAACGTGCTTGCTGAGGGCGGCACCATTTCCATCGGCGATCAGGTCTACACGATTAAGGAGTTTGGTGAAGCTGCGAACGAGAACATGGGAGGGCTCGGTCATCTAACTATTGCGTTCGATGGCGAGCGAGAGCTGCTTCCTGGAACGGTTCTCGTGACACCAAGCGTGCTTCCCAAGCTGGAAACCGGCATCGAGATTAGCTTCAACGGCTAAATCGCTCGGTATGGCAGGCCATGTATTAGTCGGAAAGGACGTGTTCTCATGAAACGTTCCGATTTAAAACTGCCACTTTTCACAGTCAGTCCTAAGACCTATTTGCTTGCGGACGATTCAATTGCAGCGGCTCATCTTACGGATGAAATCGCAAAAGATCGAGATCATTCGATTTTTTGGACTGCTCCCGTTCCCGAGCTCTGCGCAGTTGCGAAGGATTTGAAATTTGCAATTCCCACAGCGCAGCATGCCGATCTTGTCGGTGACGGAAAAGGAATGGGACTGACACCTCTTGAGTCGCTTAAGAGCGCGGGAGTTCAAGCTGTCTTTCTAAATCACACGGCACACCCCCTGACCGTTGATAAGTTGGCGGCAACGATCGATCGCGCTCGTGAGCTTGAGATTCTAACCATTGTTGCAGCCGATAGCGTGACAGAGTCCAAAGCGGTTGCGGCGATGGACCCGGACGTGATTCTTTGCGAGCCGAGCAGCCTTGTGGGAACCGGCCATACAAGCGGCGATGATTACATCGCAGAGACCATCGCTGCCGTACGGTCCATCAATCCCGACATCGTTATCATGGAGGGAGCGGGAATCAGGTGCGGAGGCGACGTTCGTCGCCTGATTGGACTTGGCGCGCAAGGTACCGGCATTTCGAGTGCCCTGGCGATTACGGACGACAGGGCAGCGTTGCTTACGGAGCTGTTTGACGCGCTGGACTAAAACCGTTTACAAAAAGGCGAACCCACGGGTTCGCCTTTTTTGCGTTTTGGAATTATGTTAGGCGCAATGCCGCCGCTCTCAAGAGTTTTAATGGCGGCGCTGAAAAACGGTGCCAAGCTGGAACCTGCTGGATTTAAGCCATACGCGCGCATATTCAATTGCAGAGTCATTGTCCAAGTAGACTGTTTGAAGCTGCTGAAGAAGCGGGGACTGCGTAGAGAGACCGAGCGCATCCGCGCGTTGGGTATCCGCGAGCTTTGCCACAAAGGAGGTCTTTGAGTATTCGATCTGGTGGCCTGAGAGCCGCTCGATTATTGCAAAGAGACCTTCGTTAACAAAGTCGGCTGTTTCAATACCTGGGACAAGCGCCATATTGATGTTGTTTTCGATGAACATCACAGGTTCACCCTCAACGCTGCGCACTCGCTCGAGATGAAGGTAGTCAGAACCTTCGACAATACCGAGATGTCCGGAAATATCTTCGTCCGACTTACGAATTTCGCAATCGAGAATGCTTGTTTCGAAAGAAAGACCTTGTTCGATTAGAGATTCGGAGAAAGAGATAAGACCCTCTGTAAGGGGGAAAGAGATGTCTTTTGACTTAACGTAAGTTCCCTTTCCCTGAATTTGCTCAAGCAGGCCCTCATCAACAAGCTTGGAAATGGCCTTTTTGATGCTGCCGCGGCTGACGCCGAGCGTACTCATGAGCTCGACTTCCGACGGGATTTTGGATGCTTGCTCCCAAGCTCCTGAGGCGATGTTCTCGCGCAGATAGTCGACCACCTGCATATAGATGGGGGTGGGACAATCCTTTTTAATATGTGAATTGTTGACGCGATTGGTCACAGTTTCTCCTGATTACTTTGAAGCAAAATTACCTTCATTTTACGTTGTTTTGCTTCGATTAACTTATCGAGATTGTGATTGCAAAGAATAAATCACGTATTTAGTGTAAGGCTCCTGCTGCTTTGGCTGCCTGTCTTGCGTTTGCCGTCTACTCTTCATCGACAATACGGGTATCTTGGAGAGATGACCCCATGTCACAGAAATGCGCCGTAGGAGGCAAGAATCAGCCTTCCGTGTGCGTCGGTGACAAACGATGCGGGTGTGGCCCCGGTTGAACCTACTCTCCGGCGGCCTGGTTGCGGCCGGTGGCGTAGTCGATCTGCACGTGCGGCTGCAGGTTGTAGCAATATACATGGAAGCAGAGGGTCTTGCCGTGGTCCTCGACCGATTGCGCCTCAAGGCGCACGCCACGACAGACAAGTTCCTCTTCGTTGTACATGGGCGTGACGCGGTAGAGCACATGGTTGCCCGTGTCGCGGATGTAGTCGAGGATCTGCTCTTCAAACGGCAGCATGCCTGTCTCGTTGAGATAGCGTGTACCGGTGAGGAGATTCTTGCGGTTGGCGTTTTCACCGCAGAGCGACCAAGCGATGAGGTGGCAGCGGTTGTAGAGGCTCTGGCCCGGAATAAAGTCGTAGCGCTGCTGGTGCCAACCGGCGGGATGGATACGCGAGATATCGCCGCGCTTGCCCTGGCCGAGTGATTCGGGGCCTACGCAGGCGAGCGCCTTGCGGGTGCGGCCCAGGCTATCGAGCTTGGAGAATTTCTTAAAGCAGCCCTCTTCTGCAGCGCGTTCGTATTCATCGAGTGTGAATGACGGCATGCCGAGCGGGTGCATGCTGTCGGCGCGAAGGGCAACGTAGGGGTTACCCGCGTAGTCAGGAATGCTGCTGAGGTATACACCACGGGCGCGGTCGAGATCGGGGTTTTCGACCTCGTCGATGGGGGTGGCGGCACTATCCGCGGAGGCAGCGTCACCGGTGTCGGTTGCGGCGGAATCGGAGCCATCGCCAGAGCCTTGGCTATTTTGAGAGTCCTCGGAGCTCGCTGTTCCCGATTCGAGTCGGGCGACCAAGTCCGCTTCGTCGTCGGTACGGCTGGGACTCTCGTTTTGCTTCTCGGCCAGAGCCGTTGCCTGCTCATCGCTTTGCGGCGACAACAGCTTGGGCGCCCCGTCCAGTGACCCTGTGAACAACGCAAATCCCAGCACCACGGCGGTGCCAATGGAAAGTACTTGCTTGTAGGCGGACTTGCGCGACATTGAGGCTCCTGGATGGACGGTTGGGAGTCTACCAGTCTAGCAGGAGCCAGCAGGGGCCGTTCTGTCGAACAAATACTTAAGATTTGGGACAAATGCTACGGATTCATTTGCCTCATATGGAGCTGCGGCGGTTGTGTATATGAAGCTATTCGGCGTTTCCCCAAATGATACCTGCCAAAACAAACCTGTCCCTTTTCGGTGGGTGATCGTGAGTTATTTCACCGCAGCTTAAGGTGCGGTTGGGATGTGCGCACTTTAAAGAGAGGAACCCATGATTAGAGAGGTCGCGCTCGTCTCTCTAAATGTCTCTCTAAAGAGAAAGCCAGTTAAAGAGATAACCTTAGGCAATCTAGCAGTGAATTTGATGCATCTCTCTAAATTTCTCTTTAAAATAAGGTACCTATCTCTCTAAAGTTAGAGAGATATACTATACTTTAGAGAGATAGATCTATCGTTTTAGAGAGATGGAATGCCAATGCTGCTGGATGAACCTCTTGGCCTTATCGTCGAGCGCCTTCGCAGGCGGGGGACTGATGACGCATCGGTAGAAGTTAAAGCCTGCACGAATAAATTGAGCGCAGACGTATGGGAGACAGTGAGCGCTTTTGCGAACACTGCGGGTGGACTCATTATTTTGGGCCTGAACGAAGCCGAAGGATTTGTTCCTTCGGCTAACTTTGCTATCGATAGGGTGCGAGATCAGTTTGTTTCGGGTATCGGAGACGGAGGCTCAGCGGCAGTGGTGACCCATGCGCCGCGGTACGAGCTTGATCGAGGCGAGGTCGACGGGCTCCAGGTGCTTCTGGTGCGCATCTTTGAACTTGAGCTTAAAGCGAAGCCTTGCTATATCGGCGCGCGTGGCGTGCAGAACGGTAGCTACAAGCGCGTGGATGATAAAGATATCAAGATGTCACCCGCTGAGCTATATGAGCTGCAGAGTGCGTTGCTTCCGAGCGATGCAGACGGCACGGTGGTTTCGGAGGCAACAGTCGAGGATTTGGATCAAGATGTCGTGCGGTCTATTATCGCAAATCGCCGGCTGCAGACCCCCCGCGTTTTGCGCGGGGCCGATACGCTGGAAAAGCAGCTGGTCAGACTCAATATCACTACAAAGGATGGTGCGGTGAAGCTCGCAGGGCTTCTGTCGGCGGGAATTTACCCCCAGCAGTTCTATCCCAAACTCATGATCGATGTCGCCGTTCATTCCGATGTGGAAAAATCTGCACCCGGGCAACCCCGGTTTATTGACCGCCAGTTGTGCGATGGCCCGATTCCGGCTTGCATCGAAGATGCCCTTGTCGCGATTGGACGGAACTTGCGCAAAGCGGCGATAGTGCAAGGCGCTGGCAGAAGGGAGGATTGGGAAGTTCCCCAGGAGGTTTTGCGCGAGGCCTTGGCAAACGCCTGCATCCATCGAGAATATTCGCCCATGTTTGTGGGGCAGGCCGTGAGTGTCGATATCTATCCAGACAGAATAGAGATCAAAAACCCCGGTGGGCTTTGGGGCGGAAAGACGGTGGACAATCTTGCAGACGGGGAATCGCGCTGCCGAAACCCAAAGCTCATGAGCCTAATGGGGGCGACGCCGTTAGAGCATGCCGAGGGGGCCGTTGCAGAAAGCCAGGGATCTGGTATCCCGGCTATGATTCGCGAGATGGAGTCTCGTTCGCTTGGAAGGCCGAAATTTATCGTTAAGGCCGATTCGTTTACGGTGCTGCTTTCCCGGCACGGGGCGGAGCTTGCTGAAAACCGCACGTGGATTCAGAGCCATGTGGGCACCGAGCTGACGGATCGCGAGGAAACATTGCTCATGTTTATGCGGGAGCATGGGTGCGTATGCGATGTTCAAAAAATACGAGAGGCCCTGAAGTGGGATTCGGATGACATTCGCCTGATCTGCGGGAATCTTGTCGATAAACATGTCCTGTCAAAATGTGGCAAAGACACGTTTGAGATTATCGATATGAGCAGAGAATCGTCAGCTTCGACAGCGGATAGGATTCTGGAGGCTCTCAGCGCCGAAGTGGATATGACGGCGCGAGAAATAGCGGTTGCATCGGGGGTCAAAATTTCGTCTGTCCGCTACCATCTGCCAAAAATGGCGGATAAAGGACTCATCGAAGTAATGGGTTCGTCGACGAGCCGCAACCGCCGCTATCGGAAGAAGTAGATGCAGCCGGGTCGCCTCTCTAGTGTCTCTCGAGGCCAGATGGGTGCTGGAGGGGCGATTGTCTCGCGATATTTCCCCAGATAAAACCTGCCAAAATAAACCTGTCCCTTTTTGGTAGGTCAGTTAACGCAGTCCAGGTTGAGCATATGCGAGTGAGCGGGCTCCGGGTGCGGTAAGGTGACGTGAAACAAGCGGGCGCTGACCTTTTGGTCGCGCCCGTGAAGTTGAGCGTCAGATTGCCGTGCCCGGGGCCTGCGCAGCGCCGAGCGGTTACGCCGTTTGTAAAACGGCGTAACTTAAAGATTCATGTTGCCGTGAATGTAGGGGGTGACCTCGGGGGAGATATGGTCGCAGCCCAGTTCGCGCAGCGCGGACTTGATAACGGCGGGCAGCGGGGTCTTGCCCTTGTCGTCGACGGCGGCACCGCCGAGGGTGGCAATCTTGGCGACATCTGCGGGTGCGGCCTCGATATGCATGCAGCCGCCGACCAGGCGCGCGCGTACCTGTGCCAGATCAAGATCGTGCAGGTAATCCTCGCAGGCGCGAATCAGGGAGACCTTCTCGCGCGTAAGCTCCTCGCCCGTGGGGACGCGCGTGGCAAGACATGCTCCCGCCGGCAGGTTCCAAACGGGATAACCCCATGCGCGCAGCAGCTCGCGCTCTTCGTCCTTGGTAAAGCCGACCTCCATAAGGGGTGAGCGTACGCCGAGCTCTTCTGCCGCACGCATGCCGGGGCGGTAGTCACCGCGATCGCTTGCATTGCTGCCATCGATGACGGTGGGAAAGCCGAGCGACTTGGCGTGGTTGACGATGGCGGTAAAGCCAGCGTGCTTGCAGTGGTAGCAGCGATTGGCATCGTTGCAGGCTACTTGGGGGAGCTGCAACTGATCGACCGAAAGATTGAGCACGGGGAGCTTAAAATGCGCCCCTTCATTGGCTTGTCCATCAACGGACTGCTCAAACGAAGCCTGCTCGGGCGTGCCGATGAGCGGCGTGGTGAGATGGACGAGGAGGGTATTGGTAGGCATGATGCGGGCGCATACGGCGGCCAAAAAGCTGCTGTCAACGCCGCCGGAAAACCCGATAGCCACGCGCCCGTATGCCAAAAGCAGCTGTTCGAGCGCCGATAGCTTGTCTTGAAGCTCCTCTGCGGGTGCCGTGGTGTCTAAAATCATGAAACGTTCCTTATCGTTGAGTACTCGATCGAAAACTATAATCCTAATGCGTTACTTGCCATAAGACTTCTATCTGTGTAACGAAAGTGCAATATGGTATATACGTTATATACAAGTTGCCAAATGCGGTAGAGTTGCAGCAACGCGACAGCGAGAGTCGATGGGGGACCGATATGATCAAGGCTGTTATTTTTGACATGGATGGAACGCTGGTCGATACCGAGCGTTTGGGGATTAAGGCCTGGAAGGCAGGCGCTGCTGAGCTGGGGCTCGCGATTGATGAAGCGCTGATCCATCAGTTTATCGGCCGCACGCTGCCCGATGTCATGGACATCCTTGATGAGCATTACGGCAGCCACGAAACCACCGAGGCGGTCTATGTCCGCCACAAGGAGATTCGCGACGAGATGGTCAAGACCGAACTGGAACTTAAGGCCGGCGCCGCCGAGTGCCTAGACGAGCTGCTGGCTGCGGGCTATCACGTTGGTCTAGCGACGTCGTCGCGCCTCGTTACGGCCGAGCGCAACCTTAAAGCATTCGGCCTCTTTGACAAGTTTGAAACGGTGACCTGCGGCGAGGACGTTGTGCATGGCAAGCCCGATCCCGAGATGTACCTGCTCGCCTGCGAGCGCGCGGGCTTTGCTCCCGAGGAATGTGCCGTGGTCGAGGATTCGCGCAACGGTTGCGTCTCGGGCATTACGGCCGGCTGCCATGTCTTTGCCGTCCCCGATATCG
>JBKTBE010000029.1:1810-24014 GCA_046883645.1 Collinsella sp. | reverse complement strand
TGGGAGGCCAGGGCGCCGCTGACCGGTGGACGGCACCGAGCCGTGCGCTTGAACTTAGAAGGGGGAGGCCTCGCGGCCTCCCCCTTTTTGCGTTATATACATGTTGTGCTTTGGGACCTAGCTTCCCCGTATGCGCTCTTACTGTTTGGCTGTTTTTTGAGTCCATCTAGTTTATTTGAGCGATAATTACTCGCATTGGCGTTAGGGAGGGCTTGATGTTTACCGTATTTGTCTTGGGCAATATTGCTTCGGGTAAGTCGACTGCCTGCCGCTATTTCGAATCTCGTGGCGCTATGCTTATCGATCTGGATGAGCTTGCAAAATCGCTGTATGTGCCGGGCTCTGATATCGTCAATGCTCTCGCGGATGAATTCGGTTGGGACATTTTGGATGAGGAAGGCGGCATTCGCCGCAGTATCCTCGCTTCTCGAGCTTTCGCTTCTCCTGATTCGGTCGCACGGCTCAATGGCATCGTGCATCCCGTTCTGATTGAACAGCTTTCGCTTAGGATTCTCGATCCGGTTTGTTGTACGGTTTCATCTCCCCGTTATCCCTTTGCGGTGGTCGAGGTTTCAGCTCCGACTGGTTTTGAGGATGCATTTGGCTTGGCTGATGAAATTCTGGTCATTAGCGCCCCTTTGTCAGTTCGTCGCGAGCGCGCTATTCAACGTGGCATGGAGCCATCTGATTTCGATGCCCGTTCTGCTTGCCAGCCCGATGAGTCTGCGCTGTGCAATCTCGCTACAACGGTGATTGATAATTCGGCAGCCGATAATTCGCTCTTTGAGCAGCTTGACTCATGGCTTGCATGCCACGGGTTTATAGATACTCCGGATAAGGAGGAGGCCGATGCCTAAGGCACGTTTCTTTACGTGGTATCGCGTGGCGCCACTTGCCGTTGTGTTCGTCTTCGGCCTTATTTCGCTCGTCTACTCGTGTGCTCCTGCCGCTTTCTTTAAGCCGCTGTATCCGATTGACTACGAGGCGTATGTAAAGCAATCCAGTATTTCGCATAATCTGGATCCGTATCTGGTGTGCGCTGTCATTAAGTCGGAATCGAATTGGGATCCCGAGGCCGAGTCGAATCAGGGTGCTCAGGGATTGATGCAGCTGATGCCCGAGACTGCCCAGGACATGATCGCCAAGGGCCTTGTCGACGGAGGGGAGTATTCGGTCGACAATCTTAACGATCCGGCTACGAATATCGAGTTTGGCTGCGCATACCTCTCGTATCTTCTCGCCTATTTCAACGGGTCGACGGATAGTGCCATCGCCGCCTATAACGCCGGTATGGGCAATGTCGACGGATGGGCGCAGCAGAACACGTCACTCCATAATGCGATTACCTTCCCTGAAACTCAGGCTTATCTGATTCGCGTCAATAATGCCTGGGTTCGATATAAGACTCTCTATCCCGATCGGTTCGTATAGGACTAAGCCCACCGCCTGCGTATACTGCAGATGTACGAGTTAGGAGTATCCATGGCGGAATTTGAAGTAGAACGCGTTGGTGGTGAACTTAAGCGCTTTGGCGTTGAGGGCGCTGATGTGCCGTTTAAGGTCGTGTCTCCATACGAGCCCGCTGGTTCCCAGCCTAAGGCCATTGAGTCACTTGTGCGGGGCGTGAGGGACGGAGACCGCTATCAGGTTTTGCTGGGCGTGACTGGTTCGGGCAAGACCTTCACGATGGCAAAGACTATTGAGGCCCTGGGAAAGCCGACGCTGGTCATGGCCCCCAATAAAACGCTCGCTGCTCAGCTTGCGAGCGAGCTCAAAGAGTTCTTTCCCAACAACGCTGTGGTCTACTTCGTCTCGTACTACGACTACTATCAGCCCGAGGCGTATGTGCCGCAAAGCGATACATATATCGAGAAAGACTCCTCGATTAACGAAGAGGTCGAGATGCTGCGCCATCAGGCGACCGCGTCACTGCTCTCTCGACGTGATGTGATCGTTGTCGCATCGGTCTCGTGTATCTATGGCATTGGCTCTCCTGAGGACTATGCGGGTCTGGCTCCAAACGTCGACAAGAAGGTGCCGCTCGAGCGCGATGACTTTATCCATGCGCTTATCGACATTCAATATGATCGCAATGACTATGACCTGGCGCGTGGCACGTTCCGCGTGCGCGGCGATGTTGTCGACGTGTATCCGCCTTATGCCGAGCATCCGTTGCGGTTTGAGTTCTTTGGCGACGAGGTCGAGCTGATTGCCGAGATCGATGAGGTCACCGGTGAGATGCTCCGTGAGTACGAGGCCATTCCCGTATGGCCGGCATCGCACTACGTGACCGAGAAGCCAAAGGTCAAGGCGGCTCTGAAATCGATCAGCGAAGAGTGCGAGAAGCGCGTGGCGGAGCTCAAGGCGACCGACAAGTTGCTCGAGGCGCAGCGTCTGCAGCAGCGTACCGATTATGATCTTGAGATGCTCGAGACGATGGGCTTTTGCAACGGCATCGAGAACTACTCGCGTCATCTGGACGGTCGCAAGCCGGGTGAGCCGCCGTTTACCCTAATCGATTACTTTCCCAAGGATATGCTCTGCATCATCGATGAGAGCCATGTGACGGTGCCGCAGATTCGCGGCATGCACGAAGGTGACCGCTCGCGTAAGGTGACGCTGGTGGAACATGGTTTTCGCCTGCCCTCGGCGCTCGATAACCGCCCGCTTCGTTTCGATGAGTTTGAAGCAAGGATACCCCAGTTTATCTATGTTTCGGCTACGCCGGGCGACTACGAGCTGCGGGTGAGCCAAAACGACGTGGAGCAGATTATTCGTCCGACCGGCCTTCTCGACCCCAAGATTGACGTGCGTCCAGTTCGCGGCCAGATTGACGATCTTGAGGACGAGATTCGCGAGCGCGTTGCCCGCAAGGAGCGCGTGCTGGTGACCACGTTGACCAAGCGCATGGCCGAGGACCTGACCGACCATCTACTTGATGCGGGCATTAAGGTCAATTACATGCACTCTGATACGGCGACAATGGACCGTGTCGAGATCCTGCGAACGCTGCGCGAGGGCAAGATCGATGTTCTCGTTGGCATCAACCTGCTTCGCGAGGGCTTGGATCTCCCTGAGGTCTCACTGGTGGCAATTCTCGATGCCGATAAGGAAGGCTTCTTGCGCAACCGCCGTTCGTTGATTCAGACGATTGGCCGTGCGGCCCGTAACGCCGATGGCGAAGTCATCATGTATGCAGACGTTGTGACCGATTCGATGAAAGAGGCCATCGAGGAGACGCAGCGCCGTCGCGAGATTCAGATGGCATATAACGAAGAACATGGCATTGTGCCCAAGACGGTGCGCAAGGCCATCAACGACATCTCAAGTTTTATTGCCGAGGCCGAAAAAACTGTGGGCTCCAAGGGACGCTCGAAGGGCGACTCTCTTGGCCATGGCGCATTCTATACGCCCGATGAGTCGGGCGAGGGCGGTGTGCCGGAAACGGTGGCGCCCGAGCAGACACTTGCGGAGCAGTTGGAAGAACTGCCACATGACGAGCTTGTGCGGATCGTCGAAACCATGGAAGAGGATATGCGTAACGCTTCTGCCGCTATGGACTTTGAGGAGGCGGCGCGCCTGCGTGATGCTGTCGTTCAGATTCGGGCGATGCTCGAGGGCGCGTCCGAGGACGAGACGATTGAGCGCTTACGTTCGCAGGCCCGCAAGGGTTCCACTTTCGCATCGGGCAGAAAACGCCAGGGTGCACGGTTTAAGAAATAGCGAACAGGCCCCGAGTTCCCTGTGGAGCTCGGGGCCTGTGTCTTTTGCGCGCTGGAATTCGTGCGTTAGAGGTCTGCGATCAGGGCTTCAGCACAACGGATGCCGTCGGTGGCCGCGCTCATGATGCCGCCGGCATATCCAGCTCCCTCACCGCAAGGGTAGAGGCCCGGGGTCGACACGGCATGGCACGCTCGGTCTCGGGTGACAGTGACCGGTGAGCTCGAACGCGTCTCCACGCCAGTGAGGACCGCATCGGGGCGGTCATAGCCACGCAGTTTCTTACCGAGCAGGGGGATTCCCAAACGAAGCGACTCGACGATATGCTGCGGGAGGGCATCGTCGATCGCCGTCCAGGTCACACCAAGTGGATAGGTTGGTTTTACCTTTCCGGGTGCCGTGCTGGCGCGTCTAGCAAGGAAATCTCCGACGAGCTGTGCCGGCGCGTTCCAGTTGGAGCCACCCAGGCGATAGGCGGCTCGCTCGCAGGCGCGCTGGAGCTCAATGCCTGCGAGCGGATCGCCGGGAAGGTCGTCAGGTGTGACGTTGACGAGTAGGGCGGCATTCGCGTTGCGCCCGTCGCGGGCATTGAGGCTGGCACCGTTGACGCACAGATGGCCCTGCTCGGAAGAAGCCGCGACAACCTGTCCGCCGGGGCACATACAAAACGAGAACACGCTGCGGCCGTTGGGGAGATGGGCGACAAGCTTGTAGGGGGCTGCTCCGAGTGCCGGGTGCCCCGCCGAAGGGCCATATTGGGCGCGGTCGATGTCGCGCTGTGGATGCTCGATGCGCACACCCATGGCAAAGGTCTTTTGCGCGAGGGCAACATTATGTTCTTTGAGAAGCTCGAATACGTCGCGGGCGGAATGGCCGCAGGCGAGAATGAGGTGCTTTGTGGCGATTGTCTCGCTTGTGGTTTCTTGGGGCGGTTGGACATCGACGCCGGTGATGGCGCCAGATCCATCGGTTCGAATATTGACGAGCTTTGTTCGATAGCGGACGGTTCCACCGAGCTGCTCGATGCGTTGAGAAATGTTGGTGACGACGGTGGGGAGGATGTCAGAGCCAATGTGCGGCTTGGCGTCCCACAGGATGTCGCGAGGTGAGCCAGCTTCGACGAAGGTCTCAAGAATCAGTCGATGGGCAGGATTCTTGGTTCCCGTGTTGAGCTTGCCGTCCGAGAAGGTCCCTGCGCCGCCCAGGCCAAATTGGATATTGCTTTCGGGGTCGAGGATACGCTCCTTAAGAAAGAGATCAATCGCTTCTGAGCGGCGAAGTGCGGGGTCGCCGCGCTCGATGAGCAGGGGTTTAAGGCCCGCTTCGGCAAGGGTCAGGGCGGCGAAGAGACCGGCGCAACCGGCGCCGACAACGACGGGACGCTCCTTGGGTGCATTCGGGACAGGGTTGGGGAATGAAGGCGCCTCGCCGTCTACCATGCGGATGCGCGAGCGGTCGCGCTCGGCGACGCGGTCGACCACCTCCTGCTCGAGTCGGGAGCTTGTCAGTTCAACTCGAAAGCTCAAAATAAAATGGACATCTCGCCTTTTACGGGCGTCGATTGACTTGCGATGGAGCTCAATGGCTTTAATCTGGGAATCCTCGCATCGCAGGGCTCGTTTGACGGCGCGTCTACCAATAGCAAGACAGGCGGTTTCGTCGCCGGCCTCATCGAGTGACGCGTGGACTTGGGTGATTTCGATCATCGAGGTCTCCTTAGATGCAAGAAAGAGGCCGCCCGGTGTTCCAGACGGCCCGAATGCGTTTTGATTATAGACTGCGCGGCTATAGGCTGCTTGCAGCGCGAATACCCGAGATCCAAGCCCACGCAAGGTTGAAACCGCCGCAATCGGCATCGATGTCGAGTGCCTCGCCACAGATGTAAAGTGGGGCGCCTGCCGCGTTGCTCACGCAGAGGTCGGGAGCTGAGACGCTCTCGATGGGCACGCCGCCGCGCGTGACCTGGGCCGAACGCTCCTCTGTCGTTCCCTCGACGAGCAGCTTAAAGTGCTTGAGGATTGAGACCAGATGGATGACGTCGTACGACCCGGGGTGGCACTGTTCGAATGCGGTGCAGACAACGTGAGAGAACTGCGGGGCGAGCATGCCGTCGAGCCAACGGGGATCGCGGGGCGAAAAGCCGCCGAGCAGCTCAACGCGCCGGTTGAGCATATCGAGCAGCTCGTCTTTGGAGAGGTCGGGGAAAACGTCGAGCAGGATCGTATCACCGCGCTGGATACGACGGGAGAGGTTGAAGACAGCGACGCCCGAGATGCCGAAGGCTCGAAACAGGACTTCACCGTCTTCGTGCCAGAGCTCATTATGATTGCGGGCGAGCGTCAAGCGGGCGCGGACGCGCAGGCCGTCCAACGTCTTGAGTGCCGCCCGATCGCCGACGACCGTTGCCGATACGGGGCAGAGGATGGGGCGCAGCGAAGTGAGGGGGAGGCTAAACGTATCGGCGATACCGGTGGGGTTGCCACCCGTGGCGATAATTACGGCATGTGCCTCCAGGGCCTCGTTCTTGCGAGGGACATCGGCGAGCGCTTTCCGAAGCGAGCGGAGCTCCGTTTTTCGGTCGTCGTGCTTTTTTGCCTTGAGCGCCCGCGCTGGACGGTCTATTTGGAGTGTCCAGCCTTCGGAAGCTTTGTGCGCCGAGGCAACGTTGGCTCCGCAGATTAAGGTAATACCTAGGCGGTCGCAAACGTTGAGAAGCGCGTCGCGCACCGATTCTGCGCGAAGGGAGCGCGGGTATAGCCGGCCTTCCTCGGAGGTTGTCATGATGCCCAGCGAGGAGAAGAAACCCATAAGCTCTTGTTCGGGTTGGGGGCCCATGACAGATTCGACGAATGCGGGGTGGTTATACCGCTGAGGATCAATCGATTCGTTGGAGAGGTTGCAGCGGCCGTTACCGGTCGCAAGGAGCTTTAGGCCGCAGGCGACATCGCGCTCAACGATGCAGACGCTTTTGCCAGCACGTGCGGCCGTAATGGCGGCGGCGAGGCCTGAAGCCCCGCCGCCGATTACCAGGACGTCATAGAAGGCGCTCGTGTTCACTTAGGCCTCGTCGGTCTCGTGCGGGGTAATAGCCTCGACGGCAGAGACTGCCTTGGGCAACATGCCATCGGGCAGCGCGGTCTCGACCTCGCCCTTATCGCAGGCCTCGGCGAGTGCCGGATTAATGGGAAGCGTGCCCAAGATGTCGAGGTTATAGCGCTCTGCGACCTCGGGGAGCTTGCTTTTGCCAAAGACCTCGATCTTCTTGCCGCAGTCGGGGCACTCGATATAGCTCATGTTCTCGACGATGCCCAGAATGGGGACGTTCATCTTCTCGGCCATGTTGACCGCCTTGGCGACGATCATCGAGACCAGGTCCTGCGGGCTCGTGACGATGACGATGCCGTCGACGGGCAGCGACTGGAAGACGGTGAGCGCGACGTCGCCTGTTCCCGGAGGCATGTCGACCAGCAGGTAGTCGATGGGGCCCCACGAGGTCTCGCTCCAGAACTGCCTAATGGCGCCTGCGATGACCGGACCGCGCCAAAGGACGGGGTCGGTCTCGTTTTGGAGCAGAAGGTTGGAGCTCATGACCTTGACGCCGTGCTCGGAGATTTCGGGCAGCATGAGGTTGCCAAGGGCATGGACGTGGCGTCCGCTCATGCCGAACATCTTGGGGATAGAGGGACCGGTGATGTCGGCATCGAGGACGCCGACCTTGTGGCCGTGACGGGCAAGCTCGGTGGCGATGGCACCGGTGACAAACGACTTGCCGACACCGCCCTTGCCGGAAAGCACGGCGATGACGCGTTTGACCTCGGACAGCGTGTTCTCCTCAAATTGCGACGGCGACGTTTGTCCGCCGGCGGCCTGTGCGTGCTCGCAACCCATGTATGACTCCTTTGTATATGTTGGGGCCGGAGCCCCGTGATGTGACACGAGCGTCATTGTACCCTCGTTTGCGAGCGGGAGTCATTTGCGATGCATTTGGGCCGAGCGTGCTTGCAATACGATGGGCCCAAGCGAATGGGCGGGCTTACTGAACTTTGCTGGCGAACTCGAGGTATTGCATGCGCTGCAGCTTGTCGATCGTCGAGGTGTATGGGCTGTCTTCAGATTCCAAGTTGTAGCGCAGCCCGTCGGCACCGAGATAGCCGGCGACATTGATGGTGGGCACATCTGACCTTGTTGCAAGCAGGGCCTTTTGATAGTCGGTGAGCGGGGCGCCGATCTTATTAAGGGTAATGGCTGCAATCTCGTTTGCCCCGACGGTGTCGTAGACGTTGAGCTCGGTATTGCCGGCGATTTCATAGTTAGCCCAGACGAAATAGGTTGACTGATAGACACGGAAAGCGTGGCTTGCCGTATCTTCCTGAGGGTACAGCTCGTCGTTGAGAGTCGTTGCGGCGCTCGGCTGATGGTCGCCAAAAAAGACAAGAACAACCGGTCTGCCGATATTGCGGAGCTCGTTGATAAAGTACTCGAGGTCCCGGTCGGATGCGTTGATGCAGGTGAGATAGGTGTTGAGCGCGCTATTGGCGCCCTCGCTGGCTCCCTCGACCCAATAGTTTGTCAGCTCTTCGGCGGGAACGGTGCCATAGTCGTAGCCGCCGTGATTTTGCATCGTGACGTTAAAGATGAACTGCGGCGCTTCGTCGGTTCTAAGCAGGTCGAGTATCTTGTCGTAGGTGGCGTAGTCGCATACGCCGGCATGGTAACAGGGCGCACCTTCGAAATCGCCGATTGAAAGAAAGTCTCCAAAGCCCAGCTGCTGATAGATTTTATCTCGATGGTAGTTGACGGGGTTTTGCGGGTGCATAGCGGTGGCGGTATACCCAAGCTCTTTAAGGTCCTTTGCCAGGCTGTTGACGCCATTCATCTGATACAGCTGATAGGGGATCTTGCCTAATCCGACAAAGGCCGTTGTCGCTCCGGTCAAAAATTCGAATTCGGAGTTTGCCGTTCCGCCACCGGTGACCGAAGCGAGCATGGTGCCGCGAACAAGTGTGTCGGGAAGCGAGTTGTAGAATGCGGGGCCGGTGTACCCGGCCGCCTGGAGCTGCTCAAAGCACGAAAGGTCGCTAAAACTCTCATTCATGACGGCAACAATCGTCGGCTTGATTTCATTGAACTGGGCAACGGCCGCCGCGCGCTGCTCGCTCGAGCCATACGTGCTGTCGTAGGTGGCGGCGAGCTCCTGCTCGATGCTCCGCGCCTCATCGGGCGTATAGTCTTCGGGCTTCTCAATGGGCAACTCGTTGACCATTTCGGTGAACGAAGTGATAAAACCCTGAGACGCATACGTGGTGATGGGCTGCCAACGGTCAAATCCAAAATTCAGCGCCTGCTCCAAGTCGATGCTGGAAAAGCCCGAGAGCCCCACAACGGTCACTAGCAGAAAAGCGCAGAGGTTAGCGGCGATTGCGGGGAAGACATGGGTGGGCGTACGGAGCTTTCTCGGTCGGATAAGCGAAAGAAGCCCCAGGGAAATCTCCAGCAGGGCTAGAGAGGTTACGATTCCGGCGGTAAAGGTAAACTCGTATCCCTCGCTCACTTCCATTGCGGTGCCAAGGGCCAAGATATCGCTTGGCAGGATGGCCTCGCCTTTAAACGTTATGACGAAGTGCTCGGCAATGCCAAGGATGCAACAGGCGACGGGCACGAGGGCCATGACGCCTCCATGACGCTGTCCCAGCAAATAAAGGGAGAGCAGAACCGTCGCGAGCAGCCCGACGGAAAACCCGAATGAGTTGGCGGGAATGCGATAGAACGTTTCGTTACAGGCAATTTCGAGTGAAACGAACGAGAGCGCTGAAACAGCGGCGATGACAAGGATGTCACGGCAAATACAGGCAACCGTTCCCGTCGCAAGATCGGTTTGGTCGATAAGTCCCGAAACCAAGGGCTCGACAAGAAGTATGACGGCGGTAGCACCGAGCGCCGAATAAGAAAGGACCCATAGGGAATTGTCCTCATTTACGAGCAATTGATTCGTAATCCATGCAGCTACCATGCCGAGCGGGATGAGGAGCGTCGCGCACCAAAAGACGCGGGCAATGGGCGGCTTTTCATTGTGTTTGATTGAAAAATATACGCGCACCACGACGATGGCCACGATAAGGACGGCGATGAATATGGGCAGATTGGCCATGTCGCTCGAAGTGATTTCAAGGGGGATATCTTCGGTCATGGACGTTCCTCTGTTACGGCAAATTAAGTTCAGTATTAGATTACTGTAACCTTTCCACGGCATTTCGAGAAACAAAGTGCCCGATACGCAAAGCTAAAGGTCTGCGAATCTTGTATTACGAACATCTGTGCGCGTCGAGTGCGCTAAACTCATCGACAGTATGATTCGATGCAATAGGAGGCAAGGAGCTTCCATGTCTGATTCTTCTATCGTTATTCGCGGCGCTCGTGAGCACAACCTCCGTGATATCGATGTTTCCATTCCGCGTGACCAACTCGTGGTCATTACCGGTCTTTCTGGCTCGGGCAAGAGTTCGCTGGCATTTGACACTATCTATGCCGAGGGCCAGCGTCGATACGTCGAGAGTCTTTCGAGCTATGCGCGCCAGTTCTTGGGCCAGATGGACAAACCCGACTTGGATTCAATCGACGGCCTTTCGCCGGCAGTGTCGATCGACCAAAAGACGACGTCTAAAAACCCTCGCTCGACGGTTGGCACCGTAACCGAGATTTATGACTATCTGCGCCTGCTGTTCGCCCGTGTGGGCACCCCGCACTGTCCCGAATGCGGCCGCGTCATTGAGCGCCAGACGACCGACCAGGTTGCCGACAAGGTCTTGGCGGCGGGGGAGGGCCGCCGCGCGTTTGTGCTGGCACCGGTGGTGCGCGGGCGAAAAGGCGAGTACACCAAACTGTTTGAGGACCTTCGCGCCGAGGGCTTTAGCCGCGTGCGTGTCGACGGCGAGGTTCGCTCGCTTGATGACCCTATCGATTTGGATAAGAAATTCAAGCACGATATCGAGGTCGTGGTCGATCGCATCGTGATCCGTGAGAATTCTCTGGGCCGTATCGCCGAGTCTGTTGAGCAGGCGACCGCGCTGGCTCACGGCAATGTAAACGTGTACATGCTGCCCGATCGTGATGCTCCCGAGGGGACCGAGGGCGAGCTTCTGGAGTATTCGTTGGCCTTGGCGTGCCCGGAGCATGGACACTCCATTGACGATCTTCAGCCGCGTGATTTTTCGTTTAACGCTCCCTATGGCGCATGTCCTGAGTGCGACGGCCTGGGCTTTAAGAAAACCGTTGATGCCGAGGCGCTGATTGAGGATCCCTCGAAGTCCATTGCCGATGGAGTCTTTGGTAGCCTGTTTGGCAATTCGAACTACTATCCGCAGATTTTTGCTGCGGTCTGCAAACACTTTAAGGTGAGCGCCGATACGCCGTGGGAGGACTTGCCCCCTCGCGTGCGTCGTGCATTCTTGGATGGCCTGGGCGATACGAAGATCTCGGTCGACTACCAAAAGCTCGACGGACGTCGCAGCCAGTGGGATACCAAGTTTTCGGGCGTTCGCAACATCCTGTACGAACGCTATACCGAGACGACGAACGAGAACACCAAGGCGCGCCTGGAGAAGTACATTCGCGAGGAGCCGTGCTCGAGCTGCCACGGCGCTCGTTTGCGCTCCGAGATGCTCGCCGTCACCGTGGGCGGCAAGTCCATTTACGAGGTTTGTTGCCTGTCGTGCCGTGAATCGCTCGAGTTTTTTGAGGGCCTGGAGCTCACCGAGCGCCAACAGTTTATCGGCGGCCGTATCGTCAAGGAAATCCTGGAGCGCTTGCGTTTTCTGGTCGATGTTGGACTCGACTATCTGACGCTCGATCGTGCCTCGGCGACGCTTTCCGGTGGCGAGGCGCAGCGTATTCGTCTGGCAACGCAGATCGGCGCGGGTCTCATGGGCGTGCTCTATATTCTGGACGAGCCCTCGATCGGTCTTCATCAGCGTGACAACGAGCGCTTGATCAAGACGCTCGAGCGCCTGCGCGATATCGGCAATACCGTTATCGTCGTCGAACACGACGAGGATACAATTCGTGCCGCCGATTACGTGATCGACATGGGGCCCGGCGCCGGCGTCAACGGCGGACACGTAGTCGCGGCGGGAACGCCTGCCGATATCATGGCGTGTCCTGAGTCGATGACGGGCGCTTATCTGACCGGCAAACGAATGATCCGGGTGCCTGATGAACGGCGCAAGCCCGGTCGCGGCTGCCTTAAAATTACGGGCGCTCGAGCCAACAACCTCAAAAACGTTACCGCCAAAATCGAGTTTGGTACGCTTACGGTTGTTACCGGCGTGTCGGGATCGGGCAAGAGCTCCCTGGTTACCGACACCATTGCGCCTGCCCTTACGAATGTCATTCACCGTTCGACGCGCCCTGTGGGTCCGTATAAGAAAATCGAGGGCATCGAGTGTATCGATAAGGTTATCGATATCGACCAGTCGCCGATTGGCCGCACGCCGCGTTCCAACCCTGCTACCTATATCGGCCTGTGGGATGATCTTCGCGCGCTGTTTGCGAGTACGCCGGAGTCGAAGGCGCGCGGCTACTCGCCGGGTCGTTTCTCCTTTAATGTGAGTGGCGGGCGCTGTGAGGCGTGCAAGGGCGACGGACAGATCAAGATCGAGATGCACTTCCTTCCCGATATCTACGTTCCCTGCGAAGTTTGCGGCGGTAAACGCTACAACCGCGAGACACTCGAGGTCACCTACCGTGGCAAGACCATCTCGGACGTACTTGACATGAGCGTGGCCGAGGCGCTGGCCTTCTTTGGGAATATCCCGCAGATTAAGCGCAAGCTCCAAACGCTGTACGATGTAGGCTTGGGCTACGTGAGCCTGGGCCAGCCCGCCACGACGCTCTCGGGCGGCGAGGCGCAGCGTGTGAAGCTCGCCAAGGAGCTTCATCGACGCCAGACGGGCAAGACGTTCTATATTTTGGACGAGCCGACGACCGGCCTTCATTTTGAGGACGTCCGCCAGCTGCTCGATGTGCTGCAGCGCTTGGTCGATGCGGGCAACACGGTGCTGGTGATTGAGCACAACCTTGATGTCATCAAGGTTGCCGACCGCCTGATCGATATGGGTCCCGAGGGCGGTAACGGCGGCGGAACCGTTGTGGTTTCGGGCACACCGGAGCAGGTTGCGGACTGTCCGCAGAGTTATACGGGCAAGTTTTTGGCGCCGTTGCTCAGGCGTGACCGGGAGCGTCAGGCTCAACTTGATGCTCAATAAATAGGCGATTCAGTTTATGGGCGCCATCGACTCCTTGTGATTCGATGGCGCTTGCTGTGTCGAAGTGACGTATGCAGCCGAATTGGACATATACTTAATCTTTACGTCCGAATGCGAGGGAAAGGATATGTCATGGCAAAGGCTGTAAAGACGCCAAAAACCAATGCGATGCGCGAGCTGGAAAGCGCCGGCATTTCCTATGTTCTACATACGTACGAAGACGATGGTGATGAGTCGGTGGGCCTGGGGGTCGCGATTTCGGAGCAGCTTGGCGAGGAGCCCGGTCAAGGATTTAAGACTTTGGTCTGCGTGACACCGTCCAACGACTATGTCGTGTGCTGCATCCCTGTTGCCGACGAGCTCGATCTAAAGTCCGCCGCGCGTGCCGCGGGGGAGAAGTCCTTGGCCATGATGCATGTGAAGGATTTGCTTGCGGCGACTGGCTACGTTCGCGGCGGCTGCAGCCCGGTCGGTATGAAAAAACGCTACCGGACGCTCATTGATGAGACATGCGTCCTTTGGGATACCATTTTTATTTCGGGAGGCAAGCGTGGTTATCAGCTCGAGCTTGCACCCGATGATTTAATTGCATTTTGCGGGGCGACGGTTGCCGCGATTACGAGAGAGGACTGAGCGATGCCGCAGGAAGAATTGAAGCGCGGAGCTCATTTTGCAAAAGAATCTGCGCCTCAGACACCCTCATCCGAAGCTTCTTCGTCGCGAGATGACACTGACGACATGGGCTCGTCGGACTACTCCACGGTTGGTCGTTCTGCCGGGCTTATGACCATCCTGACTATCGTGTCTCGCGTCACCGGTTTTATCCGCACGTGGGCAATGGCGGCCACTATCGGCATGTCGCTGCTCTCGTCCTCCTATCAGGTCGCCAACAACCTGCCCAATATGCTCTACGAACTCGTGATGGGCGGCATGCTCGTGACGGCGTTTTTGCCCGTGTACATGGGCGTGAGGCGTGAGCAGGGTCGCGAGGCCTCGAACGAGTACGTGGGCAACCTGCTCGGCATTCTGCTTTTAGTGCTGGGTGGCATTTCGTTGCTGGGGACCGTGTTCGCCCCGGGCTTTATCTGGACGCAATCGTTCCTTTCGGGTGACGGCGGCAGCATGGATACCGCTGCGTTCATGTTCCGTTTCTTTGCCATCCAGATTCTGTTTTATGGTTTGGGCTCGGTGTTCTCGGGCGTTCTCAACGCACACCGCGACTACTTCTGGTCGACGTTTGCCCCGGTCCTCAACAATGTGATCGTCATTGCGAGCTTTATGGGTTTTGCGCCCGTGTCCGCACAGTTTGGCGAACGTGCCGGCATCATCTTGATTGCGGCCGGTACGACCCTCGGTGTCTTTGTTCAGATGGCATGTCAGATTCCCGCGCTTGGCAAGCACGGCGTGCATCCCCATATCCATATCGACTTTAAGGACCCCGCGCTGCGCCAGACGATTGCGCTCGGTATCCCGACGCTGCTCGCCACGGTGTGCATGTTTGTCTCGACTTCTATCACCAACGCTGCCGCGCTGGTGGTCCAGCCCGAGACGGGTCCTTCCGTCATCGCCTATGCGCGCCTGTGGTACACGCTGCCCTACGCGCTGATTGCCGCCTCGCTTTCGACGGCGCTCTATACCGAGCTCTCTCATGACGCACAGGAGAAGGATTACGACAGCGTTCGCACGGGCATTTCGCGTGGCGTCGCCCAGATGCTGTTCTTCCTGATTCCGTTCGCACTGTACCTGATTGTCTTCGCGCGTCCGCTCAATATGATCTACTGTGCTGGCAAGTTCGATGAATCCGGCGTGGCGCTGGTGTCCGAGTACCTTGTCTACCTGGCGCTCTCGCTGCCGCTCTACGGCGTGGTCGTGTTGATGCAGAAGAGCTTCTCTGCCTTGCTCGACATGAAGCCCTATAGCCGCTATTGCCTGTATTCCGCCATCGGCCAGGCCGGCTCGGTTCTGCTGTTTGGCGTTGTGCTGGGCTTCGGTATGCCGGCAATCGCGCTTTCGTATGTCGTCGACTACGTGATCTTGGTCGGCTGTTCGCTGTGGTGGCTGCGTCGTCGCCTGCGTGGCCTTCAGGTCAAATCTATCCTACATGGCGGTTTCTTTGGCCTTTTGCTCGGTGGCCTAGGTGCTGCCGCAGGCGCCGG
This sequence comes from Collinsella sp., assembly GCA_046883645.1. Classification (GTDB taxonomy): domain Bacteria; phylum Actinomycetota; class Coriobacteriia; order Coriobacteriales; family Coriobacteriaceae; genus Collinsella. Next base: position 8,878 of record JBKTBE010000029.1, on the reverse strand, counting down.
CGTCATGTGGGCGCTTGAACACTTTGTCGGGGCACTTGGCGGCTCGATTCTGATTACTCTTGGCTACGTTTGCGTTGCGGGTGTCGCCTCGCTTGTTGTTACCTTTGGCCTTGCCGTCGTCCTTAAGATGCCCGAGGTCTCGGCGCTGCTTCGTCGCAAGTAGGTGCGCGTGGCCGGTCACGACAACATACCAACGCTTGCCGAGCAGGTTTCGCGCGTTCCCACACAGCCCGGATGCTACCTTTGGAAGGATGCCAAGGGCGATGTCATCTACGTGGGCAAGGCGAAAAACCTGCGCGCCCGCATGCGTCAATACGTGACACTGCAGGATGAGCGTCAAAAGATCCCGCTGATGATGCAGCTGGTGGCGAGCTTTGACTACATCGTTGTCGAAACCGAGCATGAGGCGCTTGTACTCGAGCGCAACCTGATCGGCCAGTACCATCCGTACTTTAACGTCGACCTCAAGGATGACAAGAGCTACCCCTTTATCGCCATTACAAAGGGCGACCTGTATCCCGCGATCAAATACACGCGTGAGCGTCATAAGCCGGGAACGCGCTATTTTGGACCCTATACCGATAGCCGTGCGGCGCGTGAGACGATAGATACGCTGCGCAAGGTTATCCCCATCTGCTCTGCATCCTGTGCGGAGTGGCGTCGTTGTCGCCGTACCATCGAGTCCCACAAGGGCGAGGAAGACACCGTCAATATGATTTGCGCACAAAACGGGCGTCCCTGCTTTGACTACCATGTCGGGCGCGGCCCGGGTGCGTGTGTCGGCGCGATTTCCCCGGCAGACTATGCCAAGAACGTCAAGCGTGTCGAGCGCTTTTTGTCGGGCCATCGCAAGGATGTCGTCGATGAGCTGACCTCCGAGATGACGGATGCCGCCGAGGCGCTCGACTTTGAGCGCGCGGCACGCGTCAAACGTCGTTTGGAGGTCATCAGGGGTCTGGACGATCGTCAGCAAGTCGTTTTTCCCTCCAGTGTCGATATCGATGTCATCGGGTTCTATCGTGAGGAGACCATCTCCGCCGCTTGCGTCTTCGTCGTTCGCGAGGGCCGAACAGTTCGCACCTGCGAGTTCATTCTCGACAAGGGTCTTGATGTTGACGAGGAAGAGCTCCAGTCGGGCTTTCTTAAGCGCTATTACGACGAGACGGCTGATATTCCAGCTGAGGTCAACCTTTCCGTCGAGCTTGAGGATGCGGAAGCGCTGGGGGAATGGCTTGCGGGCAAGCGCGAGCGTTCCTGCCATCTCCATAGGCCGCAGCGTGGCGAAAAGCACCGTTTGCTCGATATGGCATCCAAAAATGCGCGCCATGCCCTCATGCGCTACATGATGCGAACGGGGTACGCTGACGACCGCACCAATCAGGCGCTCCTGGAGCTCGAAAGCGCGCTGGCGCTGCCAGCGCCGCCGATGCGTATCGAGTGCTTCGATATCTCGACGCTGCACGGAACCTTTACCGTCGCCTCGATGGTGGTGTTTACCAACGGACGCGCCGACAAGAGCCAGTACCGTCGTTTTAAAATTCAGGCCGAATTGGACGAGGCAAACGACTTCGTGTCGATGTCCGAGGTTTTGGGACGACGCTATGCTCCCGAGCGCATGGCCGACGAGCGCTTTGGATCGCGCCCCGATTTGCTCGTTGTCGATGGCGGTAAGCCGCAATTGACCGCTGCGATCAAGCAACTTGAGGCTCTTGGGCTCGATATACCAGTTTGTGGCTTGGCAAAGGCCGATGAGGAGGTTTTCGTGCCTTGGGACGAGACTCCCGTCGTGCTTCCGACCGGGTCCGCGTCGCTCTATCTAATCAAACAGGTGCGCGATGAATCGCACCGTTTTGCCATCACGTTCCATCGCGAATTGCGCGATAAAGCCATGACGGTTTCGGTACTCGATGACGTTCCAGGCGTGGGACCCACCAGAAAACGTGCCCTTATGCGCCATTTTGGTTCGATGAAGCGTTTGCGCGCGGCGAGCGAGCAAGAGATCGCGGAAGTTCGCGGCATACCTGCCGATGTTGCCAAGGCGGTCCACGAGGCGCTCGTTGCGTGGAATGCCGAGCGCGCCGAGGCGGCGGCTGGCCATTCCGATAGCTAAACACGAACCTAAACTACTGATATACATGATTGCGTGATTTTCAACCATTTATTTCGCCATGATTGCATGCTGGTTTCGGGTTTTATTAACGCTAAAACGTTTGACTAGTCATGGTGAACAACCCTGCTATCCTGCGGGTTGACGAAGACTGATATCTCACCTCGTCGATACATACTGTCTGGCGAATCATTTGTCAATGAATTCGGTGAACGGTAGTAAATACCGTTCAAGCGTATGTATGTATCGGTCGCCGAGCGCGGCACCTCAGTTGGGTTCGTCGGTAGGTAAGGTATATATCGTCCGCAAGTTGCGCGGGGGCAAGTCTAGGTGCTCCCGAGTAAGATTCTCTATTGATAGGAGAAGACATGGCCATCATCAACAAGGGTATGTCCAGGCGTTCGTTCCTCGGCCTCACCGGCAGCGTCGCTGCTGTCGCAGGGCTTGGTCTCACCGGCTGCGGTGGCAGCTCTAGCGACGAGGGTTCCGCTTCCGGTTCCACCGATTCCGCCAACCGTGGCGGCGGCGTGATCACCGCTGGTTCCGCTTACGCTCCGTCCAGCTTCGATCCCGCCAGCACCGGCTCCGCTGTGGGCCTGGGTGCTAACTGGCACGTCGTCGAGGGCCTCTACGGCATCGATTACCACGACTACAGCACCTTCAACGAGCTCGCCACCGACGATCCCAAGTCTGTGGACGACACCACTTTCGAGGTCACCATCCGCAAGGGCGCCAAGTTCTCCGATGGCACCGAGGTCACCGCTGACGATGTCGTTGCCTCCTACACCGCTTGCGCCGCTTCCGCTACCTACGCTCCGTTCTTCCAGCCCTTCGAGTCCATCGAGGCCAAGGACGCCAGCACCGTGACGGTCAAGACCAAGGTCCCCAACTTCTCCCTGCTCAAGGATCGTCTGGCCATCGTCCGCGTTACCCCGGCCACCCAGACCGAGGAGGATCGCGCCAAGCAGCCGATCGGCTCCGGCCCCTGGATGTACGACTCTATTTCCGATACCGAGATCACCCTGGTTCCCAACCCCGAGTACAACGGTGAGTATGCTGCCGAGGATAAGAAGATCCAGTACAGCATCCTGACCGACCCCACCGCTCGCGTTACCGCTCAGCAGGAGGGCTCCACGCTCGTTATGGAGCTCGTTACCGCTGACGCCGTCGACCAGCTCGAGAGCGCCGGCTGCAAGATCGATAACGTTCAGGGTTTCGGCACCCGCTTCATCATGTTCAACGTCGCCAAGGAGCCTTGGAACAACGTCAAGGTCCGTCAGGCTGTCATGTATGCGCTCGACACCGAGAAGATGGTCAGCAACACCTTCGCCGGCCTTGCCACCGCTGCCAGCTGCTACCTGCCCAAGAGCTTCACCAACTATCATGAGGCTTCCACGGTGTACAAGACCGACGCCAAGAAGGCTAAGAAGCTCATCGAGGAGTCTGGCATCACCCCGGGTGCCATCACCCTGCGCACCACCGACAACGAGCAGATTAAGGGCATGGCCGCCCAGGTCAAAAACGACCTCGACGCTCTCGGCTTCGATGTGACCATCCAGACCGATACCTCGCCGGCTACCTACGCTGCCATCGACGGCGGCGAGGCCTACGATATCCTCCTTGCCCCTGGCGATCCTTCCTGCTTCGGCGCCGACCCCGACCTGCTGCTCAACTGGTGGTACGGCGACAACGTCTGGATGCAGACCCGTTGCCCGTGGAAGGAGTCCGCTGAGTGGCAGAAGCTCCACGGTCTCATGGACGAGGCTCTTGCCGCCGAGGGCGACGAGCAGCAGAAGAAGTGGAACGAGTGCTTCGACATCATTGCCGACAACGCCGTTCTGTACCCCGTTGTCCACGTCAAGACCGTCTCCGCTTCCTGGGACGATCCGTCCACTGCACCCAACGGCGAGGCACTCGATGGCTTCAAGGGCATCGGCACGACGAGCATGTCCTTCAGGGGCGTTGCGACCGTCAAGGCGTAAGACTCGCTTGAGTCTGTATGCAGGATGACGGTCGTTGGGACCGTATCCTCATAGTTGAAACAAAGACCCGGGCGGCAACGATGTCGCTCGGGTCTTGTAATGAGTATCCGTACTCATATACCAGTTGGTCCTACCGACAAAAGAAAGGGGAGAGAACGTGAACAACTTGCTACGTTTGATTGGAAGGCGTCTTGTGGCGCTGCCGATCATGGCATTGGGCGTCACCGTCCTGGTGTTCTTCCTTATGTCGTTCTCCAAGACCGACCCCGCCTACACGGCGTTGGGTGACGGTGCCTCGCCCGAGGCGGTTGCCGAGTACCATGAGAAGTATGGTCTGGACGACCCCTGGCCCGTGCGCTACGTGCGCTATATGGGCGATTTGATCCATGGCGACATGGGCACCTATGGTGCCGCTCGCAACTCCGTTGCCAAGCGCATCTCCACGGCCCTGCCCGTCACGATGCAGCTGACCTTCATCGGTCTTGCCATCGGTGCGGTCGTTTCGTTTTTGCTCGGCGTCATCGCGGCACTGTATCGCGACAAATGGCCGGACCAAGTGATCCGCGTCTTTTCCATCGCCGGCTTGGCAACCCCGTCGTTCTGGCTTGCCGTTCTGTTGATCCTGCTGTTCTCTTCCTACCTTAAGGTGCTCCCGGCATCTGGTGCTCTGCCTCACTTCACCACGAATCCGGTTGGCTATCTGGGACGTATGATCATGCCCGCTATCGCCTTGGCATTTCCGCTGACGGGCCAGATGACTCGTATCGTGCGTACCGCCATGGTCGAGGAGCTCGACAAGGACTATGTCCGTATGGCTCGCGGCGCCGGCGTTCCCGAGAAGGTCGTCGTCGGCATCAACGTTCTTCGCAATGCGCTGATCACCCCGGTCACCACCCTCGGTCTTAAGATCGGTTACCTCATGGGCGGCGCCGTCGTCATCGAGGTTATCTTCAACCTCCCCGGCATGGGCACCGCGATTCTGCAGGGCGTTCAGGGCAACGAGGCGAACCTGGTTCAGGGCGTCGTTATCGTCGTTGCTCTTGCCTTCATCATCATCAACATCGTGGTTGACATGCTCTACCTGCTCATCAACCCGCGCATCAGGACGGTGTAGATTATGGTAAAGATTCGAGAGAAGCAAACCGAGCAGCTCGAGAAGGCTGCCTCTAAGGGGCTCAAGCTCGGTGGCTGGAAGAAGATGACGCTGTCTTCTAAGATTGCAGCCGTCGTGCTGGTGCTGGTCGCCCTGACTGCGATTCTGGCGCCCCTTCTTGCCCCCTATAGCCCGGTCGAGATCTTTACGGCTCGCCAGGCTCCCGGCAACGGATTTATTTTCGGTACCGACGATAAGGGCCGCGACATTCTGTCGCGTATGCTCTACGGTGGTCGTTACTCGCTGATCATCGGCTTTGGCGCCACTGCCATGGCTCTGGTCTGCGGCTCGGTCGTGGGCGCCCTTGCAGCGGTTTCGCGCAAGGCCGTCTCCGAGACGATCATGCGTATCTTAGACATCATCATGTCCATCCCGGGCATCGCCCTCGCGGCCGTCTTCGTCTCCATCCTGGGCAACTCCGTGCCGTCGATCATCTTCGCCATCGGCTTTATGTACACTCCGCAGATTGCCCGTATCGTGCGCGCCAACATCGTGTCCGAGTACGGCGAGGACTATGTCCGCGCGGTCATCGTTTCCGGCGCCAAGGCTCCGTGGATTTTGATCAAGCATGTTCTGCGTAACTGCATCGCCCCGATCATGGTCTTCACCGTTACCCTGGTCGCCGACGCCATCATCTTCGAGGCCTCGCTGACCTTCATCGGCGCTGGTATCCAGGAGCCCACCGCTACCTGGGGCAACATCCTCGCCGACGCCCGCGGCGGCGTGCTTGCCGGCCGTTGGTGGCAGGCGCTGTTCCCGGGTCTGGCCATCATGATCACCTGCCTGGCGCTCAACATCCTCTCCGAGGGCATTACCGACGCCATGGCCGCTGCTCCCTCCGCCGCCCTGGATCCGACCGATTCCTCCAAGCGTCGCGAGGCCGACCTGCTGGTCTCCGACCCCGTTCGCGCCTACAAGGAGCAGGCCCAGTCCCTCTCCGCTCGCCTTGGCGCCCTGCGCGATGTCGAGCTCAAGCGTGACGATCGCCATGTGCCCGACGAGTCTGTCGAACCGATTCTCTCGGTCCGTGACTTCTGCATTCAGTTTGAGCATCACGGTGATATCAACGTCGTCGACCATGTCAACTTTGACGTCCGTCCTGGTCAGACCATGGGCCTGGTGGGCGAGTCCGGTTGCGGTAAGTCCATCACCACGCTGGCCATCATGGGCCTGACCGACGATGACGAGCACCTTTCCGGCGAGGTCCTCTGGGAGGGCCGTGACCTGCTCAAGATGAGCAAGAAGGAGTGGTTCGGCCTGCGCGGTACCGATATCGCTATGGTCTATCAGGACGCCCTGTCCTCGCTCAACCCCTCCATGCTCATCTCTGCCCAGATGAAGCAGCTCACCAAGCGCGGCGGAACCCGTAGCGCCGAGGAGCTCCTGGAGCTCGTCGGCCTCGATCCCAAGCGCACGCTCGAGAGCTATCCGCACGAGCTTTCCGGCGGCCAGCGTCAGCGTGTCCTGATCGCTATGGCCCTTACCCGCGACCCCAAGCTGGTCATCTGCGACGAGCCCACGACCGCTCTGGACGTTACCGTCCAGAAGCAGGTCATCAAGCTGCTCAACGATCTTCAGGCCAAGCTCGGCTTTGCCATGATCTTCGTTTCGCATGACCTGGCTCTGGTCGCCGAGGTCGCCCATAACATTACGGTTATGTACGCTGGCCAGGTTATCGAGCAGGCACCCACCAAGGAACTGCTCACTAACCCGATCCACGAGTACACCCGCGGTCTTCTGGGTTCCGTTCTGTCCATCGAGAGCGGTTCGGGCCGCCTGCACCAGGTGCCCGGCGCCGTTCCGAGTCCGCGCGATTTCCCCAAGGG
>JBKTBE010000029.1:0-1800 GCA_046883645.1 Collinsella sp. | reverse complement strand
CGATCGCTTCGCGCCCCGCTCGAGCCATCCGCGTATTGGCCTGGACACCCGTCCGGTCTTCAAGCGCGTGCCCGGCACCGAGCACTTCTATTCCGAGCTCCCCGACGAGGTGCTCAAGGCAAATGGTTTGACCCCTCACGCGGAGGTGATGTAGATGAGCGAGACTGCAGTCAACGGCGTCGAGCCGATCATCTTCCTTGATGACGTCCACGTCACCTTTAGGACCCGTACCGGCTCGATTCTGCACCCCAACCTGGTTCACGCCGTCCAGGGTGTAACGATTAAGCTCATGCCCGGTCAGACGATTGGCATCGTCGGCGAGTCCGGTTGCGGTAAGTCCACCACCGCCAACGTCATGTGCGGCCTGCAGGCCCCCACGAGCGGCAAGGTCTACTTTAAGGGCAAGGACGTTACCAAACGTACCGCCGAGGACCGTCGCCACATGGGTCGCGTAATCTCGGTCGTGTTCCAGAACCCGGCCACGGCGCTCAACCCCCGCATGGTCGTTCGCGAGCAGCTGCTCGACCCCATGCGCGTCCACAACCTGGGTACCGAGGCCGAGCAGGAGAAGCGCGTCAAGGAACTCTTGGAGCTCACCGGTCTGCCCAGCTCCGCCGCCGAGGTTCTTCCCGGCCAGCTTTCGGGCGGCCAGCGCCAGCGCGTCGCAATTGCCCGTGCCCTGTCGCTGAACCCCGATGCGATCATCGCCGACGAGCCCACCTCAGCTCTGGACGTTTCGGTCCGCGCGCAGATTCTGAACCTGCTGACCGACCTTAAGAAGGAGCTCGGCTTGGCCATGGTGTTCATCAGCCATGACATCCAGACGGTCCGCTATATCTCTGACGACATCATCGTTATGAATGGCGGCAAGATCGTCGAGCAGGGCGAGGCCAAGCAGGTCTTCCAGCACCCCCAGGACCCCTACACCAAGATGCTGCTCGGCGCTGCGCCGTCGCTGCTGCATCCCAAGCTCGGCGAGTAACCTCGCTTTCCCTCCCGTGCGCCCGGTTCCCTTGCCGGGCGCACCTCCGTTGCGATTTCGAAAGGTTGGGTTCACGAGCCATGCCAAGTGCTCAGGAGCTACAACATCAATTTGGTGAATATCGAGGCGCCATGCCCCGTCCATCAGATTTCGATCTCTTTTGGAAGGATCGCATGGCCGAGGCCGACGCCGTCGGGCTTGACTATGCGATCGAGACGGCATCGGTCACCGATGCCGCGACCTGCCAGCTTTTCGACCTCTGGTATACCGGCATGTGTGGCGCTCGCCTGCATGCCAAGTACCTTAAACCCGTCTCGGACGAGCCCGTGCCATTGGTGCTTCAGTTTCATGGGTATCCGGGTGCAAGCCGCAGCTGGTTTGAGCAGGCGTCGTTTGCGGGCATGGGCATGGCACTCATCGCCCTCGACTGCCCCGGCCAAGGAGGTCCCTCCGAGGACATTGGTGGATTTGAGGGCACAACGGTTGCCGGGCATATCGTCGCCGGCATCGACGGCGACCCGGCCAACCTCTACTATGTCCGCTTACACCAAGATATTCGAATCCTGTGCCGTATTGTTCGTGAGCTCGAGGGCATCGATTTTGCCCGTGTGTTTGTGAACGGCGCGTCGCAGGGCGGCGGTTTGGGTATTGCGACCTGTGCGCTTAATAGCGAGCTTATCAATCGTGCCGCCATCCTCTATCCCTTCCTGTCGGATTTCCGCCTGGTCTGGGATTTGGATGCCGACGACATTGCCTACGAAGGCCTGCGCTATTGGTCTCGCTGGTTTGATGAGGACTCGACTCGTATTGACGAAGCC
>JBKTBE010000133.1:0-1790 GCA_046883645.1 Collinsella sp. | reverse complement strand
GTATAAATTGGCTCAAATGCGAAGCTGCGGTTCAAAAGCTACAAGCGCGTATTGTAAAGGCTCAAAAAGAGGGTCGCCACAACAAGGTCAAAGCCTTGCAGTGGACACTGACCCACTCGTTTTACGCTAAAGCATTAGCGGTAAGACGTGTAACTTCCAATAATGGGAGTAAAACGGCTGGCGTCGATATGGTAACATGGAAAACGCCAGATGCTAAAGTGTGTGCAATAACCGAACTGAAAAGGAGAGGTTATACACCCCAACCTCTGAGACGAGTACATATCAGAAAGAGTAACGGGAAATTAAGACCATTGGGTATACCAACTATGAAAGACCGGGCTATGCAGGCATTGTATCTGATGGCACTGGCTCCCGTAGCTGAAACAACGGCTGATGCCAATTCTTATGGTTTCAGAAAAGAAAGGAGCACGGCAGATGCCGTTCAACAATGCTTCAATGACCTGGCAAGGACGACATCCCCACAATGGATCTTAGAAGGTGATATCAAAGGTTGTTTCGACCATATCAGTCATGAATGGTTGCTTGACAATATCCCTATGGATAAAGTTTTGCTCCGTAAATGGTTGAAAAGTGGATTTATTTTCAACAAGCAACTTTTTCCGACAGAGGAGGGAACTCCTCAAGGCGGCATCATCTCCCCAACTCTTGCAAATATGACTTTGGACGGACTGGAAAAACTGCTTGCCGATAGCTTTCCGATAAACCGCTCGAAGAAAAATTACTATACTCCTATGATAAATCTTGTTCGCTACGCGGATGATTTTATTATCACAGGAGAGAGTAAGGAGTTGTTGGAGAACCATGTTAAACCATTAGTCATTGAGTTTCTTCAAGCAAGAGGGCTTACCTTATCAGAAGAAAAGACTAAGATAACTCATATAGAAGAAGGGTTTGATTTTCTTGGGTTCAATATCAGAAAATATAAAGGCAAGTTTATCACAAAACCATCCAAGAAGAGTCGAAAGAGATTTTTAGATAAGGTTCGTGAAATAGTGGACAAGAACAAGTCTTCTAAGCAACAATCTTTGATACGATTGCTAAACCCAGTCATTAGAGGATGGGCGAACTACTACAAGGGGTGTTCTGCATCGGAAACTTTCCGTAAAACAGATGCACAAATTTTCAACAAACTATGGCGATGGTCTCGCAGAAGACATCCCAAAAAAGGTAAACGATGGATTGCCAACAAGTATTATCACACTGTAAGAGGTAGAAGCTGGACTTTTGCCGTACCGCTTGAAAACAGGAAAGTGGATAAATACCACACTCTTGTGAGATTGTCGGATACGAAAATAAAGCGACATATCAAAATCCGCAGTGAGGCCAACCCATATGATGCCGATTGGAAAGATTTCTTCGATCAATACAAGACCCGAAGAATGCTTGCACACTTAGACGGCAAGCAATATATCTATCGCCTGTGGAATCAGCAAATGCAATGTTGCCCTGTGTGTGGCAAGCACATCACACGGGAAACTCCCTGGAAAATTACTGAAATGACAGGGAGCAGTAGAAAGGCGAAAGTCCTAATACATGACCATTGCAGCCGAATTACTAACAGAAATAAATGGAAGTTACTATGAGCCGGCTTTTAGTTACAAATAAAAGTTTTGAATTGCTTGAGCCGTATGAGGGGAAACTCTCACGTACGGTTCTTAGAGGGGAAAGCTCCCGTAAGGGGGCTGACCTACTCGACATCGACCAGTATCTCAACGAGGCGCACTCGTTCGGTCTTCAATCCGTCCGGGCCCATTTCAACGTGCTGGCCT
>JBKTBE010000132.1:0-1905 GCA_046883645.1 Collinsella sp. | reverse complement strand
CTGCTAAGCAGCAGGGCGTGGACGATGCGAACGCCGACCTCGCGAAGTTCTTCCAGGACGTCGCCGACGCCAAGAAGGCGGTCGATACCGCAAAGAGTGTTCACGACGCGGCGGCAGCCGACCAAGCCGAGAAGGCGACCGTCCTCGCAGCCGCCAAGCAAAAGGCGGACGCCACCGCAAGCGCCCTCGCGGATGCCCAACGTGCCGTCGATGCCGCAGAGGCCGACACCGGCGTTGCTGCCGACAGGCTTACCGGCTCCCAGACCGATCTCGATGACGCACAGTCGAACCTCGACATCCTCACCGGTCTTGCCGCGAAGCTCGCAGAGGCACAGCAGCGCGAGCAGGATGCAGTAAAGGCCGTCAATGACACCAAGGCCGAACTCGATGCCGCGAAGGCGGATACCATCGCCGCCGAGTCCCTTGTCTCCGCCGCCGAACAGGCGAAGGCGCAGGCAGACGCCAAGCTGTCGAAGCTGAACTCCATCGATGCCGACGCGGCGATCGCTTCTGGCCATGATGTGAATGCGGATGACGCCCTCAACGCGCTTTTCGCCGCAGCAGTCGAGGCACGCGCCAAGGTCGCGCCCGCCAAGGCCATCCTGGACGAGAAGCAGGCCGCGGTGGACGGGCTCCAGTCCGGCTATGATGCGGCACTCGCCGCCTACGAGTTGGCGAAGTCCGACCGCATCGCAGCGGAGCAGAAGCTTTCCGATGAGATCGCACGACAGAAGGCAGAGGAGGTCGCAAAGCAGCAGGCGGCATACACCCCGAATCACCTCGCCGGCACGGATACCGCCCAGCCCGGCAGCCTCGCCCAGACAGGCGATCGCGCGGGACTCATCGGCGAGACGTTCGTCATCGGCGGTACCGTCCTCGTGGCAGCCGGCGTCTTCCTCGATCAGAAGAAGCGCCGCGAGCAGATTTAAAAGCGAGCCGGGCGTTGGATATCGGCTGGTGTCCAACGCCCGGTTTCATGGACAGGGAGATCGGTGTGAGAACAAAGGCTATTATCGTTGCGCTTCTGGTGTGCCTTTCGGCACCTCAACTTGGATGTGCCAGCGTTGCAAAGCAAGGAAGCGGCTCTACGGAAAGGGCCGCCACAGCGGTAAAGAATAAAGACAAAAAGAAGGCGAGCGAAGAAAAGGCGGCGCAAACCTCTGGAGCCAAGTCCGAGGAGAAGAAAGAATCCGACGACAAGGACCAGAAGTCCGATGACTCCAAGAAGGAGGATAACAAGTCTTCCGATTCCTCGAAGTCCAAGCAGAATTCCGGCAATTCGCAGAGTTCCGGCAGCAACAATTCCTCTTCCAACGGCGGTAGCCAGAAGAAGTGGGTTGCCGAGCAGGGCCACTGGGAGACCGATTACAGCCAGGTCTGGGTGCCGAATGTGGTATATACGCGTCATGAACGTTACATTTGTAGTGCATGCGGTGCATCTTTCGATTCTATAGCCGCTTGGTCAGCTCATAGTGACGCAATGTGAGAACAAGGTCAAGACCATGGAGCATATATCAATGATTCGTATACTACCTCTGAGGACCAGGGACATTATGAACAGAAGGCTACGGGGCAGCATTGGGTCGTCGATGTAGCCGGTCATTGGGAGTAATGGGCATCGTTCCTCTTCTCTTCCATTCGGTAAATGTTTATTTATTTCTGGGCGGCCGGTTCGGCCGCCTTTTTTAGACGCCCAGTCTGGGGGCAAACGATAGGAAAGCAATCAAACGAGAGGCCGTTCCAAAAGAATCCGGCGGTGCCGGATGCTTCGGGCAAAACCTTCCGCAAATCGGTAAGGTCTTCCATCAACTTGCTCCAGCCCTCGCCCGGAGTCCGCTGCGCGGTAATGCAAAAGGCTCTGTTAGACCAGGATTGACATACATGTGTCCCCACGGTGCCATATCG
>JBKTBE010000131.1:0-1912 GCA_046883645.1 Collinsella sp. | reverse complement strand
GGGGCTGGCCCCCTCCTAACCCCAAACAGGGATTCACGGTGAGGGCGGCGCTGGTTTCTGGTTCAGTTCCTCGGCAACCTGAGGAACGGCTCGAATGCCGGTCTTCGTTACGCGAACTCGAGGAACAGGTCCGGTAGGGCCACTTGGAACTTCGTCTCCCGGCAATCTGTCTATAAATCTCTACTCGCACCGTGTCTACCGCGCCCGCCGCTTTCTGGCGGGACGCGGCTCAGCCTGACTCCTTTGAGTGAAATTTGTCCGCAAGGCTCACGGGCTGGTAGCCGCAAGGCGAACGCTCGTATGACAGACAGAAAGAGCTTTGATCTATGAAAACCTACTGCAAGGGCCTCGAGTTCACGCGCAAGAGCGTCGTCGAGGCCCTGCACCGATGGAAGAAAAGCGACTCCGGCAAGGAGAACGGCTGGCGCGTCGCCGACGAATACGGCACCGAAACGGCGTTCGTCGACCGCATCTGGCTAGAGCTCTCGACTGAGACGCTTACGTTCGAGCCGATTCGAACCTACCTGAAGCACGACCCGAACAGCGGCAAGCTGCGCGAGATAAGCGTCGAGAGTATCAAGCGGCAGGTGTGCAACTACCTGTGCGTTGGGGCACTCGAGCCGCTCCTTGCCGCCAAGGTCGGCTTCTGGCAGGTGTCGAGCGGCGTCAAGGGCAAGGGTGCGGCGCTGGGGATGCGCAAGCTCAGGCGCGCGGTTCATCGCTTCGCCTACCACGTACACGTCGACATCCGCAACTGCTACGGCTCGATGCAAACGGCGATAGTGGAGGGTCTGGTGGCGCGCCACGTCAAGAACATCCAAGTCCTCTACCTGCTCCATTCGCTGCTGTCGACGATGAACGGCGTCCTTATCCTCGGCAGCTACCTGTCGCTTCGGTTGGCGGCGTTCGTGATCTCGTTCGCGTACCACGCGGTCGAGGAGGCGGCGAAGGAGCGGCGCGGCAAGCGCGTAAGGCTCGCGGGATGTCAGGTGTGGTACGCCGACGACGGCTATTTTCTCGGCAACTCAAAGCGCTCGCTCGGGAAGGCCGCGGCCATCGCCGCGCGCGTTTTGGGGCGGCTAGGATTGTCGCTGAAACCGTGGAAGGTAAGGCGCAACGGCGCCGAGCCCATCGACTTCGCGGGCTATCGTATCTGGTGCGCCCGCGGTCGTCGGGTCGACTTGCGAAAGAGGCTCTGGAAACGACTGCGACGCGCGTTCGCGCGCTACATGCGCAGGCGCACCGAGCGCTTGGCGAGGCGCGTGTGCTCTTACTGGGGCTGGCTGAAAACGGCCGTCATGGAGCACCAGATGAACGTCAAGCGGTGCATATTCAACGCGGCGAGGGCCGTGGGTTAGGAGGAAAAATATGGTTGTGAAGTCGGAGCGAACGGGCGAGAGGCCCGAGACGGTCGAGATCGCGGGGACCGACGTTTGGTTGCGCCGCGGCATCGCCGAGGGCGAGCGCGAGGAACAGGGCGGCGAGGGCGGTTCCGTCAAGGTGAAGGTGTTCACCTACGAGGAGCTGCACTTCACCGACCCGACTGGTGAGCTGACGGTCGAGGGCGCAAAGGCCGACTTTGACACCGTCTGGGCGGCACACGAGGCGGACGGTATGAGCATGGAGGAGCAGATCGCATCGCTCCAGCAGCAGGTTGCCGACTCGCAAGCGGCCCTTCTCGAGCTCGGCGACATCGTTGGAGGTGAGTAGCTTGGCGAAGATCTACTACCGCGCCGTGAAAAGCGGCAAACGCACGCTCAAGAGCGTTCCCGAGCGCTGGCGCGACGAGGTACGCCAGATGCTAGAGGCAGACGGCGAGTAGGGAAGGGCCCCGGCTTCGGTCGGGGCCCTTTTCCGTTATGCGCGGGCGACCATGCGTGCCGACGATTGGAGGCGGCGCATGGCGAAGGAT
>JBKTBE010000130.1:0-1964 GCA_046883645.1 Collinsella sp. | reverse complement strand
TCCCCACGCGCCAAAAGGGCGAGGCGACTGAGGACGATACCAAGCAGGACGATTCTGCCGAGGTGGTCCAGGAAGAAACTGTGCTCACCGATGATCAGCTCTATACCAGGCTCGACGGTCTGTATCAGACCATCGTGTCCTACGGTGACGAGGACCAGATCGGCGAGGTCATCGATTCTTTTAACAATGGCTATCTTCGAACGCCACTGTCCACCCGTCAGGAGCTGTCGCAGAGTGCCTACGCCCTGCGCGACCAGATCAAAAAGACGCAAGATGAGCTTAACAACCTTAAGTATCAGGACGATACGGTCTATGCGGATGACATCGCCCACTTAAAGCAGCTTGCCGAGTGGATGTACGAGCGTGTCGACGTGATCTGTCAGAGCTGGGACATCTCGCTGGCCATTCCCGATGGTGAGTCGATGAGTTCCCACCAAAGCGATATCCTGGCGCCCATCGCGCAGGGCGGCAACAGCGCACTGAACCAGTACGACGCCAATGTGGGTTCCTGGAAGCCGCAGCAGCGTTCCTAAAATTAGTTCGCCATAGTCGGCATAACCTACGTGCGCAATTGATGTAAGCGCATGCTTATTGCTACAATTCGTACAAATATGCTTTAAACGCACGAGGAAGGAACCACATGTTTGGTTTTAAGAAAGAGCTCTACACGCCCGAGTATCAGCTTGCCGGCGACGAGTGCGCCGTTATCGAGACGTCGAAGGGTACCATCAAGGTCAAGTTTGACGGCGAGGGCGCTCCCATTCATGTCGCGAACTTCTGCGAGCTTTCTACGATGGGCTTCTATGATGGCCTTAAGTTCCATCGCTATGTGCCCGGTTTTGTCATCCAGGGCGGCGACCCCAATACCCGCGATATGTCCGGCGCCGACGTCGCCGCTGGTCTTGAGGGCCCCGACGGCATGCCCGGTACCGGTGGCCCCGGCTACTGCATCAAGGGCGAGTTTGCCACCAATCCGCGCAACAGCCATGTCGATGGTGCCCTTGCCATGGCACGCTCCATGGACCCCGATTCCGCGGGTTCGCAGTTCTACTTCTGCCTGGGCGCCCAGCATAACCTCGATTCCGGTTACACCGTCTTTGGTACCACGGTCGAGGGTCTCGATGTGATTTCGCAGCTGCGTGCCGGCGACGAGATCGTCCATGTCGAGATCGTTCACGAGTAAAGGGGACTTCCTTGAATAGCCAGCTGATCCAACAGGGCCGCGCCGCTTACCGCGCGGGTGATTTTTCCGCTGCAGCCCAGATGCTTGGGGCGGCAAAGACTCCCGATGAGATTATGGGCGAGGCCGATCACCTTCGTGGCAACGCCTTGATGCACCTGGGCATGTATGCCGAGGCCGCCGAGGCTTATGCTGCCGCCCTCAACGACGGCACCTACGGCAAGCGCGGCGCGCTGCTCACCAACCGCGGCAAGGCGCTCGCCGCCGTGGGCGACTACACGACGGCCGCCCAGGCGTTCTCTGCTGCTACGCAGGATGCTTCCTATGCCACGCCGTTCAAGGCCTATCTGGGCCTGGGCAATGCGCTGTTCCAGTCGGGCGATTATGCCAACGCAGGTACTGCCTTCCGTCAGGCTGCCATCGACGGCGCCAATCCGGCTCCTGCCGCCGCACTCGGCGAGCTCGGTCGTTGCTTCATCAAGCTCGGCCGTCCGGCGGATGCCGTGGAGACCTACCGTACGGCTATCGACTTTGCCGGTCCCCGTGACGACACGCGCGCGCTCAACGCCGGCATGGGTCAGGCGCTTTCTGCCGCCGGCCGTCCCTCCGACGCACTCGACGCCTTTAACGCCGCTACTGCCGATGGCATCTACCAGCTTACCTCCGAGCAGGCCGATGAGCTTGCCCGCGTGCACGATTCGCTTGCCGCGCTGTCTGCCCAGACGGCTATGGCCACGGCTCCGGCGCCTGCGATGGACGCTCCTGCCGTCGATCCGCTCGATCC
>JBKTBE010000129.1:0-1997 GCA_046883645.1 Collinsella sp. | reverse complement strand
GCTCTATCGCGAGCGTCACCGCACCATCGCCAAGTGCACCGAGGACTTCGATCGCGGCCAGTTCAACACCGCGATCTCGGCCGTCATGGAGCTCGTCAACGCGGCGAGCGCCTACCTCAACGCCACCGAGGGTACCGCCCGTGACAAGGCGCTGTGCTACGGCGTGGCCAAGGATATCGTGAGCGTGCTGGCGCCCATCTGCCCGTTTTGGGCCGACGAGCTGTGGCACGAGGCGCTCGGCTGCGAGGGCAACGCCTACACCGCTGCCTGGCCCAAGTTCGACCTGGCCGAGTCCATCGAGGACACGGTGCAGATCGTCGTCCAGGTACTCGGCAAGGTCCGCGGCCGCGTCGACGTGGCCCGCGATGCCTCCAACGAGGAAATGCAGGCTGCCGCCGAGGCCGCTGTCGCCAAGTGGACCGAGGGCAAGACGGTCGTCAAGGCCATCTGCGTGCCCGGCAAGCTGGTCAACCTGGTGGTCAAGTAAACGCCACGCGCTTAGCTGACGCATAAAAGACGAGGGGCGATCCGGTTGGGTCGTCCCTCGTTTTGCATGTATCTGCCTAGTTGCCTTCGGCCAATTGTCCTATTCTTATGGAGAAGCTGTGCGCACGCTGACCTGCAGGTTCGTACTGTGCTTGCGCGTTTCCGCAGCTATTGGTATAGTTTGCTTGCAAATGAAGTTGTAAATGAAAGAAGTGGGGTTTCGACCCCGCTTCTTTTTTGTATGGATGGAGGTGCCGCAATGGTCAAGACCAAGACCGAGCAGGCGATCATTGACGCGCTCGAGGCCGTCGCTCCCCAGCACGATGTCGACATCGTCGACGTCGAGCTCGTGGGTGCCACCAAGGCCCCCTGCGTGCGCGTGCGTATCGAGGGTGCCGAGGGTCAGAGCCTTTCGCTCAACGACGTCACGGCCAACACCAAGTGGGTCGGCGATGTGATCGAGGAGCTTGACCCTATCTCTTCGAGCTACACGCTTGAGGTGTCGAGCCCGGGTATGGCGCGCCCGCTGCGCCGCCCGAGTGACTTTGCCCGCTTTGTGGGCGAGAACTGTGAGCTCACCTCTACCGCCACCGAGGGCCGTCGCAAGTACGCTGGCAAGATTGCCGCCGCCACCGAGACGAACGTGACCCTCGAGCTCGAGGACGGCGAGTCCGTTACCCTCGATTTCTCCGATGTTAAAAAGTGCAAGTTGAAGCCCACCTACGACTTCAAGCCCGCGAAGGAAGGAAAGTAAGATGGCAGCATCCGACATGATGTCCGCCCTGATGGAGCTTTGCCAGGAGAAGCACATCGACCAGCTCTACCTGATCGACCGCCTGGAGCAGTCGCTCGCCAAGAGCTATGCCGAGATCCTGCATCTTGAGTGGGGCGCCAAGGTGACCATCGACCGCACCACCGGCAAGATCTACGTCTACCGCCTGGAGCCGATCGACGATTCCATGGACGAGGAGGGCAACTTCACCGAGTTCGAGGAGATCGACGTCACTCCCAAGAACACGAGCCGCATCGCTGCCCAGCACGCCAAGGCCGAGATCAACGCTATCGTGCGCAACTCCGCCCGCGAGCAGATCTACGAGGAGTTCTCCGGCCGCATCGGTGACCTCATCAGCGGTACCGTGCTGCAGTCCACGCCCGACTTCACGATCGTCAAGATCCGCGAGGGCGTCGAGGCCGAGCTGCCGCACTTCGATCAGCGCCGTTACGAGAACGAGCGCAACGAGCGTCCGATGGGCGAGCGCTACCTGCACAACCAGCACATCAAGGCCGTGATCATCGACGTTCGCGACCCCAACTCCAACCTGCAGCCGGTTCGTGGCGAGCACAGCCGTCCGCCGATTGTCATCTCCCGTACCCACCCCGAGCTCATGCGTCGTCTGTTTGAGCAAGAAGTGCCTGAGATCTATGAGGGCACCGTCCAGATCAAGTCGATCGCCCGCGAGCCCGGTCAGCGCTCCAAGGTCGCCGTCCACTCCCTCGACGACCGTCTGGAT
>JBKTBE010000028.1:611-25626 GCA_046883645.1 Collinsella sp. | reverse complement strand
CCATCAAGCAGCGCCACGATACGCCCACACGCCTCATGCACCACGCGTGCGGCAGCGGCGGCTGAGTGCGGATCAAATACCTCGGCGCCCTCGGCGGCGCACACGCCACGCGAGCAGCCCTCGACAATCAGAGCCGCGGCAACGTCTTCATCAGCGGCAGGCCACGCAGCATGGGCAACGGCGCCGGGCGTAAAGCCCGTCTCCTTGGGAGCCGCCGCGTGCATGGCTGACAGGGTCGCCGCCAGTGTATCCATCGCGGCGTCAAGCACGGAAGCATCTGCATACAGCGAGCCATCCGAGCCAGCAAGCGCGCAAGCAACGCCCTGCGCCACTAACCCGCGCAGTGCGGCATCGACCTCGCCGATACCAAGATCCAAAGCCTCGGCAACATCAACCGCCGTAACCGGCAGCGTCTGCAGCGCCAGCCAAGCGCCCATACCGCCCGCGATATCGCCGGACTCGAGCGCTGCATACAGCACACGCTCCCCTTCGGCAAGCTCGCGCGAGCGACGGCAGCGCGAAAGCAGCACACGCCCGCCGCCAATAAGCATCACGGGCGAATAGGACAGCACCACGGCATGGTCCCCGGCACGTAGCGGCAGCGAGTTTTCCAAGCGTACCTGAACATTACGGGTCTCGCCCACCGCCATGGGGGCCTCGCCCTCCATGAACATGATGCGACCGACAACCTCGGCCGTACCCGCCATCACGTGCACACGCGCACCCGATTCGAGCACACGCGGCTTGGCTCCCTCGCGACCCAAATACGTAAACGCCATCATGAAGCGCATCGTCTGGCCAAAGCGGCCCGCCACGCCGAGCATCTCACCGCGATCGAGCGTGGCGACGACATCGCCCACCAAGTTGAGCGCCACACGCTGACCGGGCAACGCCCGCGGCGTATCGCCATGCACCTGAATCCCGCGCACGCGACAGACCGTACGCGACGGCAGCGCGACGAGCTCATCCCCTACCGCGACGGGCGCATCGTGCAACGTTCCCGTCACCACGGTACCGGCGCCCTTGATCGTAAAGCAGCGGTCGATAGGCAGACGCGGTGCGGCATCGGTGAGCTCGGCGCGGGCACGGCAGGCATCCCAGCAAGCGGCAACCTGCTCGTCGAGCGCAGTCAGCAGGTCATCGATCCCCGCGCCGGTCTTGGACGACACCGGCACCATCGGCGCGCCCGCAAACACGGTATCCGAAAGAAAATCGTCCACGTCGAGCTCGGCCAGCTCAATCATTTCGCTATCGGCCAGGTCGCACATCGTCAGCGCGACCACCATATGCGTAACGCCCAGCAGCTCCAGCACATGCACGTGCTCGCGGGTCTGCGGCATCACGCCCTCGACGGCCGAGACCACCAGCACGGCAACATCAATGCCCGTCGCACCCTGCACCATGGCGCGCAAGTAATGCGCGTGGCCCGGCACGTCGACCAGGCCAACGATCTTGCCACTCGGCAACGCCAGCTCGCCAAAGCCCAGCTCCACGGTCATACCGCGACGGCGCTCAACCTCCAGACGGTCGGGATTCTTGCCGGTCAACGCCTCGATCAGTGCCGACTTACCGTGGTCGACGTGGCCCGCCGTTCCAACGATAACAGGGCATTCCACCAACGCTTCGACCCCACTCATCGGCGCGCCGCCTTGGCAACGCACGCGGAAAGCGTCGACGCCGCCGTCTCGATATCGCGGTCGCCCACGAGCGTGCGGACGTCAAACAGAATGCGATCGCGCGAGGTGCGCGTGACGACCGGCGTGTCGAAATCTTGGACGAGCGAGCGCTTGAGCGCGTCAACGGACAGGCGCTCGTCAACAAGACGCACGGCAACGCACATCGTGGGCAGCTCCACGGTAGGCAGCGAGCCGCCACCGGGGGTCGACGACTCCTCGACGATTTCCACCTGCACGGCACACGGGCAGCCGGCCTTATCGAGACCCGCCACCATCAGCTCGCGCAGCTTACGCGCGCGGCGCTCCAGATGAGCCTGCGGCAGCGTAAGCATGCTGAGGACCGGAATGTCGCGATGGGCCACATAGGCACCGTCCATGTAGATGCGCAGCGTGGCCTCGAGCGCCGCCAGTGCGAGCTTGCCCGGACGCAGGGCACGCATAAGCGGATGCGACCCGCAGGCCTGGACCAGATCGCGACGGCCCATGATGATGCCCGCCTGCGCAGCACCAAGCAGCTTATCGCCCGAGCACGACACGATGTCGAGCCCGGCGGCAACCGAGGTCGGCGTGGTCTCCTCGCCGCCGCGCACCAGGATGTCATCGGGCAGGAGCGCGCCCGACCCCTGGTCCTCGTAGAACAGTAGACCATGCTTGTGAGCAAGCGCCGCAAGCTCCCGAGAACCTACCTCCTCGTGGAAACCCTCGATACGGTAGTTGGAAGGATGGACCTTGAGGATCATGGCCGTATCGGGCGTGATGGCGCGCTCGTAGTCGCTCAAGTGCGTGCGGTTGGTGGCTCCGACCTCGACGAGCTTGGCGCCCGAGGCCTCCATAACATCGGGGATACGGAAGCTGCCGCCGATCTCGACAAGCTCGCCGCGGCTCACGATAACCTCTTTGCCCGCAGCGTGAGTGGCCAGCACCAGCAACACCGCGGCGGCGTTATTGTTGACGACCAGCGCATCCTCGGCACCGGTGAGCGAGCGAATCAACTGTGCGGCGTGCTCCTTGCGCGACCCGCGCGAGCAGGTGTCGACGCTGTACTCGAGCGTGCTGTACCCGCGCGCGACCTCGGCCACGGCCTTGGCAGCCGATTCCGCAAGCGGGGCGCGACCCAGATTGGTGTGGATGACCACACCCGTGGCGTTGACGGCTGGACGCAGACTCGGCAGCGCAGAACGATGCGCACGGAATTCGATAGCCGACGCCAGCTCGCGTTTTGAGCGTGGGGCGGCGCCGGCGCGAATGGCGGCGCGCTCCTCGTCGAGCACGGCCGTGACGGCGGCATGGACTACCGCATCACACGTCTCCCCCGCCGCCTTCACCACTGGCCACTCGGCGAGCAGCTCGTTGACGGAGGGAATGGCGCGCAGACGGGCGCGCACCTCATCGGACATGTTCTGGCTATCGCTCATGTACGGCCTTTCAAAACAAACGTAAATCAGTCGAACGCATCGGCTGAGTCAATTACTCGTCATTATCCCCGCGCGCAGCAATCTTTTCCACGCGAACGGCATTTTCCTGGGTGAGCGCGGCTCCCGTAATGGGATCCCAGCGCAGCGGCGTGTGGTCGAGCGGGCCGACGCCAAGTGCCTGGGCGCCATCCGCGCCAGCGCCAAACGAACGCCCGCCCGGAGCCGCCGACGTAAAGATGCACGCCGGATGCAGATAGGGCGTGGTCTCCACGCGTACGCGGTCGCGGCCCATGTCGCTCACCAGCTCGACGACCTCGCCGTTGGCGATACCCATGTGCTCGGCGACGTCGGCATTCATCTGCACGGCGTCCAAGTCGGAACCTGCCTCGGCAGCACCCGCCGCAGCAAGTCTGCGCGAAGTGTGCGACTCAAAGGGCCGGTTGCCGCTAATGAGGCGAAACATCCCCAGCCCCGGCTCCACCATGGGCGCAATCCAGCCAGGCACACGACCCAAGCCGGCGCGCTCCCATACGTCGTTTGCCAGCGCAATCTTGCCGCCGTCGAGCGGAACCACCGGCTTGCCCGTACGCGACGGCAGCGGCACGCCCGTGACTGCCCAACCGCGCTCCTTGAGCGCAGTGAGGTCGATCCCAAACGGAGCCACCTGGGCAGCCGCCAAGTCGTCAGGCGTAAAGTCAAAATACTCGCCCACGCCGCAGGCAGCAGCCAGGCCGGCAAAGATCTCCCGGCCGGGACGCGTATCGTCATGCAAGACCGGCAGCACGGCGCTGCGGTAGAACACGCGCGCATCGTTGCGGCCCACGACCGTACCCACGCCGCGGTCGGCCTCCAGATACGTCACGTCGGGCAGCACATAGTCAGACGCACGCGCCGTCTCGGACCAGCGAATATCGATCGTCACGAGCAGGTCGAGCTGCTGCAAGATGCCAAGCCACGCATCGGCGTTGCCGTAACCCGCACCAGGGTTGCTGGCATAGACGATGAGCCCACGCAGGTCGCCGGCGAGGATCGATTTGCCGATGGTCGTGCACAGGCCGCGCACCGGATCGACGAGCGGATAGCGCTCGGAGCCCAACTTGGGCTCACGCGGCACCGTCGGCGTCGCAAAGCGTGCGGGATCGAGGTCGCCCAACACAAGCGGCGTGGGCGGGTTGAGCGCACCGCCCACATGCCCCAGGCAGCCCAACAGCACATCAACCAGGCAGATAGCGCGCGCCGTCTGGGTGCTGTTGGCATACGCAATGCCAATGCCACCGTGAAAGCCCGCGTCGACAACGGCGGCAGGCGCCGCAGCAGCCAGGTCGCGCGCCGTCGCGCGGATGTCATCTGCCGGCACGTCGCACATGGACTCGGCCCACTCGGGCGTCCAGACACGGGCCGCCTGCGCCAACTCGTCAAAACCAGTGGTATAGCGGTCCACGAACTCGTGGTCGTACAGGCCCTCGGCAATCAACTCGTGGGCAATACCCAAAAGCAGCGCCAAGTCGCAGCCCGGGCGCACGCGGAGCCAGCGATCGGCAAGCGCGGCCGAGCCGCTGCGCCGCGGGTCAACCACGATGACTTTCGCCCCGCGCCGGCGCGCATCGTTGAGCGCATCGACGGCCCCCATCGTCGACGAATCGACAATGGAACGCCCCAGGTACATGATGCAGTCGGTATGCGCCAGGTCGGAGGCGGGACTATAGCCCAGGCTGTGCTCCCAACCGGTAAGTCGGCTTACCTCGCAGGCACCATCGGCACCGTATACGTTGGGCGAACCCAGCGCATGCATAAAACGACACGCCCAGTAGCGGTCGAACGAGGGCACGCCGAGCGTCATGCCCAGCGCACGGGCACTAGGCTCGTCAATAATCTCCGCGAGGCGCTCCGCAATATCCGAGAACGCCTCGTCCCAGCTCACGGCATCGAAACCCGAGCCATCCTGGCGGCGGCGCATGGGGTGCAAAATGCGGTCGCGCTCGTCAAACGGCATTGCCAGACGATGCCGACCGCGGGCGCAGAGGGCACGCGCCGCGCACGGGTGCCCCGGCACCGGCAACTCGGCCACCACGCGACCGTCCTCAACGCGTGCCGCAAAGGCGCAATCGGCATAGCATCCCCCGCATGTCGTCACCACGGAGCGACCGTCACACTTCACAGCAGATGCCATCTCGATTACCCCTTTCACAAGCCAAACACAACGGGCCAACAGCCCGGCAACGAGCCCCAGACCCAAAAAGCCTCCCGCACGGCAACGCCCCGCGGGAGGCCCAACGTCAAACAGACGGTACCTTACGCCTCGGACTTCTTGGCGTAGATAAACCAGTAGCCGAGCGCGATCAGAACCGCGCCGCCCACGATGTTGCCCAGCGTGGCGGCGGATAGGTTAAACGCAATGCCCGCGACGTTGAGTGCATCGGCCCCGGCGACCTCGGCACCATAACCGCATGCATGCATCACGGCACCCATGGGCAAAAAGTACATGTTGGCAACGCAGTGCTCAAAACCGCAGGCCACAAAGGCTGCGATGGGCAGCAGAATGCCAACGACCTTATCGACCACGGTCTTGCCGGCAGTACCGATCCACACGGCCAGGCACACAAAGATGTTGCATAGGATGCCGCGGAAGAAGATCGTCACCCAGTCGATCGTCACCTTGCCAGCAGCGACACTCACCATGGAATTGGCGACCGCCTCACCGTTAAGCTTATAGATGCCGGCCATGTACACCAAAAAGACGATGAACAGGGCACCGACAAAATTGCCGACCCACACGACGACCCAGGCCTTGAGCATCTGGGCCAGCGTGATCTTTTTGCTCTTGAGCGCGCAGACCATAAGCGAATTGCCGGTAAACAGCTCGGCGCCGCACACCAGCACCAGCACCAGGCCCAGGCAAAAGCACAGACCGCCCACGACACGCTGGGCACCCCAGCCCAGCGTGCTGTCGCTCAAAAACACCGTAAAGAACAGGCCGCCGAAGGCGATAAACGCACCGGCGAACATTGCCAACAGAAAGGCCTTGGCGACCGGCAGGTTAGCCTTGGTCACGCCGGCGGTCTCGGTCTTGGCCTCGATCGCGGCGGGCGCCAGGCAATCGGGAGCGGGGTACTCCACCTTGGAATCTGCCATGTCAATCACTTCTTTCCTATTCAGCAGAGGCAAGCGCTGCTATAGCTCCTGCCCCAAGCGGACAAAGTGGGAAAAGTCGTTGGCGGCCACGGCGTCGTACACGGCGTCGACGGCCTCAAAGACCTCCGGGGACATGGGGTTATAGAACTCCGTATCGCCCGGCTGAATCCCTATGAAGACGATATCTTCGCACGATTGCTCAATCTCTTCGATCAGAATCGACAAGGGAAGCGAATGCGTGGTGAACATCGACTTGCGCGCGACGTCGGTCTTATCGAGCAGGCGGATGGCACCGACGGGCAGCGCCATGTCGGCGGCATCGACCAACACCAGGCGCGGCGGACGCTCGCGCTTGACCTCGATGATGTCGTCCTCGGGCGTTTGCCCACCGTCGATGGTGTACCAACCGGCGATGGGCGTGTCCTCCATCTTTTTGGAGAGCACGGGGCCGGCGGCATCGTCGGCGCGCAGCACGCTTCCCGCCGTGAGCACAATGCCCGCAAACGGGGCGCCGTTCACACGGCCATCCACAACGCGACCCATTACTGTAGCCTCCCCGTCAGATACACGCCCGACACATCGCGCACGCGCTCAACCAGATCGCGAAACTTCATTAAGAACGCAACCTGCTGGGCATGCAGGCCAAAGTCGTCATCGAACACCGAGATGCCGGCCTTGGCCGAACCGCGAAAACCGCGCTCGTCGAGCAGCGTGTCGCAGGCCTCGAGCAGCGACGGCACCGCCGCCTTGTCGAGCTGGCACTCGCCAAAGGAGCGGATGGCCTCGAACTTGGTTTTGGCCTCCCCCTCCGGCAACGCGTCGACGAGCGAATAGAACACGTTCACCGGCACCGACAGGCGCGGCTCAAAGCAGTCGAGCACGCCGGTGTGGTGGCCCACGGCGAGCGTGTAGTACAGCACGTCGTAGGCCTCCTGGGGAACGTCTTCCTCGGTCTCCACAAATTTACGCGTGAGCTCATAGAAGACCACCTGGTCGGGCGCATGGCCCAGGCAGGGGTCGGCGACGCCCTTGGCGGCCTCGTCGCTTGCGCGCGAGGCATCGCCAAAGGAGCCGCCGAGCATGCCGGGGCCCGCAAAGTAACCAGAGCGGTCCGTGAGCTCCATCTAGCGACCTCCGGCCAGCACCAGATCCTGTAACGCCGAGTACACCTCAACGCGGCGAGGATCATCCTGCTTGTCGATGAGCAGCGCCATGGCACCGCGGATATCGCCCTTGGGCGCGCCCTCGAGCGTATCCATAAACTCGTTGGCCAAGTCGCGGCCGTAACGGTAGCCGCTCATGGCGCGAGCTTCGCGCTCAATGGCAACGCGCAGCTTGTACGGCACGCCGGGGTGCAGGATATCGGCCTGCTCGCCGGCGGCCTCCACCGTGGTCTCGGCATGGAGCTTTTGGTCCAGCAGACCGAGCGCCATGGCAAAGCCGTAGATGGTCTGCGCGGGGCTGGGCGGGCAGCCGGGGATATAGACATCGACCGGCAGAATCTTGTCCGTGCCGCCCCAGACGCAGTAGTTGTCGTAGAAGATGCCACCGGTGCAGCCGCACGCGCCATAGGACACCACGATCTTGGGATCGGGTGCGGCCTCAAAGGCGCGCAGGGCCGGCATGCGCATGGCACGCGTCACGGCACCGGTGTACAGCAGCACATCGGCGTGACGGGGCGAGGGCACGACCTTGATGCCAAAGCGCTCGACGTCGAAGACGGGCGTGATGGAACCGAAGATCTCGATCTCGCAGCCGTTGCAGCCGCCGCAGTCAACACGGTAGACGTACACCGAGCGCTTGATCTTCTTAAGAAGGGTCGCCTTGGCCTTCTCGATGCTCTCGTCGAGCTCGATCTTGGTCGGGCGGTACTGAAGCCGCTCGGGCAAAAGCGTGGGTTCGGCCATGGTTACTCCTCCTTCGTATCAAAATCCATGATGATGCCCTCGACCGGTGCAGGACCGGCGGGAATCTCGGGCACATCGGGGTTGAGCTCGCGGTCGATATACTCCGGGTTCACGCCGTGGCCGCCCAGATACTCCATGCCGGGGCCCTGGGGCTCGCCGGACGCAAGCGTCTCGTTGGCAGCCATGCCAGCAGCGTTGCCGGTCTTTACGGCCGAGGCGGCGCGCAGGGCGTCGAGCTCGCGCTTGCACTCCTGGCACATACCGACGGTACGGGCGGCCTGCTCCGCCTCCATGCCGCCGGCCTTTTGCAGCAGGCGCTTAGCGTAGTCGATCTCCTTGTGCGGGGCAAACGGCTTGCCGCAACGCGAGCAGTGCTCGAGCGTGTAGACGCTCTTGCTGGTGAGGTCGTCCTTGCTCATGACGGCCAGCTCAAACTCCTCGGTGAGCTTGATGGCCTCCATGGGGCAGGCTTCCTCGCAACGACCGCAGAAGATGCAGCGACCGTAGTCGATCGACCAGGTGATGGTATCGGCCGCAAGGTCGGTGTCCATGCGAATGGCATCGGCCGGGCACGCCACGCCGCAGGCACCGCAGGCGATGCAGAGCTCGGCGTTGTGCTCGGGCTTGCCGCACATGTCCTTGTTGGTGGGAAACGGCGCAAACGGGTACTTGACCGTCGCGTCGCCGGCCTTGGCGTTAACCTTCCAAAGCTTTAGCATATTAGAGCGCCTCCTCATCGAGCGGAGCGGCCATGGTGCCCTCGCCCGCAAGCGGCGACTTGTCGCGCCAGACGTTCTCGAACTGCTCCTTGTCGAGCACGTGGTCGCGCTTGGCGGCGACATCGGTCACCGTCACGCGGTCGGTGCAGGAGTAGCACGGGTCGAGCGAGCCGACGATCAGCGCCGCGTCGCCCACGGTGTTGCCGCGGAACATGTAGCGCAGGACCGGCCAGTTGCTGTACGTGGCGGCCTTGGCGCGCCAGCGGTAGCACTTCTGGTTGTTGCCGAGCATGGCCCAGTGCACGTCCTCGCCGCGCGGCGCCTCGGTGGCGCCGATGGCGTACTTGTGCGGGGTGTACTCCCAATCCGTGGTGAGGATGGGGCCCGACGGGCAGTTCTCGAGCATGGTCTCGATCATGTCGATCGAATCGTAGACCTCCTGGATGCGAACGGCGGTACGGCCGAAGGCGTCGCAGGTGTCGGCCGTGGCGGCGTGCATCTTTTGGACGTCCGGATCGGCGTAGCCGTCGAAGGGATGGTCAAAGCGCACGTCGCGGGCATAGCCCGAGCCACGCATGAGTGGGCCGACCGGCGAGAAGTCGCGTGCGATCTTGCGGTCCAAGATGCCGATGCCACTCGTACGCTCAATAAAGTTGGGCGTGGAGAGCAAGACGTCGACGAGTTCCTGAACCTCGGAGCGCAGCTGGTGGATGGTCGTGAGCGTGGAGAGCTTCTGCTCGGCCAAAATGTCGCGACGCACGCCGCCGATCACGTTGAGGCCGTAGGTCTTGCGATGACCGGAGAGCTTCTCGGCAAGGTCCATGGACTTCTCGCGGACGCGGAAGAACTGCTGGAAGCCGGAGTCGAAGCCCGTGTAGTGCGACGCCAGGCCAATGTTGAGCAGATGCGAGTGCAGGCGCTCGACCTCGAGCATGATGGCGCGGATGTACTGGGCGCGCGGCGGGACATGGATGCCCTGGGCGCGCTCGACGGCCTCGGCATAGGCCACCGAGTGGGCGCAGCCGCAGATGCCGCAGATGCGGTCGGCGAGGAACGTCACGGCGTCATAGTTCAGGCGCGTCTCGGCGACCTTCTCCATACCGCGGTGCACGTAGAACAGACGGTAGTCGGCGTCGACGATCGTCTCGCCCTCAACGAACAGGCGGAAGTGGCCGGGCTCGTCGGAGGTAATGTGCAACGGGCCCATGGGGACGAGTGTGGTCTCCTTGCCCTTGGTATCGGCCAAGAACTCGTAGTTTTCCATGTCGCTCGCGGGAGCGGGACGGAAGCGGTAGTCCATGGAGTCCTTGCGCAGCGGGTACAGGCCGCTGGGCCAATCGTCGGGCAGCACCAGGCGACGACGGTCGGGCAGGCCCTCGGGGATCAGGCCGAACATGTCGCGCAGCTCGCGCTCGCCCCACACGCAGGCGGGGACGAACGGCGTCACGGACGGGAACGTCATCTTGGCGGGATCAACCTCGGTGCGGACGGTCACCCAGCCAGGGTCCTCCCCCTCCATGGAGATGACGTAGTACACGGCGTAACGGCCGCACAGGCTGCGCTCATCGTTGCCGATGATTACGGGAATCCAGCCGTAGCGCTCGTAGTACAGGTAGTGGACGGCCTCGGGCAGCTTGTCCTGCTTGACGGTGATCGTCAGCTGGTCCTCGCACTGCCACTCGACCTTCTCGATGCAGCCCGGAACGGCGCGGCGCAGGGCCTCGACATGGCTCTCGCAGCGGCGGGCATACACCTTGTTCTCAGTTTCAATCATTCGTTACTCCACCTCGCTCTGAGCGGTCTCGGTACCGAACACAGCGCGGTACATCGGCGTCGCGTGAAGTTCCTCGGTGCTCTGCTCGAGTACGATGCCGGTCGCGGTCTCCACACCGTGCAAGAGGGGCAGCGGGGTGGAGATGCCAAACCACAAGATCATGACGACCAGGATGATTTCGGGGATAAGCATGAGCGCCGGGGCCTCATGCTTGCCCATGCCCTGGGGCGCATGGCCGAATACCGACTTGAGTGCGATACGGGTGAGCGCGGAGATGGCCACGGTAAGACCGAGGGCGACCACGACGACCAGCCACATGGGGCCGGCGGTAACACCGGCGACAAAAGTCAGGAACTCAGAGATAAACATGCCAAAGGGCGGGAAGGCACCAAGACCGAGCAGTGCCAGGACGGCGAGCGCGGCGGTTGCGGGCGCAACCTCGACGACGCCCTGGATCTTGGCCAGGCTACGCGTGCCAAAGGCGTGCTGGATGTTGCCGGACACGCAGAAGGCAAGCGTCTTGGTAAAGCCGTGGAACACGCAGTGCAGCAGGGCCGCGGCGATACCCAGCGGGCCGCCGATACCCAGGCACAGGGCGATAACGCCCACGTTCTCCACAGACGAGTACGCAAAACGGCGCTTGAGGTCGTCCTGGCGAAACATCGAGAGCGCCGCCACCAAAATAGACAGCGTGCCGACGATCAGCAGCAAAAGTTGCGGATACTCGGCGCCCACGGCCTGGATAGTAAAGCCGTAGAAGCGCATGATCACGAGCATGGCGCACTTAAGCAGCACGCCCGAGAGCAGGGCCGAGACAGGGCTCGGGGCCTGGGAGTGGGCATCGGGCAGCCAAGTATGCATGGGGAACAGGCCGGCCTTGGTGCCAAAGCCGATCACGATAAACGCAAAGGCGAGGCGCATGAGCGTCGGGTCGAACTGGTCGGCATACGGCAGCACGCACGACAGGAACGCGGCCTCGTGGGCGTTGGGAATCACGTCGGCGGCGTTGGCGTAGATCAGCAGCGTACCGAACAGGCCAAATGCCACGCCGGCGGTACAGACCATCGCATACTTCCAAGAAGCCTCGAGGGCCGTCTTGTTCTTGTAGATACCCACCAGGAACACAGTGGAAAGCGTGGTTGCCTCCACGGCGGCCCACGTGAGGATCATGTTGTTGGACAGGCACGCGAGCAGCATGGTGAACACAAACAGGCTAAACAGCGCAAAATACTGCTTGGCGCGCTCGGCGGGCATGGAGCCCTCCTCGATATCGGCCTTTACATAGGGCAGCGAGAACAGCCCCGTAAGAAAACCGATAAAGCCGATGAGCAGCACAAAGATGGCGCCCAGCGAATCGAGGTGGAACCACAGGCCAAGAGCGCTCGCGGTTTCGCCGCTCATAAGGACGTCGCCGGCCGTCATAATCGACAGCACCAGGACGGCTGCGACGGAGACCAGGTTGAGACCGGCAAACACGTTATAGGACGTGTTCTTGGGCAAAAACGCCATGACCAGCGAGAACACCAAAGGAGTCGCGAGCAGGGCGAGAATCAACGTTTCCATGGACTACCCCCTCAGCTCGGACAGGTCGCGCGCATCGAGCGAGTGGGAGTCGTCCCAAATGCGACGCACGACGATGGACATGATGATGACGGCAAAGATGGCGTCGGTGGCGATACCGATCTCGATGATCTCGGGAGCGGTGGGGGCCAAAAGCGCGAGCGTCACGTGGCTGCCGTTTTCCATAAGGCAGTATCCAAAGATCTGCTTCATGATGTTGCGCTGCGAGATGATGCAGGTGAGGCCCACGAAGAAGTGAGCGAAGCTAATAGCGAGCGCAGGCGTTGCGACCTCGGCCGTGGGCAGGCTGACCTGCGTCACAACGGCAAAGCAGATCGCGACCTCGACGGCGATGATGCAGATGGCCCACGCGGGCTTAAGGCCGGCCTTGAGCGATGCGTCGCTCGGCTCGCCCATCTTCTTGTATGCGCGGTTGAGGATGTAAGGGACCAGGACGACCTTAGTGATAAAGGCAGATCCGGCCCACATAAGCAGCTCCTGCGCACCGGTAGTAGCACCGAGCGTAGCGAGCAGTCCCACGAGCACCAGCGACTGCACCGCATACCAGCGAATGGCGTGCTTGATGTTCTTGGAGACGACCACCATGGTGGACGTGACGATCAGAAGGCCGCCAAGGATGTTGACGATCGAATAACCCATGTCGTTCTACCTCCTAACCGATCCAGCTGGCCGAAAGCGGGCCGCTGACGATGACCATGATGATGAGCACGATGAACACGAACGCCATCGCGCGGGGAAGCGGGGCTCCCGCAGCGACCTCTTCGCTCGGCTCGCCGGGCAGGCAATAGCCCATCCACTTGAGGAACCAGGCAAAGGTGGCGACGGTCTCGGCGACCATGATGCACACGAGCACCAGGATCGCCACGTTGCCGGCACCCACAGAAAAGCCGCCGGCGATGATCTGGAACTTCGAGAAGAACGTGTTCATGGGCGGCACGCCGGCAATGGCGAGCGCGGCGACACCAAAGCCCACGCCCGAGATCGGGTACTTCTTTACGATGCCGCGAAGCTTGGGCAGCATACGCGTACCGAGCGTAAAGGAGAACGAACCGGCGATCAGGAAGAAAAGCGTCTTGGCGAAGGCGTGGTTAAAGATGTGGCAGACGGCGCCATCGAAGGCGAGCTGGCTGCCAAAGACTGAAAGGCCCAGACCAAAGAACACATAGGAGAGCTGGGCGATCGTGGAGAAGGCCAGCAGGCGCTTCATGTCCTTTTGCGGCAGGTACATAAGGAAACCAAAGAGCATGGTGACCATGGCGTCGATAATGGCGACCCAACCCACGATCTCGGGAATCTCGCCGGCAGAGACGAGTGCGCGCGCGAACACGCACACGCCGACCTTGACCATCGAGGCACCATGCAGGTAGGCCGAAACAGGCGTCGGCGCTTCCATGGCCGAAGGCAGCCACATGTACATGGGGACCTGTGCGGACTTGGCCCAGGCCGCAAACAGCACGAGCAAAAGGACGATAGCCTTGAGCTTGGTGTCGAGGCCGGCAATCGCGGTGATGGCGAAGGTGCCGGTGTGGGCAAACACGATGGCGGCGCCCAGATACAGGCCGAGCGCACCGATATGCGTAATGATCAGGGCCTTCATGCCGGCCTTCTTGGCCGTAGGCGACATGTAGTAGCTAATGAGGCCCCAAGAGCACGCACCCGTGATCTCAAAGAACACGAGCTGGCCCAAAAGGGTCGAGCTGTACACAAGGCCGGCCATGGCGCCGATGAAGGTCGCGAGGTACGCGTAGAAGCGACGACGCGGTGCGTCGGGATGCTCACGGTTATTCTCGCTCATATAGGGAATCGAATAGATCACGACAAGCAAGCCGATACCCACAAAGGCGGGCGCGAGCAGCGTACTCATGCGATCGAAGGTGAATCCCATGACGAGGGTCTGCCCAAACGAGATCAGGGGGACCTGAGTGTCGGGCATGCCGGCGCCAGCGAAATTCGCGGCGAGGGCGATGGTGCAGACCGTCGAGACGGCGGCACCCAAAACGCTGAACCACTTGGCGTACGGACGGGGGAACAGGGCGACGAGCACCGAGGCCACCATCGGGGCCGCGATAGCGACCAAGCCGAGAAGGGACAGACTGACTGCAAATGACATTGTTTCTCCCTTCTCCTACACGCCGACGACCACGAAGACAAACGCCAGAACGGCGATGCCCACGACGGCCCAGGTCTGATTGCCAAGCACCTTAAAACGCGAGCGCGAGCAGGAGTTCTCGATCACGCCGCATACGACAAAGTCGATCAGGCACTTAACAAGGAAGATGACCGCGCCCAGAACGGCCGCGATACCCACGGCCGCGGGCTCGCCCCAGGGACGAAGATCGCGCAGAACCAGGCGACGACCAGGACCTGCTTCATGGACATGGCGAGCTTGGCCATCGCAAGCGACGGGCCGGAAAGCTCAGCGAGCGGACCTTCCTGGAGCTCCTGCTCGGCCTCGGCCTGATCAAACGGCAGCTTGCCGAGTTCCATGTAGCAGGCAATCGCAAAGGCGATGCCGGCGAGGATCACAGCGACCGGCGCGTCGATGGCGCCCGTCATGATGTGCTGGCCCATGGTGGCGATGTCGGTGGAGCCGCACACCAGGGCGGCGGCAAACAGCGCCAGCAGCATGGACGGCTCGATGAGCACGCTCATGAGCAGCTCGCGGACGCCGCCGATACCGGCGTAGGCGTTGGACGAATCCACACCGCAGAGGGCGAAGAAGAAGCGGGCGAGCGCCAGGCTATACATGATGGTGATGGCGTCACCAAAGACCGGGATGGGGCTTTGTGCCGTAAAGAGCGGCAGACCCATCGCGAGCATAAAGGCGACGGCGAAGAACAGCGGCGGCATGATGCGCAGCGCAAAGCTCGCATCCTCGCTCTGGGACTCGGGGCGCGCAAAGAGCTTGGCCAGGTCGCGGTAGTCCTGCATGATGCTGGGGCCGCGACGGTTGTGCATCTTGGCGCGGATCACGCGGCCGAGACCGGAGAAGAACGGCGCGACGGCCATAACGACCACGCCCTGCAGAACGGCAAGTACGATGTTGTTCATGCTCTCCCCTCCTTAACCCATTTGCACGGCGAGCACGAGGAACACCACGAGTGCCGCGACGATGTAGCAGATATAGATGCTGTAGTTGCCGCCCTCGAGCTTAGTCGCGAGGTCGGCGAGCTTCTCGACACCCTTATGCGGGGCATCGACGAGAACCTTGTCGGGTACGGGCTCCACAGCCTCGGCCACACCGGTGAGCTTCTGGAAGAAGTGCGCGATGGACCAGCAGACGGCCGTGCAGCGGTCGCGCAGCGTGTAGAGCGGCTGCATAAACCAGGACACCTCGGAGGCAAAGGTCGTGGCCACGACGGGCATATGCTCGTTGGGAGCATAGCCGCATGCCCACGGCTGGGACTTCTGCACCTTGCCGACGGTCTTGAGCTTGCGATAACCGCAGGCAAGGCCGACGAGCACCACGAGCGCAATAGCGATCGCGGGCGTGGAGGTGGCAGCGCCGGAGTACTGGTTCATGAGCTCCATGCCCTCGGCGGCAAACACGCCACCGTACGGATGCAGCACGGACGCAGCGACATCGACCAGCACGGGCGCGATCACGGGAGCGCCAATGCCCAGCACGACGCAGATTGCCGCGAGCAGGCCCTGCGCAAACACCATGGGGGCGGGAACCTCCTTGGCATTGGCCGCGGCCTCGGAGCGGGGCGCGGAGGCAAAGGAGACGCCATAGGCCTTGACGAAGCATGTGACAGCCAGCGCGCCGGTAATGGCAAGCGCGACGGCAGCGAACACGGCCACGATCATGACGGCCTTGTCGCCCTGCATGGCAGCGTTAAAGAGCGACTGGTAGGTAAACCACTCGGACACAAAGCCGTTGAAGGGCGGGATGGCCGAGATGGCAAGCGCGCCAATAAGGAAGCAGATGGCCGTAGCCGGCATACGACGGAACAGGCCGCCCATCTTCTCCATATTGCGCGTACCCGTGGAGTACAGCAGCGCACCGGCGCCCAAGAACAGCTCGCCCTTAAACATCGCGTGGTTAAACGTGTGGTAGAGGGCGGCCATCAGAGCCAGGACGGCGATGCCGACCGAGTTGAGCGCCATAGCGGCCATGGAGGCGCCGACGCCGAGCAGAATGATGCCGATGTTCTCGACGGAGTGATAGGCCAGCAGGCGCTTGATGTCATGCTCCTGCAGGGCGAAGGCCACGCCGAGGACCGACGAGATCGCACCGAAGACCATGACCATAAGGCCCCACCAGACCTGAACGCCCGAGGCGGAGAGCAGGTCGAGGCCCACCTTGAGGATGCCGAAGATACCGATCTTGATCATGCCGCCGGACATGAGGGCCGACACGTTGGACGGCGCCTCGGGATGCGCCTTGGGCAGCCAGCCGTGCAGCGGGATGATACCGGCCTTGGCGCCAAAGCCAAAGAAGGCGAGCACAAAGCACACGGATGCGACCGCGGGGCTAAACTGCGTAGCGCGGAAATCCGCAAAGGCAAACGAGCCACCGGCGAAGTTGGTCATGGTGAGGAAGCTCGCCATGATGAGCACAAAGCCCACGTGCGCGATCACAAAGTAGAGCCAACCGCCATGGATGGAGTTCTCGTTCTCCTCGATCACGACCAGGAAGTACGAGGTCAGCGACATGAGCTCAAAGGCGACCAGGAACCAAAACACGTTGTCGGCGGTGATGACGAGCATCATGGACGCCACAAAGGTGTTAAAGAAGAAGCCGGCGCGGCCCTTTTTGCCCGGGTACTCATCAAAGTAGTTGAGACCGTAGATCGAGCCGGCAAACGCGAGCACCGAGATGAGCGCCACGAACAGGCCGGACAGCTGGTTGAGCAGCAGCTGGAAATGGGCAAACGGGAAGAACACGATGGTGTCGACCGACGTGACATCGCCCAGCACGGCCTGGATACCGGCCACAAACGAAAGCACCGCGGCGACGGCGCCGATTAGGCAGCCGGCGGTCTTGGCGGCGTTATCGGCCTTGATCAGCAGAACCGAGGCGAGCGCACCGATGCACGAGACGGCAAGCGATGCGATAAACAGCGTCATGCTATCCATTGTTTACGCTCCCTTCTGCTTTCTCGGACAGGCCCTGGGCCACAGCGGTAACGTCGACGACCGGACCGTTTTCGATCGAGCGCAGGCGCTTGGCCTCGTCGAGCTCGCGATCGGCCGCGCCACCCATGACGGTCAGCGCCTTGGTAGGGCACGCCGCCACACAATGCGGGCCGTCCGGATCGAATGCGCACAGGTCGCACTTGACAGCGCAGGTGTACTGACCAGGAGCCCACGTAAGCAGGCTGCTCAGGGACTTAGGATACGAAGGCGTCGGGTCGCACATGCCTGCGACACCGGCGATAGACGTGCCATCGGGATGGATGGCTCCGAAGGGGCACGCGATGGCGCACAGCCTGCACCCGATGCACTCCTGCTCCTTGACGTGGATGCGATCGCCATCGTGCTCGATGGCATTCACCGGGCAAACCTCGGCGCAGGGGGCACCCTCGCAATGGTGGCAGGCAAGGGCGGCCGAAATACCGCCGGTCTTCACGAGCGCCAAGCGCGGCGTATCCTGAAGACCCTGCATCCGGTGGGCGTCGGCACAGGCGGACTGGCATGTTCCGCAGCCGATGCACCTCTCCGGGTTGATGTCGATGAAGCGGTTCATCCCCACTTCCTTTCAAAATAACGGGCCGGGCTCCCGAACGTACGGGACGCCCGGCCCAAATAGCCAACGAGAACGGGACTACACGATTTGGTTCACGTGCGTCTCGTCGTCGAACTTGGCGGCGCCGGGCTCAACGTCTTGGGGAGCGGCGGCGTCCACCAGAGCCTGCTTGAGCTCGGTGTACTGACGCTCGACTTCGCCCTCTGCCCAAACCTGGTCGGCAATGGCGTCGACCTGGCAGGCGGAGAACTTGTCCTCGGGCGTATGCGAGACCGGGTCGACCTTGTGAATGGTCAGCTCGTTGCACTTGCCGATCCACCACTGGTAGGTCATGTAGACCGTGCCCTTGTTGATGCGATCGCTCACGTCGGCACGGCTGTATACCTGGCCGCGGCGGCTGTGAATCGAGACGATGTCGCCATTCTTGATGCCGCGCGCCTGGGCGTCCGCGGGATTCATGCGGACAAAGCCGGGCTCGTCGGCAAGCAGCGCCAGCGTCTTGCAGTTGCCGGTCATCGAGCGGCAGCTGTAGTGGCCGACCTCGCGGACGGTGCACAGGATGAGCGGGTACTCATCGTCGGGAAGCTCGGAGGGCGCCTCCCAGTCGTGCGCCATCAGGTTGGCGCGGCCGTCCTTGGTGGTGAACTTGCCACCAGCGAACATGTCGGGCGTACCGTGGTCGTTCACATCGGTGCTCTTGACGGGCCACTGGGCGTAGCCGCCCTCGGGAGCCATCTTCTCGTAGGTCGCGCCCACAAAGTTGGGGCACAGGCTAATGCACTCGTTCCAGATCTGCTCGGTGTTGTCGTAGTGCATGGGATAGCCCATACGCGTGGACAGGTCCGCGAAGATCTCCCAGTCGTGACGGCACTCGCCCTTGGGCGGAACGGCCGCGTCAAAGTGCTGGAAGCTACGGTCGGATGCGGTAAAGACACCCTCGTGCTCGCCCCAAGAGGTGGCAGGCAGGATGACGTCGGCGAGCATGGTCGTCTGCGTCATAAAGATGTCCTGGCAGATGAACAGATCCAGCTCGGAGAGCGTCTTGCGCATACCGGCCGAATCGGGCTCGGTCTGCACCGGGTCCTCGCCGTAGTTGTAGAAGCAGTGCACCTTGCCCTCGTCGACCAGGTGACCCAGGTCGGTGAGCTTGTAGCCCTCCTCGAGCGGGAGCTTTTCCTCGGGCACGCCCCAAGCCTTGGCAAACTTGGCACGCACTGCCGGGTCAGTGACCTTTTGGTAGCCAGGGTACAGGTTGGGCAGCATGCCCATATCGCAGGAGCCCTGGACGTTATTCTGGCCACGCACGGGCGCGAGGCCGGAATTGGGTTTGCCGATCTGGCCGGCAACGCAGGCGATGGAGGCGATGGTGTGCACCGTCTTCAGGTTCTGCTTCTGCTGACATACGCCCATGCCCCAACCAATGATGGCAGAAGGCTTCGCCGTGGCGTACATCTCGGCAGCTTGGTGGATCAACGCGGGCTCGACACCCGTGATGTCCTGTACGGATTCGGGAGTGTAATTCTTGATGGTCTCCCACCACTCGTCAAAGCCGTTCGTGTGCTCGGCGACGAATTCCTTGTCGTAGAGGCCATCGTTGACCAGACAGTTGGCAAAGGCGTTGAGGAACGCAACATTGCAACCGTTCTTGATCGGAAGGTAGAGATCGGCGATACGCGCGGTTTCGATATGGCGCGGGTCGGCGACGATGATCTTGCAACCCTTTTCTTTGGCTCACACGATACGCCTTGCGACGATGGGGTGCGAATCGGCAGGGTTATAGCCGAAGAGGAAAATGCAGCCCGCATCCTCCATACCGGGGATGGAGCATGACATGCAACCTGAACCAACCGTGTCCATCAGACCGAGGACAGTAGGGCCGTGTCAAGTACGGGCGCAGTTGTCTACGCTGTGGGTGCCGATGCACGCACGCGTAAACTTCTGCATGACGTAGTTCGCCTCATTGCCGCCGCCTCGCGAAGAGCCGGTGGTCATGACAGCGTTAGGACCATATTCGTCAATTATGGCCTGCATCTTAGATGCGGTGAAATCCAGTGCCTCGTCCCAGCTTACGCGCTCAAGATCCGCGCCCTTGGTGCGGCGGATCATCGGGTGCAGTACGCGAGGAGTCAAGATCTTGGTGTCGTTGATGAAGTCGTAGCCGCTCATGCCCTTAAGGCACAGCTCGCTCTGGTTGGTGATGCCGTTGAGCGGTTCGGTACCCACGACCTGGCCGTTTTGGACCAAGAGGTTAAACTGGCAACCGGCGCCGCAGTACGGGCAGATCACTTTATGCTTCTCCATGACACCCTCCTTCCTTTCTCTGCTACCGAATACTCGGTACTTATTTGACAATCATTGGGCCTGTCGCCCGACGCTTACGCCTCGTTTTCGATGGTGGCGCGGGCACGCTCGGCAGTCAGTTCTGCCAAACGTTCCTCGTCTACCAGGGTGAGGCCCTTGGTCGGGCACGCCTCGGCACACGCCGGACCGCCGGGACGGTCCACGCACAGGTCGCACTTGAGCACGAAGCTCTTGGTCTGCGAACCCACGCGAACGTCGCCCATCAAAACCGGAACCTGCGTGGTCGCCACGCTCACGGCGCCAAAGGGGCATGCCATGACGCAGCTCTTGCAGCCGATGCAGTTGTCCTCGTTGACGCCGATGCGATGGTTCTTTGGATCAAAGAACAAGGCGCCCGTAGGACAGGCCTTCGCGCACGGGGCATCCTCGCAGTGATGGCAAGCCACCGGTGCGGAGATCTCGTACGTACGCGTCACGCGCAGGCGCGGCGCGGCGATGTTACCGGGGATGTCGTGCGCCTCGATACACGCCGCCATGCAGGTTTGACACCCGATGCAGCGCGAAGAATCGGCTACGACTCGCTTATTACCCATGTTGTTCACTCCCTCCTGAATCCCTTGCCGGAGAGACCCTGTCGACATTGACCCAAGCCGCCCGTGGCCTGGCATCGACGAATCGAATGCATGCGGCGAAACATGCACTCGGTAGAGTTTCTCCAACGATATACAGGTTAAATATACGCAGTTGCAGGGGGCAAACTTGAGCATAGGCCCTGCAATACGGGTGTATTGCAGGGGTTTTGGCAGGTTGGAATTATTCTCTAGAAGCTATAAAGGTGAGTGTATTACATGCGTACGCCTCAGAGATTTTTATGCGCTCTCATTTTGGATGTACTACGCTTGTATTCGTGTTTATGGTTATCAACTTGAGTGAAATAAAGTAATCGTTATAAGATGCTCAAGTATCGGCACATGCCGCATTTGACCGACTATATTGCACGCTCATTAAGGGGGCCAGTGATGTCATCGACTCAAAAAAGAGCCATCCTGCAGGTGCGCATTCGCGAGGAAGACAAGCAGCATGTCGAGCATCTCTACGATGCCATGGGCACATCGCTCGCCGAGGCTGTCCGCTTATTTGTCGCGCAAAGCATTTTGATGCGCAAGCTCCCCTTTCAGCCGGTCGCCGTGCGCTCAAAGGACGGCACCGCCGCCTATGGATCGCTCAAAGCATATGGTGACCCCAATCGCCGCGCCGAGGAGCGCAATGCCTGGATTGAATACCTAGCCACAGAAAGCGATGAGTCGGTTTTGGGTCCCGAGGAAGTAGATATCCATGAGTAGCACCATCATCGACGAGACCGTCATCCTGCGCTACCTGCTTAACGACGACGAGGTCCTGTCACCGCGCGCCGCCAAGGTCATCGCCACGCGCACCGCTCGCGTCTACCCCGAGATCATCACACGCGTCGCCGTTACGCTGCGCGACGTCTACAAGGTCCCGCGCGTGGAGATTGCGACGGCCATGACCAAGCTGCTCGATGACGTCATGGTCGACGAGCCCACCGTTATCGCCCTTGCCATCAAACTCTTTGGCAAGACTCATATGGACTTTACCGACTGCCTCCTCGCAGCCCGAACCGCCATCTATAACGACGACGTCGTGAGCTTTGGCAAGCCCATCATCCAAGGCATGATCGACTACCGCCGCCAGCGCCAAACCGCCGCCGACGCCCGCGACCGCGCCGCCGAAGCCCGCAGCCGAAGCACCGACTCCACCATCGACAAGCTCCGCCACCAATCCCGCCACTAACCGACAGGCAACGGCATCGCCCGCCACTCAGCCCCATCCCCACCTGAGTTGCGGTGAAATAGTTCCTGGATTTAGGCTTATCCGGAACTATTTCACCGCAACTTAGGAGGGGATGTGGGGTCCCCGGCATGTATATGAAAACAGCTCTGGTCCCAAAAGGAGCCAGAGCCGTTCGTCTATCTTATGGAGCGGGCGACGGGAATCGAACCCGCGTCATCAGCTTGGAAGGCTGGGGTTCTACCATTGAACTACGCCCGCAAGATATGGTCGGGACGACAGGATTTGAACCTGCGACATCCTGCTCCCAAAGCAGGCGCGCTACCAAACTGCGCCACGTCCCGAAGGTGTTGAGCAGCTAAGGTCTAAACCTTGCGTGTCCCAAAGCGAAGGAAATTATAGGGGAGACTCCCCGCCTGTGCAAGCATTGATGCCTTAGCTCCTCGAATGTGCGACAAAACGACTATGGAGCAGACCGATCACAAAGGCAACCACGGCAACCGGCGCCCACGCGGCACCGATATCCGCCAGCGGAAGAACATCAAACGGCAGCCACGTGCCCACAAAGAACGCATCGCGGACCGAGGTGATCACACTCTGCACGGCGACCGCGCCGCCGACCCATACCCACACCTGCGGATGAGCGTCGCAAAAGCCGTGCACCAGGCCCATCAGTACCAGCACGATGGCAACGGGATACAAGGCGTTGAGCATGGGCACCGAGAACATAAGAATCACGTCGAGGCCCACATTGGAGAGCACGCACGAAAACGCTGCGAACACAAAGGCGAGAATCGCAAAGGGACGGCGCATGGCCTCCTCGGAGGCCTCCGCTCCCCCTTCGACCACATACGTCTCGCAGAAGTAACGCGAGCAGCAGCTGATGAGGCCGATGCACACGTTCATGCAGGCGAGAAAGAAAATCGCAAATACCACAACCGTGCCGGCAAGGCCAAAGTGCATGGAGGCCGAGCGAGCAAGGATTGCAGCGCCGTTGGTGGCGTCGGGCATCACGGTGCCGAGCTGCATACCGGCAAGGGCCAAGCCGCAATAGATGATGGCCATGAGCACGCCGGCGATCACACCGGAACGCGAAATCTCGAAGGCCACGCGTTTGTCATCGGTAACACCCAACTCGTGGATGGTCTCGGCGATGATGATGCCGAAGGCGAGCGACGCAAGCAGGTCCATGGTCTGGTAGCCGGTCAAGAAGCCTTGAACCGCAGCGCCGGCATCATAGGGAGCTTGCGGGGCAGCAGCCGGTCCCAGCGGCGAGATCACGGCAGCACCCACGACCAGCACGATGAGCGCGATGAGCGCGGGGCCCGTAATGCGACCGAGTACGCGTGTGATGACCCCCGGGCGCAGCGTAAGCACAAACGCGACGACAAAGAAGCCGACGGCAAACACCAGGCGAGCCGTGCCGAGCGAGACGCCCTCGGGCAGCAGCGGCACTAGCATCTCGAACGCCGTAGAGCTTGTGCGCGGAATGGCCAGGCACGGACCGATGGCCAGGTAGACCGCCGCAACGAAGAATTCACCAAACTTAGGATGCACGCGCCCGGCCAGCTCGCGGGCCGTGCCGGCGAGCGCGACGGCGATAAATCCCATGACGGGCAGACCGATGGCGGCAATCAGAAAGCCGAGCATGGCGACCGGCGTGGCAGAACCTGCCTGGAGCGCCAGCAGCGGCGGAATAATGAGGTTGCCGGCGCCGAAGAGCATCGAGAACAGGGCGATGCCAACGGTAACGACATGATCGGAGCGTAGACCACGCGGGGCGGATGAGGCCATATGCACACCTTTCGGGTCGAAACAAAAACGGGACGGGCAAAAACACCCGTCCCGCAAGTATAAACGGTCTAGCAGCTTTAGCAGGCTAAATCGCATAGAGCATCGATAGCCGTGTCAACTTCTTCGGTAGTGTTGAAATACCCAAACGAGAAGCGAACGATACCCTGGCGCTCGGTCCCCAGCGCGCGGTGCATGAGCGGAGCGCAATGGGCGCCGGGGCGCGTCGCAATCCCCCACCCTTGCATGAGCGCGTCCGAGATCTCGGCAGAGTCGATATCGCCCACGTTGAGCGACGCAATCGCAGAGCGCATCGGCTGGTCAAAGGCACCATAGAGCTTAATCCCCGGAATCTCGCGCACGCCGGCGAGGAAACGCTCGGCAAGCGCGCGCTCACGCGCCGCAATCGCCTCGGCCCCACCCTGGGCCTCGATAAAGTCGAGACCGGCAGAAAGGCCCGCGATGCCGTGACCGTTGAGCGTGCCCGCCTCAAGGCGCGTGGGCCACTCAAGCGGCTGCAGCGCATCGAAGCTGTGCACGCCCGTGCCGCCCATGGCCCAGGGCGCCACGTCGACACCCTCCGCCACGGCCAGACCACCGGTGCCCTGCGGGCCCATCAATCCCTTGTGGCCGGTAAAGCACACGACGTCGAGCCCCATGGCCTGCATGTCGATCTTCGCCGTACCGGCAGACTGGGAGGCGTCGACGATCACCAGCGCACCGGCAGCATGAGCCATGGCCGCCACGCGCGCAATGTCGACCGCGTTGCCGGTCACATTGGAGGCGTGCGTCACCACCACAGCACGCGTGCCCAGCGTGACCAACCGCTCGAGCTCGTCGTAGTCGAGCACGCCGCTCGCATCGCAGCCCGCATGCTCAACGGTCACACCCTGCTCTGCCGCAAGGCGGTTAAGCGGACGCAGCACGGAGTTGTGCTCGAGCACCGTTGTGACCACACGGTCGCCGGGGCGCACCACGCCGTTTATGGCAGTGTTGAGCGCCGCCGTGGAGTTGGG
The DNA here is from genome assembly GCA_046883645.1 of Collinsella sp. Taxonomy (GTDB): domain Bacteria; phylum Actinomycetota; class Coriobacteriia; order Coriobacteriales; family Coriobacteriaceae; genus Collinsella. The sequence goes on along the minus strand of JBKTBE010000028.1, from coordinate 813 downwards.
CGTAAAGCACACATGGTCCGCCCTCGGGCAACCCAAAAGGCGCGCGAGCTTGGCACGGCAAACGTGAATCGTACGAGCGGCATCGAGGGCACCCGACGTGGCGCCGCGCCCGGCATTGCCGAGCGAGCACATCGCCTGCGTCACGGCATCGATGACCGTCTGCGGCTTGTGCATGGTCGTCGCCGCGTTATCCAGATAGATC
>JBKTBE010000028.1:0-601 GCA_046883645.1 Collinsella sp. | reverse complement strand
AGATAGATCATCGCACGACCTCCCACATATCAATCACGGTATAGCCCTCGGTGGGAACACCCGCCTCGGCGAGTTCGCCGCGCAGCAGTTCCTCATCGGCAGGCAACGCCTTCCACGCCAGACCGCAGCCGGCAGCGACCTCCCCGGGCACGGGAATCGTTCGCCCGGGAAGGCCGCGCTCAATGCACAGGGACTCGCAGCCCATGGCGGCCGCCGTGGTGGGAAACGTGATGACAAGCGCCGGGCGCTTCTCCCTCATGGCAACTCCAACCAATACGCTACGGGCGCACGACGCGCACGGCCTGCTCCATCTTCTCCACGATCACGTACATATTCGTGACCTCGCCCACCGCAAGCTGGTCTTTAATGCCATAGTGGTCGAGGCAGGTACCGCAGGTGAGAATCTCGACGCCCTGCTCGGCCAGGCCCTTCAGGTCATCGAGCACCGGCGAGCCCTCGACGGTGAGCTTGGCACCGCCGTTGTAGAACAGCATGGTCGCGGGCAGTTCCTCCTGCTGCGTCACGGCAAAGAAAAACGCCTTCATGAGCTTGTGGCCCAGCTCGTCGTCGCCACGGCCCATGCAATCGGTGTAGACGGAAA
>JBKTBE010000027.1:0-25733 GCA_046883645.1 Collinsella sp. | reverse complement strand
TTTCGCCGCATCAAGCTCGGTCTGGGCATCCGTGACGCCCTGCTGCTTGGCGGCGACATCAGCCTTGGTGGCATCGACGGCACGCTGGGCATCGGCAACACCCTGCTTTGCGGCATCGACACCTGCCTGTGCGGAATCCGCTGCGTCCTGCTTCCGCTGGACGGTTGCGGCGGCGCCGGCGGCTGCCTGCTGCTTGGATGCGAGATCGGCCTTGGCTGCGTCGAGTGCGCTCTTGGCGTTCTTCAGGCCGTTGATGTAGGAGGTCAGCTTCTGCTCGTACTCGTCGACGGAGATGGGGTTCACGTTCCAGCCCGAACCAGACCAACCGGAGATCTCGGCGGTGTAGCACTGCGTCTGAAGCCCGGACATGGTGCCCTTGGTACAGGTTGCCATTCCCATGACGGCGAGTTCGGGATTGATGATGTTCATATAATGGCCGACGGTACCACTGCTACCGTTCTCCCAATGGCAGTTCGCTGCAATCCAATGGTTGATCGCGACGCCGTTCTTTGCATAGAAATCATAGGCGTCCTTGCCGACAAGACCGGTGACTCCATAAAGGGCATCCGTTGCCTTGTCGAAAAAGCCCTTCTCCTGCTCGATCCACTGACCACTCGGATCAATTCCATAGTTCCATGCCAGGTTTTCGGCAAAATCATATTGACGGGCATGATCGAGCACAGTGTCACTGTAGTTGGCATCTGCGATCGCACCGGCGATGAGCTTGTAGGTGACCTGGAGCTCGGAGAGACCGACGGACTTGCGGTAGTCGTTGACGGACTTCATCCACCTGATCGCATTGAGCATGTTATCGAGGGACGTGGCATCCTTGGAGTTGCCGACTTCGGTCTTGCCGGCATATTTCGCGTTCAGGATGATCTCGATGGCTGAATCGGCACCCATGGCCTTGAAGAAGCCGACGGCTCCCTGCTTGAGCTGCGCGTCGGCGGAGTCGAGTTTCGCCTGTGCCTCGTCGACCTTCTGCTGGGCTGCGGTCACGGCCGCGTCAGCGGTATCCTTTGCGGTCTTGGCGCTCGCAAGCTCTTCGTCGGCGGCTGCCTTGGCGGACTCGGCGTCCTTGACGGCCTGCTTCGCTTCATCCAGCTTGGCGATGGCATCGGAGTTCGCCTGCTTGGCCGCATCGAGGTCGGAGTTCGCGGCATCGAGTGCGGATTGGGCGTCGTTTACGCCGGACGCGGCATCGACCGCGGCCTGCTGCTTCGCGGAGAGGGACGCCTGGGCGTCGTTCAGCTCGGTCTGTGCCGTTGCCGCGGCGGACTGCGCCTGCTTGAGCTCGAACTCGCACTGGGACTGTACCGCACGTGCTGCGGCGAGGGTTGCCTCCGCGTCCGCGACCTTCTGCTTTGCCGCATCGTACTCAGGACCGCTGGCACCGGCCTCGGCTGCAGCGAGGTCGGCTTTCGCCTGCTCGTAGGCGGCGCTGGCGGCTGCGGCCTTCGCATCCGTCATGTCCTTGTTCTGCTGGGCCGCGGCGAGGATGGCATCTACGGAATCCTTTGCAGACTGGGCCGCAACCAGCTTGGACTGGGCATCGGCAAGCGTCGCGTTGGCGTTGGCGAGGCCGGCCTGTGCCCTTTCCACGGCAGCCTGGGCGTCGCGCACGGTCTGTTCGGCGGCACTGATTGCCTCCGGGGTGGCGCTTACGGCATCTGCCTTGGCCTTATCGAGGGCGTCCTTGGCATCCTGGGCCGCCTTGAGGGCGGACTGGTACGCTTCGTCCTTCTCGGACGCATCGGTCTTGGCGTCTGCGAGACCCGCCTTCGCCTGCTCGAGGTCCTTGCCGGCGGCATCGGCGGCGTCCTTGCCCTCTGCGACCTGACGGGCGTACTCGTCCATTGCCGCTCGGTCGGCTGCCGTGCCGGCGCTGACTGCCGAATCGTAGGATGCCTTGGCCTGGTCGCGGGCGGAAGCCGCCTCGTTGTAGGGACCGGCGGCCTCATCGTAGGATGCCTTGGCGGCGTCCTCCTTCGCCTTCGCCTCGTCGACTGCCTTCTGCAGGTCCGCGATGGTCTGTGCGACAGATTTCGCGCCGGTACCGGATGCCGCGCCGGCGTGGGCGGCAATCGGCGACATCACGGCGGGGTGCTGCGTGCCCCCGTCACCGGTCTGGGCGAATGCCGTGAACGGTGAGATGAGGCTCGATCCGGTCATGGCGGCCATGGTCGCCGCGGTGACGGTCAGACGCGCGATCCCCTTCGGAGTGTGAATCTTTTTGTTTGGCAGTGCGGCGAAGCGATCGCCACCGGCAGCGAAGTGCTTTCCCTGGGTCATTGTGCTGTTCCATTCCTTTTCCGTGCCCTATCCGACTGGGCATCAGAGCGCTTTCCAATAGAGATAATTATGCGCCTTAACTGGGATTGTTGTATATAGTCCGTTGGCATAAATACAACAATCCATGACTCTTTTTGTCATGGATATCTCGCCGCTACAACAATCCTTTGGTCTACGCTGCAAAGAACTCAGATCAGAGTCTGGTTACTCACAAGAGCAATTTGCGAACCGCATTGACATGGACAGGTCTTACTACGCCTCGATAGAGGTCGGGCGAAGAAATGTCAGTCTTTCTAACCTCTCTAAAATTGCCAATGGATTCAACATATCAATTGCTGCACTTATGACTGGTGTCACTGATAAAAAGGATTAGTCCATCATCAGCGAACGCAGTGAGCGTATCAATCGACGGCGTAGCCGGCGGCAAGGTCACGGCACGTGGCCGCGCAGCGAGCTCTGCGAGCGAAGGGGACGGCATCGCCGTCCCTATTTCTTTATAAACTATTTCTCTATTAATTGGTTTCACCAAACTGGGTATTACACAAGCTTCTGAGCAGGCTTTTTATCAAATAATTCAAAGCTACCGAATCATCAAAATGGTGAAATTATTTACCCAAAAGAGGGAAGCACATCACCAAAATGGAACCGACTAACAGCTGTTGAAAACTTTTATCCCCAAAATGGTGATTTCCTGTTTTCAGTGGAAAACTCGGGAAGTCATAATATTTACTTACCAGATTTACAAACGAAAGCGGTTCTTAGTCCCAAAACCAGAACAGGTCAGAAGCAAAAATAACTCCTGACCTGCGATTTTCCTGGTGCCCCCGGGCGGATTCGAACCGTCGACACCCGCTTTAGGAGAGCGGTGCTCTATCCCCTGAGCTACGGAGGCATGTTGTACTAGTGTAGCAGATTTACGCCGCTACCATGCAGCGCATAGCCGCTCTTCGAGATAGTCATCTGCGACGTTCTTTAATGACTGGTCGTTTAAGAACGTCGCAGGAGACTAGTTGCCTTTGTGGAAGAGGCTTTTGATGACGGAAGGGATGCTCTTGGCGCCCTTGGCGGTCACATCGATAAAGTCGGGCGAGCGCACAAGCTTGTCCTCGTCGACGTACTTGCGGACCGCACGAAGCGTCTCTTTGTCGTCGCGCGTCGAAAACGTAAAGTGGCCGTTATCCTTGGTAAAGATGGCAAAACGCGTGATCTTCTTGGTGCCGCGCAAAACCTCGGCGGCGATATAGTCGACCTCATCCCACGGGATTTGAATATAATCCTCGGGATTGCGCTCGTTATAGTACTCAAACGCCTTATTGCCCACCATTACGTTACCGTGACTGGTAAGCCCCATCAGGCAGGTTGCCGGCGTTGCCAGATCGACCGTGCTGTTCTGAGATTGCGCCATACGCGCCTCGCCCTCCAATAAAAAACAATCGGACCGCATCCAGTGTACCCACCGGGTGCGGTCCGTTTCAATGGCTCAAAAGCCCTTGCCTAGCAACTCTCGGTCTTAAGCCGAAGCGTGCTTACATGAAGCCGCAGACGCGACCGATGATGCCGACGGCGAAGAGAGCCAGGATGATGACGATCGGGCTGACCTTCTTCTTGAGGAGCTTGCAGACCAGCAGGGTCAGGCACACAGCGGCAAGGCCGGGGATGAGCTGATCGAGGTTAGCCTGAAGCGTGGTGACCTTAACCTGATCAAGGGCGGTAGCACCGATGGAGTTGTACATCGTCAGCGCTTCCTTGACGCCCTCGGAGCCGGAGGGCAGGCTAGCCCAGTCGATAAAGGCGCCAGCAGACTGCGTGACCTTGGAGACGACCGGGGTGAAGGAGATGGACACCCAGCGCTCGACCAGGGCGCCGATGATGAACATACCCAGGATGGAAGCACCCTCGGTGACCTTGCCCATCAGACCGCCGGAGAGGTCCTTGGCGATGGAGGAGCCGACCTTGTAGCCAAACTCCTGCGTGTACCACAGGAAGGCGTAACGGATGATGTTCCACGCGAAGAAGAACAGCAGCGGACCGGCGATGCTGCCGGACAGGGCCATGGAAGCGCCCAGAGCGCCCAGAATCGGGCGAAGGGTGAACCAGAAGGCAGGGTCGCCGACGCCGGCGAGCGGGCCCATCATACCGACCTTGACGCCCTGGATGGCGACGTCGTCGATCGGAGCACCGTTGGCGCGCTCCTCCTCGAGGGCGAGGGTAACGCCAATGACGGGGGCGGAAACATAGGGGTGGGTGTTATAGAACTCCAGGTGGCGCTTAAGAGCGGCAATCTGGTCATCCTTGCTGGTGTAGAGCTTCTTGATCGCAGGGATCATTGCGAAGCACCAGCCGCCGTTCTGCATACGCTCGTAGTTCCACGAGCCCTGAAGGAACTGATGACGGAAGCAAACCTTCTTGCGGTCAGCCTTGGTGAGCTGAATCTTGTTCTCTGCCATATGTATCACTCCCCTCCTACTCGTAATCGTTCAGAATGTCGCCGAGCGGGTCGCCGGAGCCACCGCCCATGCCGCCACCCTGCTTGGCCAGATCCTTAAGGCCAAGGTAGATGAGGGCAAGGGAGATGCCGATGAGGCCAAGGGCGATCAGCGTGAGCTGAGGGATGGCAGCAAGGACAAAGCCGAGGATGAAGAACGGCCAGGTCTCCTTGGTGGCCATCATGTTGATGACCATGGCGTAACCGACGGAAGCGACCATGCCGCCGCCGACAGCCATGCCGCCGGACAGCCAGTCGGGCATAGCGTTAAGCGCGTTGGTAACAGCCTCGGCCGGAATGATGCACAGAAGCACTGCCGGGATGGCGATACGAAGGCCCTGCATGAGGATGGCAGCGTACTGCCAGCGCTCGATGCCGGCGAAGTCGCCCTTCTCGGCGCAACCGTCCATGGCGTGAGCGATAGCGGTAGCCAGAGTACGGCAGATCATGGTCAGGAACAGGCCGGCGACCGACAGCGGGACGGCGACGGCGATGGCGGCGGTAACGGCCTTCGACGGATCGGTAGCGCCGCCGTTGAGGGCGAGCACCATGATGATCGAAGAGGCGACCGAGGCCAGAGCGGCGTCAGGCGCGACGGCGGCGCCGACGTTAGCCCAGCCAAGGGCCATCATCTGGAGCGAACCGCCCAGGAGGATGCCCTCCTGAAGGTGACCGGTTACGAGACCGATAAGCGTGCATGCCACGAGCGGCTGATGGAACTGGAACTCATCCAGAATGCCTTCCATACCGGCAAGCAACGCGACAATCGCAACAAGCAGAATAGTGATTGCAGACATGTATCGGACCCTCCTTTACTATGCTTGAGCGGCCAGTTCGGCCTTAGCTTTCTTCAACATGGCGTCGAGATCCTCGGAGGAATCCGAAGGAACCTTGCGGACCTCGAACTTGACGCCCTTGGCCTTGAGGGCCTCGAGGGTCTTGACGTCGTCATCGCCCATAGCGACGGCGTTGGTGACGACGACCTTGCCCTTGGAGTGAGCCATGGAACCGATGTTGACTTCCTTGATGTCGACGCCGGCCTCGATGGCCTTGAGCAGATCCTGCGGGTTCTCGAAGAGCAGCATGGCCTTGGTGTCACCAAAGCGCGTGTCCTTGACGACCTCGGCCATCTTCTTGATGGGCACGACGTTGGCATGGACTCCCGGAGGGGCAGCCTGCTCGATCATGGTCTTGCGGAGCTCGTCGTGAGCAACGCCGTCGGAAACCACGATGATGCGGTTGGGGTTGATCTGCTTGGTCCACGTGGTGGCCACCTGACCATGAAGCAGACGGGTGTCGATACGGACGTGGGCGATCTTGATGTGCCCGTCGCCGATGACCGTTCCCGGAGGGATGGCGCCTGCAGGAGCAGCGGCGGCCGCAGCCGGCTTCTTCTCCTCGGGCTCCAGAGACTCGGGCTTGACGCGCACGCCAGCCTTAGCCTCAGTCACGAGATGTTTTGCGATCGCATGTGCAGTGTTCTTTGCGTCAAAGCGCTGCGAATATGCCTCGATGAGCATAGGCAGGTTGACACCGGTGACGATAGCCCAGGAATCGTGGCCCTCGATGAGCCCGCTGATCTGGTTGAACGGCGTGCCGCCCCACAGATCAACGAGGAAGAGTACCTGCTCCTGGTCGTCGAAGGAAGCGACTGCTTCCTCGACCTTAGCACGGAAGTCGTCGGGGCCCATGCTCGGCTCGAGCGAGACCACGGCCACAGACGGCTGATCGCCAAAGACCATCGAGCCCGTCTGCTTGATTCCAGCTGCCAAGTCCCCGTGGCTAGCAAGAACAATACTTACCATCACATAACCTCCTTTTTGTCTACGTATTTCCTACACGACATGAAAGGAGTATACCTGTTTGGATTGTGGAATTATAGCTAAATTCGCAAAAGGTTGCATTATTTGTTTAAACGTCTAAGTTTGTTACAAGTTGATTACGTTGCTGGCTTATAGCTCATTGCCTGCTAAAACGTGATTTGCTGATTGTTTTCAAAGACATATAAAGGTGCACCGTTCGTTAAGACCGCTTTTAGGTGAATCCCAATGCGTCTGCGTGCCACCATTTTGTTCAAACAGACATGACTTGACTAACCGAAGCAAATATGTTTAGAACTCTAGCCCATGTAGACATTAGATGTTAGGCGATGTGGAGAGGGTTGGCGGCGTCGACGGCATCGGGGGCGTCGGAGAGGCCGTCAGGAGCAGCGTCTGCCGGGTCCTCGTCGGGGGTCTCGATCTGTTTGATCATGACCTCCTGGCCCTGCAGCAGGTATGTTTCACCGCTGCCGCAATGGGGGCAAGTCTTGCCGTGCTCGACCGTCGCGTAGTCGCGGCCGCACGCCTCGCAATGCGTCACGGCCTCGACAGGCTCCACGATAAGCTCCGCGCCCTGCGTGATAGGCTTTTTATCCGCCGCCCAGCGCCAAGCGTCGAGTAGTAGATCGGGGACGACGCCCGAGACCTCGCCCAGCAGCAGCGTGACGCTCGAAACGCGACGCACGCCATGAGCGCGCGCCACATTCTCAACATCGCGAATGATGTGATAGACGATTCCGAGCTCGTGCACTTTTAATTCCTTCCGCCGTTCTACCGAACGGCGGTCGGCTTGACGCTGCGCGAGCCCCAGACGGGCGATCTGCCTTTCAATCGTCGGGCATGGGCAAAAGCCCTATGCCCTCCTCTTTCAAGGCACCTCGCCACGCCTGGGACTCGCTCGCTGTCCAACCGCTCTCTGCGCCGTTCTCCTGCTTGTTGCGTTTCTTACTTCTTCCCGAATTTAATCTTGATGGCGCGCTTGAGCGCGTACTTGCCCAGGCTTGGAAGCTTTTGCTCGTATTTGACCATCGTGGAGCACTCGGGGCGGTCGCGATCCAGATGGATGGCGTCGAACGCGCACTTGGTGGTGCACAGGCCGCAGCCGATGCACTTGTTGGGGTCGACGATCGAGGCGCCGCAGCCCAGGCAGCGGGCGGTCTCGGCGCGCACCTGCTCCTCGGTAAAGGTCTCAACATACTCGCTAAACGGCGCAGCCTTCTCGCGTTCGCGGTCCACATGCGCAACCTCGCGGCTCGCGTTGTCGTAGCTCTCGATCACGACATCGTCGCGGTCGAGCGCGGTGTAGCGGCGCTGGTTGCGGCCGATGGTGAGAGTGGAGCCCGGCTGCACAAAGCGATGGATGGACACGGCAGCCTCGTGGCCGGCGGCAATGGCATCGATGGCAAAGCTGGGGCCGGTGTAGACGTCGCCGCCCACAAAGATGTCGGGTTCGGCGGTCTGGTAAGTCTGGGGATCGGCCAGGGCGCCCTGGCCGCGGCCGAGCTCCACCTTGGAGCCAGCCAGCAGGTCGCCCCACACAATGGACTGGCCAATCGACATGACGACACGGTCGGCATCGACACGGCGCAGATCGTTCTCGTCGTACTCGGGCGCAAAACGGCCCTCGTCGTCAAAGACACGCGTGCAGCGCTTGAAGGTGATGCCGCACACGCGACCGGCCTCGTCCAGGTGAATCTCCTTGGGGCCCCATCCGCAGCTGATGTGCGCGCCATCCTCAATGGCCTCGCGACGCTCCTCCTCGCTGGCAGGCATCTGGGCATCGCTCTCCAGGCAGAACATCTCAACGTGCTCGGAACCCAGACGGCAGGCGTTGCGCGCGACATCGATAGCCACGTTGCCGCCGCCCACCACAATGGTGCGGCCGGACAGGGAATCGATCTTGCCGCTGTTAACCTCGCGAAGGAAGTCGACGGCCACGGTCACGTCCTCGGCACCCTCGCCCGGAATGCCCGCAAGGCGGCCGCCCTGGCAGCCAATGGCAACGTAGAAGGCCTTAAAGCCCTGCGCGCGCAGCTCGTCGAGCGTCACATCGCGACCGACCTCCACGCCATAGCGGAACTCGGCACCCATCAGGCGAATAACTTCGACCTCGGCCTCGATAACGTCCTTCTCCAGCTTAAAGCTGGGAATGCCATAGGTGAGCATGCCGCCCGGGCGCTCGTTCTTCTCGAACACGACGGGCTTGTAGCCCTTCTCGGCCAGATAGAAGGTACAGGACAGACCGGCCGGGCCGGCACCGATGATGGCGATCTTCTGATCGAAGCCGCCGGCGCGCGTCGGCGTCACCACGGGTGGGACATAGCGGGTCGCGGCATCAAGATCGCGCTGGGCGATAAACTTCTTGACCTCGTCGATAGCCACGGCGGCGTCCACACGGCCACGGGTGCAGGCATCCTCACAGCGGCGGTTGCACACACGGCCGCAGATAGCGGGCAGCGGGTTCTCGCGCTTGATGAGCGCCAGCGCCTCGTCATAGCGGCCCTGCGCCGCGAGCTTTAAGTAGCCCTGGACGGCAACGTGCGCGGGGCAAGCCGTCTTGCAGGGCGCGGTGCCGGACTCGTGCGTCTCGATACGGTTATCGTTGCGGTAGTTGGGCGACCACTTGGTGTGGTCCCACTTGGTGGCATCGGGCAGCTCCTGGCGCGGATACTCGGGCACCTGTCCGCCGGCCTTTTTGCTGCAGAGCTTCTGGCCGAGCTTGGCGGCACCGGCCGGGCACACCTCAACGCAGCGACCGCAGGCCACGCACTTGTCCTTCTCGACCTTGGCGACATAGGCCGAGCGCGACAGGTTGGGCGTGTTGAACAGCTGCGAGGTGCGCAGGGCATAGCACACGTTGACGTTGCAGTTGCAGATGGCGAAGATCTTGTTCTCGCCGTCGATGTTGGTGATCTGGTGCACAAAGCCGTTGTCCTCGGCCTGGCGCAGGATGTCGTAAACCTCGTCGCGCGTCACGTAATGGCCGCGGTCGGTCTCGACCACGTAGTCGGCCATATCGCCCACGGCGATGCACCAATCGGCCGGGTCGTCGGCGCAGCCCTCACCCATCACGCGACGGCTCGCGCGGCAGCTGCAGGTGCTAGCGGCATATTTGCCATCGTATTTGTCGAGCCAATGCTCGATATGCTCGATCGGCACCGACGTGCTCGCGGCATCGATAGCCTTCTCGACCGGAATGACATGCATGCCGATGCCGGCACCACCGGGCGGCACCATCGGCGTGGCCTTGGACAGCGGTCCCTTGGACGCCTGCTCAAAGAACTTGGCATAGACCGGGTGCTCCTCGAGCTGGCTCACGCGCATGTTGAGAAACTCAGCGGAACCCGGCACCAGCATGGGCAGCACCCACTGCTTGGCGCGCTCGGGGTTTTCCCAGTTGTACTCGAGCAGGCCCGTGTAGCTCATATCGTCGAGCATCTTCTCGATATCGGCTTCGGGCATGCCGGTGAGCTTGACCATCTCGGGCAGCGTATAGGGACGGCGCATCTTCATCTTGCAGAGCACTTCGGCCTGCTCGTCAGTCGCGGCCTCGGCAAACGACCAGTACTCGTAGCCCAGCAGCTCATCGCGATGCAGCAGACGGTTGGTGCAGTGCTCGCACAGCTTGACGATGGCCTCGCGCGGATGCTCCGGCAGCGGCGGCACGAACTCCGAACCGATGTCGGGCTCGGTGTAGCTAATCCCCGGTCCGTTGAGAATCATGGTTGTCCCTTCTCTTGCCACAGCCCGGCGAGACCGCGGCACCCCTCTTTTTTGCAGGCCGGGCATGCCCCCATGCCGTTCACCCGCCATTAGTTGACATTGTGTCAAAAATAGTATTGACGAACCGTCAACAATATTCAAGACTGTTAGGCGAACGGTCAGGCAAAAGAGGATGAAAGGCGGCAAAACATGAGCAACAACACAGCAGATACCTCTGTGGTCGATGCCGTCCCCGCATCCGATAGCGCGGCAAAGCGCTTGACGGGCGACGAACGCCGTCGCGAGATCCTCGCCGCCGTGCGCACCGTGAGCTCTGAGCTAGGCGTGTCGCATCTATCCGTCTCGGCCGTGACCAAGCGAGCCGGCTGCACGCGCTCATTGTTCTACCACTACTTTGCCGACATGGACGCCGCTGTCACCGCCGTCATGGACGAGGCAATCGACGGTTTTATCTCCGAGCTCGAGCAGTGGAATGCCAGCCGCACGGTTGGCGACATCGAAGGCGCACTCGACACCGTCGCCCCGCTCTTCAAGCGTCTGGTCGTGAGCGGCCACGAGCTGCCGAGCACGCTCACCTCGAGCAGCGGTGCGCTCTACGGCGGCTTTTTGCACAACGTGGTCCAGCGCGTGGCGCAGTATATCTGCGACACCACCGTGGTGGATTTTGTCGCCCATCATGAGCTACGCATCGACCATGTCTACGAGACGTTCTACACCCTCATCATGGGACTGTTGATGTATATCCGCACGCACCCCGATGTGCCCGACGAGACGGTCAAGGAGATTATCGCCTCGACGCTCCACATCGAGGGCTATACCGCCAAGTATCCGGAGCGCAAGCCCCAGAACTGACGCCATTTGGCCAAACTGCCCGCGATCAGAAGAGGGGCCGCGGGCGTGTGAAAGGAGAGCAGCATGCTGTTCGATGTTTGGGGTAGCGATACCCTTATCCACTGGGCCGGCTGGGCCATGGTCTTTATTGGCCTGATCGTGCTCAACGAGGTCGGCCGCCGCACCAAGCTGGGCGCGGCAATCATCTTTGGCGTTGCTCCGCTGGCCATGACCATCTACTGCGTCGCCATCGCCGTCGGCGTTTCGCAGGGTGCCGAGTGGGCGCTCACCAACCCCACCCATGTGTACCAGAACAGCTGGTTCCACTACGCCAAGGTATACGCGGCGCTGGCCGGTTGCTGGGGCTTCATTGCCATTAAGTACCAGTGGGGCAAGATCGGCAAGGCGCATTGGTTCCGCGCATGGCCGTTTGTGATCGTCGCCATCAACATCATGATTGCCGTCGTGTCCGACTTCGAGAGCGCCTATCACTTCTTTGTCCTGGGCCAGTCCACTTGGGTCACCTCCGAAGGTGCTACGCAGCTGGCCGGCTGGAATAACGTGTTCAACGGCATCGCCGGTATCATCAACATCTTCTGCATGACCGGTTGGTGGAGCGTCTACGCCTCCGAGGATCAGACCGACATGCTGTGGCCCGACATGACCTGGGTCTACATCATCGCCTACGATATCTGGAACTTCTGCTACACCTACAACTGCCTGCCCACCCACTCCTGGTTCTGCGGCTTTGCGCTGCTGCTGGCGCCCACCGTCGCCGCCTTTATCTGGAACAAGGGCGGCTGGATTCAGAACCGCGCCTTTACGCTTGCTATTTGGTGCATGTTTGCCCAGGTGTTCCCGTACTTCCAGGAGGAGTCCATCTTTGTGACCCACTCCACGCTCGACCCCGGCGCCGCCACCGCGGTCTCGATTGCCGCGCTGATCGCCAACGTCGCCGCGATCATCTACATCGCCTACCGCGCCAAGAAGCTCGGCCGCAATCCCTACAAGCAGGATGTCTTTGAGGGCACCAGCGATTGGGAGAAGGCTACCGCTCGCCGCGCCAAGGTTGATTACGCTCACGCCGAGTAACGTGCCTGGCACAAACGGCGCTTGAATGTGAAGCCGCCTGGCCGACTCCGCGCAATGCAACGTATCGCATGCCCCCGGAAAGCGATTCGTCCGCTTTCCGGGGGCTTTTTGCTGTTGCGAGGATGCGGCCGAACGATGCGCTCAGGTTAAATCGGATCTTATATTTCGTATGCGCTTTATATGGCTCCATTTTTGGGTACAGTGTTGAGCCGATATTGCATTGGGGGATATATGAGCGATGAGACGTATGGCCGCGAGGATGCGGCCCAGGATGCGGAAGCATGTGCCGAAGCCCTGGAGAGCCTTGACCGGATCGCGCTAGACGAGCTCTCGTTTAGCGATTCGGCCGTCGACGCGCAGGACGAGGTGCACGAAGACACTGAGGACGAAGGCAGCGACGCCAAAGACGCTCCTGACGAAGCCGAAGAGGACGAAAGCGAGGCCGGCAATCAGCCCGAATCCGACACGGGCGAGGAAACCGTCTTGCTCGACAGCTTGCCGGCCGAGGATTCGCTGACCCGCGAGCTTCCTGGCCTGGGTTCCGCACCAGCCGTGGATGAGACCATCGCCATGGGCGATATTCCCCTGCCGTCCGTTCCCTCGGCACGCGAGGCCGAGGTTCGCCATCGCAAGATGTCGCCCAAGCGCCGCAATCTGATGGTCGCCGGTGTCGTAGCCGTCGTGCTCGTCGCCGGCGGTGCAGGCTATGCTGCCTGGAACGGATATCAGCAAGAGCGGGCTGCCGCTGCCGCCGCCAATGCCCACACGATGATGTCAGTGCAGATTGGCGTGCATGCCGCGGGCCTCGACTGTTCCACCGGCTCCAAGATTCCCGTACAGGTGAGCGGTCAGGACGCTGATGGCTCCTCCGTGAGCGAAACACTCTATGTTGACGAGCACGGCCGCGGCATCAAACTGCTGCCCGGCGATTACACGCTCTCCATCGCCGCCTCCCCCATCGCGGCCGACGGCACCGTCTATACCGTCCCGACCACCAAGACGCAGGTCACCGTTAAGAGCGATGGACAGGATTTAAGTGCCCAGGCCGCCTTTAAGCTCAAGGTGCCTTCGGCCGACACGGTGACTGACGACCAGATCGATGCCGCCGCCAAGTATGCCGAGGAAGGCGGTGCGAGCTCCGCCGCGGCCGCCAAGATACTTCAGCAGGCGGCAACCGCGCGGCGCGACGCCGCCGTCAATGCCGTGAGCGCGCAAAAGGCACAGGCGTCCCGTGATGCTGACGCTCGCCACAAGGCAACCGACCTCTACCAGCTCGATATTCCCGTCGAGTGGTACGGCAAGGTCGCAACTTGGCAAAACGGAAGCACGCTATGCATCTATCTGGGCGACGACGCCAATACGCCGCTCGTGACGCTCGTCGCGGTGCGCGAGGGCGAGAGCTTTACGCCCGATGAAGGCGATACGGTTTTGGGTGCGGCAAACCTCGGCAACGGCTACACCGTCTACGCCAGCGGCCCCGTTTATCCGTATGTGGTGCCCCAGGCTATCAACGGGCGCACGCAGAACCCCGTGTCGACCTACCCCATGGACACGGCCATTGAGCTTGTCGAGCTTACGACCGGCAACCGCTATACCTATAGCCAGATCAAGAACGTGCTGGTCGGCAAAGACGGCAAGGCCGACGCCGCCACCAAACTCGAGACCGACTACCTCGCCCAGATTCTGATGCCGAGCATCAAAGCCCAGGACTAGCCTGACGCAGCAAGGTGCTCCCCAGCCGTGATGAAGGAGCCAGGAGGTCCTGACCCCACAGGCCCATAGATGATTAGGCAAGGAGCCACTTCCATGCGGGCATAACGTGTACCACACCGTGCTCGCATGGAATATCGGTCTGTTCATCCATGGTAACGATTGCCGACTCGCCAAGATCAAACTGGGCCATCGAGGCATCAAGCGCGGCAATTTCGCGCTCGCGCGTTTTCTCACTTGCCATATCCGCACTCACCTGAATCAGGCTATAAGCCCGCATGAGAAGCGCGTCCCCAGCCACAAAGTCCACCTCATGGCTTTTGCTCTTCTCTTTAATCAGCAGGCGGCAGACCGAGCCGGTCCTCACCGCGGGAGTCTTTCTTCTTAGCGCATTGAACACTGCGGTCTCGAGCCTCTGGCCCTGGTCCAATGCCGATGCCGGAGAGAATGCTCCAAACATCGCAGGGTCGACAGCGTAGACCTTAGACGCAGACCGCATGTTATTTGCCAGTGAACGCGTGAACTCCGGCACAGAAAATAACAGGTAGGCGTCCTCATAATACTCAAGTAAATCGCTGAGCGAATTACGACTGACGGGTATCTGTCTGCTCTTGAACTCGTTGTACACTTTGTTCACTGACAGCTCTCGTCCCGAAGATGCCATACACCGCGTCAAGAACAGCGATGCCAGGCGAGGGTTCTTGACGTCGTAACGTTCAACGACGTCCATGGCGACCGTTCGCGAAGCATATTCCTGTAGCAGCTGAATCGCGTCTGCAGGCGTCTGCTCAAGTGTCGCGATGAATCCCCCTCGTTCAAGATACCCGATCAGATGATGCCGAAGCAGCGCCGCATCGCTCGGAGAAAAGGTCGCATCTGGCTCGGGAACGCTCCCCGTCTTATATCGAACGTATTCCAAAAAGCTCAATGGAAAAAGCTCTCGCACAAGAGAACGACCCCTGAACTCGCTCTTAAGTTCTGAGGACAGCATCTTAGAAGAAGATCCCGTCACATAGACGGTCGCTTTCTCCGTATCGACTACACGCCGCAGAAACGCACCCCATTCGGGAATTTCCTGGATCTCGTCAAAGAAAATGTAAGCGCCCTCGGTTCGAGCAGCAGGATACAGCGCATAGAACGTGTCGAGCACGTCCGCCAGCAGCGATGGCTCATACGGGCGCAAGCGCTCATCCTCAAAATTGAAGTAAAGCATCCGGTCAAGCTCAACGCCCCGGCTCTGAAGCCGCCGCATCTCCTGATACAGGCGATACGTCTTTCCACAACGGCGGGCCCCCACAACCACATTTACGATGTTGTCGCGCTTTGGCTCCTGTGGGTTTCCCAGATCAAGGTCTCGCTCAAAGACCTGCGGAACCCCCTGCTGTTCAAAGTCCTTTATTTTCTGGGCGATCAAGTCGTTGAATGCCATGATTCTCCAATCTTGCTCTCTAGCTAATCAAAATTATACTGATTCTTGATTAATTAGAGAGCAAGATTGTGTGTAGCTTGATTAACACTTAAGCAAGTTTTTTCACTGTTATTGCTCCGAAGGATATCGAGTGGCTAAGAGGACAACCGAGCTCGAATGCGACTCCCCGAGCAGTCAATTTGGGACGGGGCTTTTTTGACTACCCTCCCCCTGTAGAAAGATCCCTAACGCAGTTGCGGTGAAATAGGGACTGTTTTTGCTGGTCAAACCGCAAAACAATCCCTATTTCACCGCAACTTATTGGTGGCCTTTTGGGTGGCACTCAGCGCCAGGGATCGGCTTCGAACATTGACTCGCGCTCGGGGCGGCGATCACTGTAGGGATCGTAGCCGTCGTCGTCCTCGTTCTCGGCACGGATATAGGGGTCGCGCGGCTTGGGCGCCGGTTTGGACGTGGGCTTGAGCGCCGGCGCGCTTGTCTTGATCTCGTCTTTCATCTGCATAGCTCCTCGCATCGCATCCGTTCAACATCATCGATTGTCGCACGAAAAAGGGCGGCGGACCCAATTGGATCCGCCGCCCTTGGCGTTTAGAGACGGCTGGTAGATTTTAAGGCATGTCCCAAAATCTACTCGGCGTCGGGAACCTCGTAGGTGGCCGCCGGCGTGTTGTCGCACACGACGGTAAAGCCGCCGTCCTTGCCGGCATCGACCGTCATCTGATCGCCCTCGCGCACCGTGCCGTCGATGATGGCGGCGGCGATGGCGTCCACGACCTCGCGCTGGACCAGGCGCTTGAGCGGACGGGCACCGAACACGGGATCCAGGCCACCCACGGCGAGCATCTGCTTGGCCGCCGGGGTGATGGCAAGCGTCATGCGCTCCTTGGCCAGGCGTGCGCGAACGTCGGCAAGCTGGATGTCGACGATCTTCTCGATCTGCGCCATGCCGAGCGGATGGAACACCACGATATCGTCGATACGGTTGAGGAACTCGGGGCGGAAGGTCTGAGCCATGGCGGCATCGACCTGATGGCGCATCTCCTCCTCGTCCTTACCGGACAGATCGGCGATGGCCTTGGAGCCCACGTTGGACGTCATGATGATAATCGTGTTCTTGAAGGACACCTGGCGACCCTGGCCATCGGTCAGACGGCCGTCGTCGAGCACCTGCAGCAGCACGTTGAAGACATCTGGATGGGCCTTCTCCATCTCGTCGAGCAAAATCACGGAGTACGGACGACGGCGCACGGCCTCAGTGAGCTGGCCGCCCTCGTCGTAACCCACGTATCCCGGGGGCGCACCGATCAGACGCTGGACGCTGAACTTCTCCATGTACTCGGACATGTCGATACGCACGAGCGCGCGCTCGTCGTCGAACAGGCACTCGGCAAGTGCCTTGGCGAGCTCGGTCTTGCCCACGCCGGTGGGGCCCAGGAAGAAGAAGCTGCCGATGGGCTTGTCCGGATCGGAGAGGCCCGCACGGCTGCGGCGCACAGCCGCGGCGACGGCGGATACGGCCTCGTCCTGGCCGATGACGCGCTTATGCAGCTCACCCTCCAGGCCCTTCAGCTTGTCGAGCTCGCCCTGCATCATCTTGGACACGGGCACGCCGGTCCAGGCACTCACGACCTCGGCGATCTCATCGGAGGTCACCTGCTCGTTGAGGCCCTCGCCGTCCTGCTGCTTTTGCGCCTCGAGCGCGGCCTCGGAATCCTGAATCTGCTGCTGCAGACCCGGAATCACGGAGTAGCGCAGCTCGGACGCACGGCCCAGGTCGCCGTTGCGCGTCGCGCGCTCCTCTTCGCTTCTGGCCTCGTCGAGCTGACCCTTAAGCTCCTGCACGTGGTCGATGGCGTTCTTCTGGTTGAGCCAGCCGGCCTTTTGCACGTTGAGCTTTTCTTGGACCTCGGCGATCTCTTGGCGCAGGGCCTCCAGACGCTCCTTGGAGGCGTCATCGGTCTCTTTCATGAGCGCCTGTTCCTCGATCTGCAGCTGAGTGAGCTGACGCGTGGTGGCGTCGATCTCGACCGGCATGCTGTCGAGTTCCATGCGCAGGCGGCTTGCCGCCTCATCGACCAAATCGATGGCCTTGTCGGGCAGGAAGCGGTCGGCGATGTAGCGATCGGAGAGGTCGGCAGCTGCCACGAGCGCGCTATCGGTGATATGCACACCGTGGAAGATCTCGTATTTCTCCTTGAGGCCACGCAGGATCGAGATGGTGTCCTCGACGGTAGGCTCGCTCACCATCACGGTCTGGAAACGACGCGCGAGCGCCGCATCCTTTTCGATGTACTTGCGGTATTCGTCGAGCGTGGTCGCGCCGATCGCGTGCAAGTCGCCACGGGCAAGCGCCGGCTTGAGAATGTTGCCGGCGTCCATGGAGCCCTCGGTGGCACCCGCGCCCACGATGGTGTGGAGCTCATCGATGAACAGGATGACCTTGCCCTCGGACTTTTGCACTTCCTTGAGCACGGCCTTCAAGCGGTCCTCGAACTCGCCGCGGTATTTGGCGCCGGCGACCAGCGCGCTCATATCGAGCTCGATAAGGTCGCGGTCGCGCAGGGTGCTCGGCACGTCGCCGGCCACGATACGCTGGGCGATGCCCTCGACGATGGCCGTCTTGCCGACGCCCGGCTCACCGATGAGCACGGGGTTGTTCTTGGTGCGACGGGACAGGACCTGGATGGTGCGGCGAATCTCATCGGTACGGCCGATGACCGGGTCGAGCTTGCCGGCGCGGGCCAGATCGCAGATGTTGCGACCGTACTGCTCCAGTGCCTCAAACTGAGTCTTGTCCTCGGCAGACGTCACGCGGTCATCGCCACGCAGCTCCTCGTAGACTTGCTCGATGCGCTCCTTGGTGACGCCGGCGTCGCGCAGTACGCGGCCGGCCTCGCCCTTGTCCTCGGCAAGTGCCATCAGCAGATGCTCGGTCACCACAAAGCTGTCGCCCATCTTGGTGGCCTTCTTCTCGGCCTTCTCGATGACGCGGACGAGCTCGTTGGACAGGCCCATCTGCTGGCCCTCGCCCGAAACCTTGGGCGAGTGGTCGATGGCATCTTGCGTGGAGCGTGCGAGCTGAGCCGGGTCGGCACCGATGCGCTCGATGATCACGGAGATATTGCGCTCGCCGGCACCGAGCAGGGCGGACAGCAGGTGAATCGGCTCCACCGCGCCGGCCTGCGCATCGGCAGCCGTGCTCATGGCGGTCTGCAACGCCTCGCGCGACGTCATTGCTAGCTTATCGATTCTCATGGAATCACCTCTCTTGGGGTGGCCGCCCTACGGGGCGGCTTCACGTTGTTCGAGAAGTATTGTTGCCAGCTTTGTACGATCTTATACACAAATCTAAGTCTCTATATATAAGATTTTCTGAGTGATTGAGAGATAGGGAGCAGGCGCGCTCACCCGCTACGGCCTCGTCCCCTTACTATCTCAATCTGTAACATCTAGCGGCTGTTTATGGCTCCAGATGTTACAAATCAAGATGAAATGACCAGCGGCGCCCGTTTGTCTCAATCTGTAACATCTACTCGGCAAATTAGGGTCTAACTGTTACAAATCGAGACAAACAGAAGACCACCGCAAAGGGGGCAGGCACCTTTGTGGTGGTTCTCGGTTTCGACGTCCAGCTGTCACACGTTATGAGATTAAAATTGAATCGTTAGCTGAGATTATTCATTTGTCATCGAGCTTGCCTGCTCTTTCTCTCGAGGAGCGCATATGAAGCCGCCTCATTCCACCGGCCGCAACGTCATCGCCATTCTCGCCATACCCATCGTGATACTCTTCCTTATCGTCGCCACGCCCTTTTCCCTTGGTATCGCCTCGCCCTTCGATTTATGCGGAATGGTCAACGCCGGCTCGCGTGCCACCTCGCTCTCCTTTGTCTGCCGTGGCGTGTTCTACGAATATGCAATTCCCACCGGAAGTTGGCAGTCCAAGTTACCGTTGCTCGGCAAGGTCGACGGATGCTCCCCCTATTTCTGCCTTGAACCTCAGGCGCTAAACTATCTGATCGACGACCAGCCACTCGACTCCATCACCCTCGCCTACGACTACGCACCAAACACCGATGAGCGCCACATGAACCAAGTCCTCGACAAGCTGCTTGGACAGTGCGGGCTCACCGAGGAGGCCGGTCGAACCATCTATAGCAACCAGAAATTAAAGAGAACAGAACTCCGCCGTGTCGGAAAAATCAAAGGGCGAAACGGGGCCGCCTACTGGGATGCCTGGGCAACACGCGACAAGGGCGAATTCGGACACAGCACCTATATGGTCACTGTCTACACCAAAGACGGAATTAAGGACAATGTTGACGATTTCGCGTCATCCAAACTCGGCATCCCCAAAACAACCAAGCCCGCCAGCCCAGATAAAATCCTGTAGAGACGCTCATTAGAATGTCGTTCAGCGAGCACGGCAGCATCGAGCTCGCCCCCACCACCACAAAGGGGACAGGCACCTTTGTGGTGGTTTTCGACAAAAAGAAGCCGCCCCGATAACAGAGGCGGCATCAAGCAAGTCTATTTTTAGCGTCCCTCAAGACCCAACGAGAACGTCGCGGTAGCCCCGGACACACCTTTCCCTCGGGCGACCCTCGCGAAGCGCGTGAGCACGAGGGAAAGGTGTGGCTGGGGCGTACAGCAGAGTTACTCGGCAGCGGCCTTGAACTTGTTGTAGTTGATCAGGCAGCCGGCCTTGACGATGGCGCGCTCCTCGGCCGTCATGTCGGCGATATAGAGCTCAATCTGCTCAACCGCACCGTCGGCACGCACCACGTAGGCGGCGATGTCCTTCAGGTCCCCGTCGAGCGCGGCGCGGATACCCGGCACGAAGACATAGTCGCCCACCTCAAAGTTGGGCTCGGCCTCCATCTGGAAGGGCACCATGCCCCAGTTCATCACGTTGGAGCGATAGCGCTTGGTGGCGTACTCGTGGACGATATTGGCCAGACCGCCGATCACGCGCTGGCAGCTTGCAGCCTGCTCACGGGCGGAACCGTCACCCGGTTTCTTGGCGTAGAGCATGGAGCCGTACTCGGTAGCCTTGGCATCGGCCGCGACACCCGCGCCGGCCAGTGCCTCAAACACACCGGCAAGCTCGGCATCGAGCGCCGCCAGGTCGCCTGCGGACTCACCGGCAACGCGACGCTTCTCAACGGCGTCGACCTCCTTGGAACGGCCCACGTAAGCCGGGTCGCGGCGGCTGAGCGTAAACTCGGCCAGACCCAGCGGGTTGGAGCGGAAGGAGCTCGTCTCGCCCGAGGGAATGAGCTCGTCGGTCGTGGTGACCGGGTCCATGATCTTGGAACACACCTTGAGCAGGATATCGTCGCCGAGCGGCTCCATCGCGGGCCACGGCTTGATGTTGGGTCCCTCGACCAGCTCGTCGGCAGGCTCGGCCTTGCCAAAGCCCCAGTACACGCGCTTCTTGTACGGCGCATCGTCGAAAGTGTACTCGCAGGCCTCGTCCCAGGTCTCCTCGGGCAGGTCGGTCGCCGGCGTCAGGATGCCGCCGTTGGCCGCCGTCGCCGCAATGGAGCGGGCGTCCATCAGGGCCACGGCGCTCAGCTGGCCATTGCCCGGCTTGGAACCCTCGCGGTTGGGGAAGTTGCGCGTGGTGTGGCGGATGGACAGGCCGTTGTTGGCAGGCGTGTCGCCGGCGCCGAAGCACGGGCCGCAGAACGCCGTACGCACGATCGCGCCGGCCTCCATGAGGTCGTAGATGTAGCCGCGGCGCGTGAGCTCGAGTGCCACGGGCTGGCTCGTGGGATAGACCGACAGCGAGAACTCGCCGCAGCCGGTGTTGGCGCCCTTGAGTACGCGGGCCGCCTGCACCACGGAGTCGTAGTTGCCGCCCGAGCAGCCGGCGATAACGCCCTGCTGCACGTGCAGTTTGCCGTCGACGACCTTATCGAGCAGGCTAAAGTGCGTCTTGCCCTCGCCGATCTTGGCTGCCTCGAGCTCGACCTCGTGCAGGATGTCCTCGAGGTTCTCGTTGAGCTCATCAATCTCAAAGCCGTTGGAAGGATGGAACGGCAGGGCAATCATAGGCTTGATGCTCGACAGGTCGACCTCGACGCAGCCGTCGTAGTAGGCGACATCGGCGGGCTTGAGCTCGCGATAGTCGTCGCCGCGGCCGTGCATGGTCAAAAACGCGTGCGTGTCCTCGTCGGTAGCCCAGATGGAGGAAAGACAGGTGGTCTCGGTGGTCATGACGTCGACGCCGTTGCGGTAGTCGGTCGTCATACTCGCGATGCCGGGGCCCACGAACTCCATGACCTTGTTCTTGACGTAGCCCTTGGCAAAGACGGCTCGGATGATGGCGAGCGCCACGTCGTGCGGGCCGACGCCGGGACGCGGGGCGCCCGTGAGGTAGATGGCCACGACACCGGGATAGGCGACGTCGTAGGTGTCGCGCAGCAGCTGCTTGGCCAGCTCGCCGCCGCCCTCGCCCACGGCCATGGTGCCCAGGGCGCCGTAGCGGGTGTGCGAGTCGGAACCCAGGATCATCTTGCCGCAGCCGGCGAAGTTCTCGCGCATAAAGGAATGGATGACCGCGATGTGGGGCGGAACGAAGATGCCGCCGTACTTTTTGGCAGCCGAAAGGCCAAAGACGTGGTCATCCTCGTTGATGGTGCCGCCCACGGCGCACAGCGAGTTGTGGCAGTTGGTGAGCACGTAGGGCAGCGGGAACTGCTCCATGCCCGAGGCGCGCGCCGTCTGGATGATGCCGACAAAGGTGATGTCATGGCTCGCCATGGCATCGAAGCGAATCTTGAGCGCCTCGGGATCTCCGGACGTATTGTGTGCCTGGAGGATCGAATACGCGATGGTGCCGCGCTTGGCGTCCTCGGGCGTCTGCGTAATGCCGCGCTCGGCAGCCTCGGCCGCAGGCACGACCTCGCTGCCGCCGCGCAGGTAGATGCCGTCCTCGTACAGCTTGACCATACTGTCTCCCACTCTGCCCGAAAGGCTCGGGCGCATAGCATACATTCGTTCAATATCGTGCCATAGAACGGTTGCGAGTGGGTTACGAATCTGCACGTTCACTTTATCTCGGTAAAGCATAGAACGAGCCCGGTGTAGTGACATCAGACTTGGTGCAAGGAGTGTCCCAAAGTGCCGGCACAAAAGGAACGTCCCCAAGCGCCAGCCAAAAATGGGAGTGGATAATCCCCCGTTTCTAGCCCTCAAGCGGACCAAAAGTGGGAGATTATCCACTCTCATATTGTTAGGATTTGCGTCGTAGAGCCGCCGTAACTAAAGATCGGTTCCCGCGCCTAGCAGCTTGCGCATGACTTGCTCGGGGTTAACTGAGCCGTCGCGCGGGGCCAGGGCGGTGATCTTCTTCTGCATCTTGTACTCGTGCAGCTCGTCCTCGAGCTGGCGCACGCGAGCACGGAGCTTTTCGTTTTCGCGCTCACGCTCCTCGGCACGCTCCTTCATATCGAGGATACGCACCACGCCGGCAAGGTTGATGCCCTCGTCGGTCAGCTGGTTGATGAGCTCCAGGCGCTCGATATCGGCACGCGAATACAGGCGCGTGTTGCCGCCCGAGCGCTGGGGGTTCACCAGGCCCTTGGACTCGTAGACGCGCAGAGTCTGCGGATGCATGCCGGTCAGCTCGGCCGCCACGCTGATCATGTACAGCGGTTTGTTCCTATTGTCCTCGGCCATGCTACCTGACCCCTTTCCGTCTCGTTATCGTCCATCATAAGCCCGCGGGCGTGGTCGTGCGCCGCGACCGCCCTAGTACGTCGCCTTGTAACGATTGACCTTCTCGCGATAGTCGCGCGTGTCGGCCTCGCGCAGCTTGGTCATGGCATCGCGCTCGTCATCAGACAGGTTCGTGGGAACCTGCACCTTGATCTCGACGAGCAGCGCGCCCGTACGGCCACGGTGCTTAACGTCGGGCGCGCCCATCTCCTTAAAGCGGAACTTCTTGCCCGTCTGGGTACCCGCGGGCACCTTCAGACGAACCGTCGCACCGCCGGGCGTCGGCACGTCCACCGTGCAGCCGAGCGCCGCCTCGTAGACCGAGATCGGCACCTCCATGGTCACGTCGGCACCCTTGCGCTTAAACAGCGGATGCTCCTCCACGTGCGTGGTCACGACCAGGTCGCCGCGCTCGCCGCCGGCAACGCCGTACTCGCCACGACGCTTGTAGCGCAGTTTGCCGCCGTCGACCGCACCCGCAGGCACCGAGACCGTAATGGTCTGCTGCTCGCCCGTCGAGGGAATGCGGTAGGTAACCTTGTGCGTCACGCCGCGAAACGCGTCCTCGGCCGTCACATCGACGGTCAGCGACAGGTCGCCGCCCTTGCGTGCGCGGTTGCGGCCCGCGCCCGCACCGGCAGCACCCGCGGCACCGGCAAAGCCCGAGCCCCAGTCGCTGCCCCAGGCGCCGTTGCCGCTGAAGATGCTGTCGAAGATATCGCCCCAACCGCTCGCGCCGGCACCGGCGCCGTAGCCACCGCTATACGCGCCGCCCGCGCCCGGCATGCCGCCGAACATGAGCATCTGGTCGTACTCTTTGCGCTTCTTCTCGTCCGAAAGCGTCTCGTAGGCCTCACTAATCTCCTTAAACTTGGCCTCGTCGCCGCCGGCATCGGGGTGATATTTTTGCGCGAGCTTGCGAAACGCGCTCTTGATCTCTTTGTCGGAGGCGCTCTTGGATACGCCCAGGATGTCATAGAAGGTTTTGCCTGCAGCCATCGTAGCTCCTCTCCTATTACGCCCGCCGCCCATGCGGACGACGGCTCATGCTTTCATATGGCACTAGGCCAGAAAGGGCCCCGGGTGTTGCCCCGGGGCCCTTCTCAATTACTCCTCGGTGCTCTCGGCCGTATCGGCCGCAGCATCCTCGGGCGCCGCTTCGGGCTCCGGCGCGGGGCGCTTCTCGCCACCGTACGTCACCGTCACCATCGCGGAGCGCAGGATGCGATCCGCCATGCGGTAGCCCTTCTGGTACACGTCGTTGACGGTCTCGTCGTACTGCGATGCGTCCTCGACACGTCCCACGGCCTGGTGCTCGAGTGGATCGAACGCCTCGCCCTTGGGGTCGATGGGCTCAACGCCCTCGTGCGCAAACACGTCGAGCAGCTTGGCATGTACCGCGTCGACGCCGTCGACGAACTGCTTAAAGTCGTCGGAAAGCTCTTGACTGCGGGCATGGTCGATCGCGCGCTCGATATCGTCGATTACCGGCAACAGCGCGGTGACAAGCTTCTCGGTCGCGCGCTCGCGCTCGGCGATACGCTCATTGGCGGTGCGGCGACGGAAGTTCTCCCAGTCGGCCTGCAGACGGGCGGTACGCTCCGTGGCGTCCTTTGCCTTGTCCTCGGCGGCCTTCTGGGCCTCTGCCGCAGCATCGAGCTCGCTGCGCACGTCGGCGAGCTCCTTTTGGGCCTGCTCGAACTTGAGCTTAAAGTCGTTGTCGGCGGCTTCCTCACCGGCGCGGATAGCAGCTTCCACCATCTCGTCCTCGGTCATCGTCGCCTCCTTGTTGGAATCCTCTACCTGGTTCTCGACAGCCTCGGCGGCCGCGGCCTCGTTGGCCTCGGTATCGTCGACGGCCTCTACGGGAATCTTCACGTCCTTCTCCTCAGAGTCAACGGGGGCGGCGCCAGCGGCAGCCGCCTCCGTGCGAGCTTTACGGGCGGACATGATTACTTGTCCTCGTCGTCCACAACCTCGTAGTCGGCGTCGACGACGTCATCGTCGGCAGGCTGGGCGCCGGCGGCGCCGTCGGTCTGCTGCTGAGCGTCGGCGTAGACAACCTGAGCCAGCTCGTAGGCCACGGACTGCAGGGACTCGCCAGCGGCCTTGATGGCCTCGACGTCAGAGCCCTCGAGCGCCTTCTTAGCGTCGGCGATAGCGGCCTCGGCCTTGGACTTCACGTCGGCGGAAACCTTGTCACCGAGCTCGTTGAGGGTCTGCTCGGTGGAGTAGCACAGGCTGTCGGTCTGGTTGCGAACCTCGACCTCTTCCTTCTGCTTCTTGTCCTCCTCGGCATGAGCCTCGGCGTCCTTGACCATGCGATCGACTTCGTCGTCGGAAAGCGCGGTGGAGCCGGAGATGGTGATCTGCTGCTCCTTGCCGGTGCCCTTGTCCTTAGCGGAGACCTTGACGATGCCGTTGGCGTCGATGTCGAAGGTGACCTCGATCTGCGGCACGCCGCGGCGGGCAGCCGGGATACCGGTCAGCTGGAACTTACCGAGCGACTTGTTATCGCGGGCAAGCTCGCGCTCGCCCTGGAGCACGTTGATCTCGACGCTGGTCTGGTTGTCGGCAGCGGTGGAGTAGACCTCGGTCTTGGAGGTCGGGATCGTTGTGTTGCGGTC
>JBKTBE010000128.1:0-2113 GCA_046883645.1 Collinsella sp. | reverse complement strand
GACGATACGCTCGGTACCGTTGATGATGAAGGTGCCCTGGTCGGTCATCATGGGGAAGTCGCCCATAAAGACGAGCTGCTCCTTGATCTCGCCGGTCTCCTTGTTGGTGAGACGAACATCGGTCAGAAGCGGGGCCTGATAGGTCATGTCCTTCTCGCGGCACTCCTCGACGGTGTGCGCGGGGTCGCCGAACTGATGCTCGCCGAAGGTAACCTCGAGAACATGGTTCTGGCTCTGGATGGGGCTGGATTCCTTGAACGCCTCACGAAGACCCTCGTCCTTAAAACGCTCAAAGGATTCCCTTTGAACAGAGATAAGGTTGGGGAGCTCCATGGCCTCCGGGATTTTCCCGAAGCTGACGCGCTTGCGCTCAGTGGCAGTGTATGCGTAGGTCACCAGGTTTTTCCTCCTTCACGGAAATGCTCGGTGGGTTGGCGAGGCATAGCTTCGCCAGTTATCGCAACCTAATAGTTTATCAGGTACCGACCGTTGGGCAAGAAAAGCCTTGACGCGATTGAGTTTTTGGAGTAGCAAAGTTTTTCGACAGAAAACACGCAGGTAGATGTATGTGTATCGAACATCTGTTCATATATTTTATGTGAACAGAGAGCTAGCAATCGCAGCTCTTATAAAAAAACGGGCGCGAACCGAGGTCCGCGCCCGTAAATGTCGATGCCCGAAGGCTTACTTGCGCATCAATCCGCCGCGCTCGTCGATGGCGTCCCAGAAGGCATCGGCAAAGCGGGGGTCGCTTGCAGCCATGAGGGCGTTAGTGGCCATCCAGCCAGAGGGAGTGCCGGTGTCGTAGCCCGACAGCGGGTCGATGACGACGGCATACATGGCCTCGCGGTCGAGTGAACGGGCCATGGCGTCGGTGAGTTGAATCTCGCCGCCCTTGCCGGCCTGCTGATCTGCCAGCAGGTCCATGACCAGCGGGCTCAGCAGATAGCGGCCGACGATGTACAGGTTGGACGGAGCAGCCTCGGGAGCGGGCTTCTCGACCAGACCGCCGATACGCCAGACAGCGCCCGGCTCGGCATCGGCAACGTCCTCGGCGCCCTCGAGCGAACCGACGCGCTCGCCGGCGATAACGCCGTAGCGGCTGACTTCCTCGGGCGAACAAGCAGCGACGGCGATAACCGAAGCGCCACCGTGCTCCTTGGAAACGGCGAGCATCTTGTCGCAGATGTCGCGGTTAGGCACAACGTAGTCACCCAGAAGAACCAGGAAGTTCTCCCCTGCCACGGCGTCGGCAGCAGAGCGAATAGCATGGCCGAGGCCCTTGGGCTCGTACTGATAACGGAAGTCGACCGGCATACCGCCAGCGTGGGCGACGGCATCGGCATAGGCGTTCTTGCCGCGCTCGCGCAGCAGGTTCTCGAGCGAGCGATCGGGCTGGAAGTAGTTCAGCAGCTCGGGCTTGCCGGGAGAAGTAACGATGATGGCATCGTCGACCTCCTCGGGGTCGAGCGCCTCCTCAACGACATACTGGATGACCGGCTTGTCGAGAACCGGCAGCATCTCTTTGGGGGTGCACTTAGTGCCAGGCAGAAAACGCGTGCCAAGGCCGGCGGCGGGGATGATTGCCTTCATGTTATTCAAGGATCCTTTCGCAGGCGCAGAATGCGCCCTGTGCGTGCGGCACGGCGGCCGCAGACCAAATTGCGATACCGAAGTATCTTACCGCCGGAGACATACGTCGCCGTAAGGCAAACGCAATTCTTCAGCAGGTCAACGCAAATTATTGCCCGAATGGCGCAATTTTACGCCCCAGCGGTAACGGGATTGGCACGGCGAAGACAGCGGTGTTCTGCGTGCCGAGCAATGAGAATGAGGGGCCAAAACAAAAAAGACGGGGCTCGCAATGCGAACCCCGTCTGCAAAGAAATCTGGCGAGAGAGCCTGATTACTTGAGGGTGACAGCAGCGCCAGCAGCCTCGAGCTTCTCCTTGGCAGCCTCGGCGTCCTCCTTCTTGGCACCCTCGAGAACAGCCTTGGGAGCGCCCTCGACGACCTCCTTGGCCTCCTTCAGGCCAAGGTTGGTGAGCTCACGGACGGCCTTGATGACCTGGATCTTGTTGTCGCCGAAGCCCTCGAGCACGACGTCAAACTC